>JAZQNO010000011.1:0-46706 GCA_045627385.1 Bacteroidales bacterium
ATCAATCGGAGGTAGTGTTTCATCGAGTGTGTCTGGAGCCGCTCTCGCGGAGTCTCCAGACTTGCAGATGTAATCAGTTGCCTGGTCAGACTGTCGGTCATGAGTTCATGCGTGCGGTCCTCACGCATCGAATAAAATAACGTTTTAGAGGCTGCAACCAATCCTTTCGCTTGCGCGACTGGAGCCCCTGCCACAGACCGTTCTGCCGCTCAGACCTTAGTGTGGTTTCAGCCGCTTCGGGCATTGTCCCAGCCACTAACCTCCGCCACGGGACACCCTTTTCGGCGATTTTCCCAGACGTTGGTGGCCCAGATACGCGTCCAGCCGCGTAGAACCACACTAACCTCGGCGGCTGCGGCGCGAAGGAGACGGTTCTCCCCAGACGATAGTGGCCAAAAAATGCGCTCAGCCGCGTAGAACCACACTAACCTTTTCCGACAGGCCAGTCGGAGTGGCGGGCAGACCTGCAACACAATCGGAAGATCTGACGAGGTCTCAACGCATACAGACGTTAACAGTTTACAGTTAACACTCACTAGCCTCTTTGCAGAATTCCAGGGAAACGGCCTTCGAATTACAGGGAAAAGTGTACTAATGGGAAAAACAGGCAGTATCTTTGCGCTGCGGTTCACGTGTGACCGCCCGTCGGACAGAGGGCTGTCTGCTCGCACCGGAAAGCTGCTCTGATGTACCTCCGTCGTTCCTCCGCTGTTCCTCCGTTGTACCTCCCATTTTTTGGCGGACGGAAATGAGACTTGCAAAGGAGGCATTTCGACAGGCCGATTTACCGGTGTGAAAGACGTCCGCTTAAAGATAGAACGCTCGGACGAGAGAATCGTAGGCAGGAGTATAGATACCGGCGGCATTTCGGACAGCGAGCGATTCGCGGCGGCAGTCCTGTGGCCGGAGAGTCCATTCCATCATCACACGGGCGGGGGCTTTTCCTTCGACAGTAATCAAATCGCAGTACGACTGGAGATGGAGCCCGGCCGAACGGCAGGAAGCCGCGAAAGAGTCGGCCTCGGAAGTAGGCAGAATGAGCGAAAAAACGCCTTGTGGAGCCAGGAAAGCCTTCACCGACGAAGCCAGGAGAGACAGGCTCAGCGAAGCATCGTGACGCGCCTGGCTGCGTTGGGGGTCGGGAGCCTTCAGCGCATGCTGGAAGAAGGGCGGATTGCAGACAATCAGGTCGTAGAGGCCCGACCGCGGGACATCGGGGAAAGCGCCTTCCGTCACGCAGATGCGGTCGGGCCACGGACTGCGCTCCACATTTTCGCGAGCCTGGGCAGCGGCTTCGGGATCAATTTCCACGGCATCAATCCGTGCTTCCGGGAAACGTTGCGCCAGCATCAACGCGATAAGTCCACTTCCCGTGCCGATATCCAGCATGCGCAACTGTATCCTGCCGGTCTGACCGTCGCATGACAGGAGGCTCTGACCGGCCCATGCGCCCAAACTCACGCCATCGGTGCCCACCTTCATGGCGCAACGGTCGTGAAAGACTTCGAACTGTTTGAATCGGAAAGAAGGGGAAGACATGCGGGCTCAGCGGTTGTCGTCGTCTTTGCTGTACCGGTCGCTTCTCCAGCTGAGATAGAATTCCAGAAGGGCCGCCAGCAGCATCAGCACCACAAACGAATTGTTGCCGATGTACATGAGGTAAGCGCTTCCGGCCACCAGAATCACGTTGAAACCGAATAGCCGGTTGAGCCGTTTCAGACGGAAATCGTCGCCCCGATAGGCATGTTTCAGATGAAAGGCCAGATAGAGGACAGCCCCGGCACAGAAGGAGTAAAAGGCCCAAGCGACGCCTTCCATGAACAGAATGATGGCTCCCATCATCAGCACGGCACCCAAGAGATAGAGTATGTCGAAAATGTCGGTCTTTCCCATATTATTCTTCTTCCAGGATAAAGATGACCTCGTTGTCTTTTTTCATCAGATACTGCTCGCGGGCAATCTTTTCCACTTCCTGAGTGCCCTGGCGGAGGTCTTCGAGCTGGCGGGTCACCTTTTCGCAAGCCTCGCGGCTCTCTTCCAACTCGCGCTGCAACTGACGGATCTCGATGTCATAGCGGAAACGTTTGATCAGATTGTTGCTGTCGACAAAAGCGATGACAATGAAGAAAACAGCCAGCGTCACCCAATATCTGTTTGGCAAGAACCGCTTGATTTTCTGATATGTATCTTTAATTTTCCCCATTGGGCACAATTGATGAAACAAAGATACGGGGAAGTGCAGGAAATTCAAAATAATTTTGTGCTTGGCACGACGATTTACTATTTTTGCATACTTAACTATTCGATATGGACAACTACCAAGTATCAGCCCGGAAGTATCGCCCCGACACTTTCCGTTCGGTGGTCGGGCAGAAGGCTCTGACTACCACGCTTCAGAATGCCGTCAGGAACGGGCAGCTGGCTCACGCCTACCTGTTTTGCGGTCCGAGAGGCGTGGGCAAGACGACTTGCGCGCGCATTTTCGCCAAAGCCATCAACTGCCTGCATCCGACGGCCGAAGGAGAAGCCTGCAACGAGTGCGAATCGTGCCGCGCGTTCGACGAGCAGCGCTCCTACAACATTCTGGAGCTCGACGCCGCGTCCAACAATTCGGTCGACGACATCCGCGCTCTCACTGAAGAAGTGCGCATTCCGCCAGCCATCGGCAAATACAAGGTGTATATCATCGACGAGGTCCACATGCTCTCCACGCAGGCTTTCAACGCGTTCCTGAAGACTCTGGAAGAACCGCCGGCCCACGCCGTATTCATTCTGGCCACGACCGAGAAGCACAAAATCATTCCGACCATTCTGTCGCGTTGCCAGATATACGATTTCCACCGCATCGGCACGGCCGACATTCAGGAGCACCTTCAGTACGTGGCCCAATCGGAAGGCATCGAATACGAGCCTCAGGCGCTCAACGTCATTGCCATGAAAGCCGACGGCGGCATGCGCGACGCGCTGTCGATTTTCGACCAGGTGGCCAGTTTCGGCGAAAGGAAGGTCACCTACAAGGGTGTCATCGACAATCTGAATGTGCTCGACTATGACTACTTCTTCCGCCTGACCGACCATTTTCTGCAGCATCAGAGCACAGAGGCGCTGCTGCTGTTCGATGAAATTCTCCGACTCGGATTCGATGCCCAGAATTTCGTTCTGGGGCTCGCATCACACTTCCGCGACCTGCTCATCTGCAAAGATCCGCGCAGCGTGAAACTGCTCGAAGCGGGAGAACAGATCAAGGAAAACTATCTGCACCAGTCGGCGGCCTGTCCTTTCGATTGGCTGGTCTGGGCGCTCAAGACCTGCAACGACTGCCTGATGCAATATGCGACCAGCCGCAACAAACGGCTTCTGGTGGAATTGTGCCTCATCAGACTTTGTGTGGGCGACACGCCTGCCCCATCCGACGGCAAAGGCAGATTGCCGGGCTTTTCGCAGTCAGGCGCCGCCACGCCGAACGCAACGTCGGTCACGGCCCCCGCTGCAGCGTCGGTCTCCTCACAAGCCTCCACCCAGCCTGCCCCCTCAGCCCAACCCAAGCCCTCGGCAAGCGCTCAGTCGTCAACAGACGCCCATCCCGCCGCCACGGCTCCCAAGGTTCAGGCCACAGTCCCCGCTTCTCAACCGGCTCCTCAGCCGGCCCCCGCTCCTCAGCCTCAAGCGGCCGCCAAACCCGCAACGCCCAGCAGGCACCGTCCGCAATCGTTCTCGCTCCATCAGAGCCAGGAGACCATCTCCAACCAGCCGACCGAAGAACCTCAGAAAATCGAAGAAAACGAGCCTTTTGTCTTCAGTAGGCTCAAAGAACTTTGGAAAGAATACGCCCAGACATTCCTTGCCAAAGACCCGCAGCTGCTCAACGCCATGCTGGCCAACGAGCCTGAGGCCAAAGGCCAGACCGAGTTTGAATTCGTCGTTTTCCACTCCAATCTGGAAAAACGTCTGACCGAAATCAAGCCCTACATTCTGCAGCATCTGCAGGGAAACCTCCACAACACCCACATCGGTTTCAACATTCGCGTGAGCGAAGGAGACGAAAAAAAATTGGCCCTGACACCTCAGGACCAATTGAAAGCTATGACTGAAGCCAATCCTGCGCTCAACGATTTGCGCAAACGTCTCGGATTGGAACTCGGCTGACGAATTTCGGCGCAGCTTCTATCTCAGACTTTTTTCGAAAGCCACCATCTGAACGGCCGTCTTGGCGGCCTCCACACCCTTGTTGCCATATTTGCCGCCGGCGCGGTCGAGCGACTGCTGCATGTCGTCGGTAGTCAGCAAGCCGAAAATGACCGGTTTGACGCCCTTGGCATTCAGCGCCGAAATCCCTTCGGTGACACCTTGGCAGACATAATCGAAATGGGGCGTTCCGCCTCTGACCACACAGCCCAGCGCTATGACAGCGTCGGAAGAAGACTTCTCCAACAGACGGGCCGAAGCATAGACCAGTTCGAAACTTCCCGGCACCCAATGGATGGCAATCCTATCTTCCGAAACATTCTGAGCCCGAAGGAACTCCAGCGCGCCGTCAAGCAGACGGCCCGTCACCTCATGATTCCATTCCGACACGACAATATCGAAACTCATCCCCGAGGCATCGGGCATCAGTTCCGGCTGATACAAAGACAGGTTGCGTGTGGCCATGCGGACTTATTTCGCCAGTTTGGCGCGCTCGATGTATTTGTCCACCTCGCTGCCTTCCTGCGACAGAGGGTATTCGTTCTTGATGATTTCATAGGCCTTCAGAGCCTGAGCGGTCTTGCCGTCGGCTTCGAAGACGCGGGCGGCCTTCATCAGGCAGATGGGAGCCAGCACGTTGTTGTGGGTCTTGGCGGCCTTCATGTACGTGGCGGCAGCCTTGGCGTTTTCGCCCAGCTCTACGTAGCAGTCGCCCAGAGCGGCCTTGATGGCGGGAGTGGCGATGATATCCTTGGCATTGGCTTTGGCCAGATATTTGACAGCGTTTTCATAGTCGCCCATGCCCTTGTAGCAGAGACCCATGTAGGTCTTGGCCAGCTTGGCGGTCTTGGTGATGCCGTACTGCTTGGCAATGGCTTCGAAACCGATGTAGTCGATGTCGTCGCCGTTGATGGCTACGGCAAAGGAATCGGCGGCGAAATAGGCCTCACCCTTGAAAATGAGTTCAGCGGCCTCTTTCTCCTTGGGCGCCAGAATATTGTTGCTGTAAAATACGATACCTACCACGACGACCAGCACGGCAATCAGGGCGTAAAGCAGTTTCTTCTGGTTGTTTTCGATGAACTGCTCGGAGCGTGACAGCACTTCGCTGACGTTTTCAATGTTCTCTTTCTGTTCTTCAGCCTTGGGGGCTACTTTTTTGGTTGCCATAATTGATTTATTGATTGACAGATTATTTTTTCAATAAGCGTGCAAAAGTAAGGCAATTCGTTCTATTAAGAAAATATCCGTCGATTTTTTTCTACTTTTGTATCGCAAAATGCTCTCAAGACGCACGACGACATGTATTTGCAGAAGTTATCGCTCATCAACTACAAAAACATCCGGGAGGCCACGCTGGAGTTTTCTCCCAGCCTCAACTGTTTCTTCGGCAACAACGGACAGGGAAAGACCAATCTGCTCGATGCGGTCTATTATCTGTCGTTCTGCAAAAGCCACAGCAATCCCATCGACGCCCAGAACATTCACCACGAAGCCGATTTTCTCATGCTTCAGGGCGACTATCGGGAAGGAGAGCAGGAAGAGACCTACTATTGCGGCATCAGAAGGCGTCAGCGGAAGGTGTTCAAGCACGACAAAAAAGCCTATCAACGGCTCTCGGAGCACATCGGGCGGCTTCCGCTCGTGCTGATTTCCCCTTTCGACGAAGAGCTTATCCGCGAAGGCGGAGAAGAGAGACGCCGTTTTCTCGACATGGCCATTTCGCAGTACGATGTGGGCTACATGCAGGCGCTCATCGGCTACGAAGCGGCTCTCACCCAGCGCAATGCCATGCTGAAGGACGAAGAGGGCCGTTTCGACGCTTCCCTTTTCGAAGTCTACGAAATACCCATGGCCAAGCACGGAGATGTCATCTACCGCAAAAGGCGGGAATTCGTCGAAGCCTTCGTCCCGGTATTTGAAAACTACTACCGGACCATTTCGGGCGGAAACGAAAAAGTGGGCCTGCGCTACACCTCGCACCTCGACGACGGACCGCTCGACCTGCAGTTGGCCCGTACGCGCGAACGCGACCGCCTCATCGGCCATTCCACCCGCGGCATCCACAAAGACGACCTCGAAATCACCATGGACGGTTTTCCGCTCAAACGGGTCGGTTCGCAGGGGCAGGCCAAGACCTGCCTGATTGCCATGAAACTGGCACAGTTCGTCTTTCTCAGGCAGGTCTGCGGCCGCACGCCCATTCTGCTGCTCGACGACATTTTCGACAAACTGGACGAGCAGCGCGTCGAAAAAATCATTTCGCTGGTTGCCCAGAAAGATTTCGGTCAGATTTTCATCACCGACACCAGCCTGGAACGGCTGGAACCCACGCTGAAAGACACCCGCAGCGACTGTCGGGTGTTCCGCATCGAAGACGGCGAAGTGGCCGAATACCGCACCCTATGATCCGACGCAACGCCCAGACGCTTCAGGATGTTCTCACGCAGGTCCTGCACGAGCAGAAGCTCGACAGGCCGCTCAACGAGTTGCATCTCATCGACCTTTGGCCCGAAGTGGTGGGCACGACGCTGGCCCGCCAGACCGACGGCCTCTACATCCGTCAGGGTACGCTCTACTTGCATGTGCGTTCGGCCATCGTGCGCAACGAGCTGCTGATGATGCGCGACAATCTGGTGCGGAAGCTCAACGAGGCGGTCGGCGTGGAGGTCATCCGCGACATCGTCCTGCGCTGACATTCGGATAAGTCATTTTTTAGTGCTATCTTCGCACAATATGGTCATCGCCCCTTAAAGAAGAAACAAAATGTCTATGTTTCAACTATTTACAGAATTCCCGATTTTCAATGGATTGGAACAGGACGAATTGTTTTCACTTCTGACCAGAGTCAGTCTGGACTTCGAGAAGTATCAGGAGGGTGAAATCATGTTAAAAGAAGGAGAGTCCAGCCGGGGTCTGGTGTTTCTGATGAACGGAAAGGTCTCCTGTCGGGAAGCCGGACGCTCGTACGAAGCCGAGGCACCCTGCCTGCTGGTCTGGACCGGCATCTTCGGCAGCCGGCCCGTGGTTCCGGTCACGCTGCGCGCCCTCGACGACTGCGGGCTCATGTGCATCGACGCGGAAGCCTGCCTGCAGCTGTTCGGCCAGAGCAAGACCATTCTGCGCAATTATCTCGACCTCCTGTGCGATTCTCAGACGAAATTCAAATAACCATCATATGAAAACCAAACATCTCATTCTTATGACAGCCATAGTCGCTTCGATTGCCGCACAGGCGGCCAATCCCCTGACGAAGAACTACAAGACCTACCGTCAGACGCCTCCGTTCCAAGAGGTCAAAGCCGAGCACATCGTCCCGGCCATGAAGGAGGCCATCCGTCAGCATCAGGCGGAAATCGACAAGATCACTTCCAACAAGGCGGCGCCCACGTTTGCCAATACCATCGAGGCTTACGAGGCTTCGGGCCAGATGCTCGAACGGGTCTATGCCATTCTCGGCACACTCACCAACAACGAAATGACCGATGAGATAATGGCCGTGGAAGAAGAGGTCACTCCGCTCATTTCGGAACATTCCAGCAATATTTCCCTCAACGAAAAACTGTTTGAGCGTGTCAAGGCCGTCTATGACCGGCGCGAAAGTCTGGGGCTCGACGCCGAACAGATGCGTCTGCTGGAAGAGATGTATCTCGATTTCCAGGAAAGCGGAGCCACCCTCGAAGGAGCCGACCGCGACCGTCTGCGCGAACTTACCAGCCAGCTGAGCCAGCTGACGATGAGTTTCGGACAGAATTCGCTCAAAGCCACCCATGCCTTCACCAAGAACATCACGCAGGCCGACGACGTCAAGGGTTTGCCCGAAAGCGCGCTGGCCGCAGCCAAGGCCAAAGCCGAAAAAGCAGGCAAGGAGGGTTGGATTTTCGACCTTACGGCTCCGAGCTATTCGGCCATCATGAAGTATGCCGAAAACCGCGAACTCCGGAAGGAATTCTATATCGAATACAACACTCGAGCCTTGGGTGGAGAATTCGACAACAGCCAGATTATCAGAGATATTGTCAATACACGTCTGGCATTGGGCAAGCTGTTCGGCTACCAGGATTTCGCTTCTTATCAGCTGAATCGCAAAATGGCTCACGACAATGGGTCGGTCTACCGCATGCTGGAGCAGCTGCGCGAGGCCTATCTGCCGGTGGCACGTCAGGAGTTCGAAGCCGTCAAAGCCTTTGCCATCGGCTACGAAAAGGCTTTCATCGATTTCCAACCTTGGGATTTTTCGTTCTATTCCAACAAACTGAAAACCTATCAGTACGACCTCAACGACGAGATGCTGCGGCCCTATTTCAAGCTCGAAGACTGCAAGGACGGCGTTTTCGGCCTGGCCACCAGACTCTACGGCATCACGTTCCGCAAAAACAGCAAGATTCAGGTATGGCATCCCGACGTGGACGCCTATGAAGTGTTCGACAAGGACGGATCTTATCTGGGCATCCTCTACACCGATTTCTTCCCCCGCGAAGGCAAGCGCGCCGGCGCGTGGATGAACGACATCCACGCCCAGAACTGCCGCAACGGCAAACAAGACCGCCCCTTCATCACGCTGACCACCAATTTCACTCCGCCCACGGCCGACAAGCCTTCGCTCATCACTTTCGACGAGCTCACCACGCTGCTTCACGAATTCGGCCACTGCCTGCACGGACTGCTTTCCGACGTGCGCTACGGCGCTCTGGCCGGCACCAGCGTTCCGCGCGATTTCGTGGAACTGCCTTCGCAGATTATGGAAAACTGGGCTTTCGAGAAAGAGTTCCTCGACGGTTTTGCCAAGCATTACCAGACTGGCGAACCCATTCCGATGGAACTGGTGCGGAAGGTGAAGGACGCCGCCAATTTCAATGTGGCCTACGGATGTGTGCGTCAGCTCAGTTTCGGCTATCTCGACATGGCCTACCACACCATCACCGAGCCTTTCTCCGGTGACATCGCCGCCTTCGAACATCAGGCCGAGAAGTGTGTCGAACTTCAGGCCATGCCTGAGCAGTGCGCCATGAGCACATCCTTCACCCATCTTTTCAGCGGCGGTTACGCTGCCGGCTACTACGGCTACAAATGGGCGGAGATTCTGGCTGCCGACGCATACGAACACTATACGGAAAAAGCCGTCTTCGACACAGACAGAGCCGCTTCTTTCCGCGAGAATATCCTGTCGAAAGGCAACACTTCCGACGCACTCGAACTTTACAGACGTTACCGCGGTCAGGATGCCACCATCGATGCACTTCTCCGCCAGAACGGCATCAAATAAGCACTTATGATTAACAAGGAAAAACAGGAAGCGCTGGACAGGCGCTATATGCGGATGGCGCTCATCTGGGCCGAGAACTCCTACTGCGAGCGGCGCCAGGTGGGTGCGCTCATGGTCAAGGACAACCGCATCATTTCGGACGGCTACAACGGCACACCCTCGGGATTCGAAAACATCTGCGAAGACAGCGAAAACCAGTCCAAGCCCTATGTGATGCACGCCGAGGCCAATGCCATCACCAAGATTGCCCGCAGCCACAACAGCAGCGAAGGGGCCACCATCTACATCACGGCATCGCCCTGCATCGAATGTGCCAAACTGATTATCCAATCCGGCATCAGACGTGTCGTCTACGGTGAGCCCTACCGGCTCGACGACGGGCTCAAGCTGCTCAGACGGGCCGGCGTCCAAGTGGATTTCTGCGACAAGAACGAGCTTATCTGACATTTATGAAAAAAAACGCTTTAACGACCGTTCTTCTTGTCATCGTCTGTGCCTTTGCAGGTCTGCTCATCGGCAAAGGCGCGGCCATGGTCATTTCCCGCAATCAGGCCATCCACGCCAACGTGCCCAAGGGCAGCGTCAGTCTGAACAAGCTCGACGCACTCATCAATCTGGTTTCCAGCCGCTATGTGGAAGATGTGGACGAGAAGGCCATCATCGAGAAACTCATGCCGCAGGTCGTGCACGAGCTCGATCCTCATTCGGTCTACATTTCGGCCGAAGAGATGACCAAGACGAATGAAGAGATGGAGGGCTCGTTCAGCGGTGTGGGCATCCAGTTCAACATCCGTGAAGACACCGTCCGGGTGATTGCCGTGGTCAACGGCGGTCCGGCCGAGCGAGCCGGTCTGAAAGCCGGCGACTGCATCGTGACAGTCGCCGACAGCGCCTTCACCGGCAAACGCATCAACAACGATCTGGTCATGAAGACCCTACGGGGTGAAAAGAAGTCCAGCATCCAGGTGGGTGTCAAACGCTACGGCACCGACGACATCCTGCCCTACACGCTGGTGCGCGACGACATTCCGATGAACAGCGTCGACTGCAGTTACCGCATCGACGACCACATCGCCTACCTCAAAATCGGCAGTTTCACCCGCACCACCTACAACGAATTCGTCAACATTGTCAACAAACTGTGCCGGCATGACGCTTGCGACCGGCTCATCATCGACCTGCGCGGCAATCCGGGAGGTCTGATGAATTCGGCCCTGCTCATCCTCAACGAACTGCTGCCGCGCAACAGTCTGATGCTCTACGTCGAAGGGCGGGCCTATCCGCGCGAAAACAACTACAGCGACGGTTCGGGCTCCTTCCAGAATCTGCCTGTGGTGGTGCTGATGGACGAATGGTCGGCCTCCGCCAGCGAGATTGTGGCAGGTGCCATCCAGGACAATGACCGCGGCTATGTGGTCGGACGCCGCAGCTACGGCAAAGGCCTGGTCCAGCAGCAGATTCCTTTCCGCGACGGTTCGGCCGTGCGCCTGACCGTGGCCCACTACTACATTCCTTCGGGCCGCTGTGTGCAGAAGCCCTACACGAAAGGCGATTTCGAAGACTACGAAATGGATCTCTACAAGCGCTACGAAAGAGGTGAATTCAATTCGGCCGACAGCATCCGCATGAACGACAGCCTGCGTTTCACCACCGTCCACGGACGCACGGTCTACGGAGGCGGAGGCATCATGCCCGACTGCTTCGTGCCGCTCGACACCACCTCGCTGGGCGAATGGTACACCCAGGTGGTCAACAAGAATCTGTTCTACCTGTTCGCCGCCCGCTATGCCGACCGGCACCGTCAGGGACTGGAGGCCTGCCAGACGCCTCAGGCGCTGGTGGCTCACCTCGACCGTCAGGACTGGAAGGAACAGTTCCTGTCGTATGTCCGCAGTCAGGGCATCAAGGGCAGTTCCAAAGATATCGCCATGGCCATGGAAGAGCTTCAGACGCAGATATACGCCTACATCGCCCGCAACACCCTGGGCGAAGACGCTTTCTGGCAGTTGCTTCAGGAGAAGGATCCCACTCTGCTCAAAGCCGTCGAGATGTGCGAAGGGCTGGGGACCTTGGTTAAATAAACGTTCTTATGGACATAGGGCTTCACGAACAGAAAAAGGCATTGCGCGCGCGGATACGGCAGCTCAAGCAGGAACATTCCGCCGAACAGCTGGCGGAGATGTCGCACGAGCTTTGCCAAAAGCTGGAATCGCTCCCCGAATGGCAGCAGGCCAAATGCATTCTGCTCTACTTTGCCCTGCCCGATGAAGTGCAGACGCAGGAATTGTTGGAGCGTTGGTATGGAAAGAAGCTGCTTCTGCTGCCCGTGGTCCAAGGCGATCATCTCATACTGAGAACTTACCGGCCCGACGGCTCCATGCTTGCCAACCAATGGCAGATTATGGAACCTGTACTCGGACCCGAAGGCACCATCGAAGATTTCACCGACTACCGGCGCATCGACCTGGCCGTCATTCCCGGCATGGCCTTCGACAGGGAAGGCTATCGCTTAGGTCGCGGAAAAGGCTTCTACGACCGCTTCATGCCGCACCTGTTCTGCCCCACCGTCGGACTGTGCTTTCCCTTCCAACTAGTTGAACACATTCCGTCCGAATCCTGGGACTGCCATGTGGACAAAGTGCTGTAAAATTCCGAACCTCGTTTACCGGATTGCCTCCAACACAACAACAATTATTTTCAAAAACAGTCTCCACAAAAAGGAGGATTTCAGATTCTGGAACGTTTTTTGAAAGCAGACAAGCCGGGCATTTTTGGAGAACGGGAATAATGTGAGTACTTTTACACCGTTTTTCAGCACACACGGACTATGCTTTTCAATTCTCTGGGGTTTCTCATTTTCTTTCCGACAGTAGCCGTCGTCTACTATCTCATCGGAAACAGAGTCAAGTGGGCAAACCTTTGGTTGCTTCTGGCAAGCTACTACTTCTACATGCAGATGCGTCCGGTGTATGCCCTGATACTGCTGGCATCCACCGCCGTTTCCTATAGCTGTGGGCTGTTGCTCCAGCGCAACACGGATTTGCGGCAGCGCAAGGCTGTCGTTGCCATCGGTCTGGTCCTGGTCGTCGGCATCCTGTTTTTCATGAAGTATTTCAACTTCTTGAACGCATCGCTCGACGCTTGTCTCACCGCTGTGGGCATCAAATGGCAGATGCCCTATGTGAACTTTCTTCTGCCCATTGGCATCTCTTTCTTCACCTTCCAGTCGGCAGGCTACATTGTCGATGTCTATCGGGGCACCGTTCCCGCCGAGAAAGATTTTTCCACCTACGCCTTGTTCGTGTCGTTTTTCCCAGTCATTCTGGCCGGCCCGATTCAGAGAGCGAAGTGTCTGATACCTCAGCTGAAGGAGTCGCATCCCGTTTTGTACGACAATGTGGTTTCCGGGCTTAAAATGATGGTCTGGGGCTATTTCATGAAACTTTGCGTGGCCGACCGCCTGGGCACTTACGTCGACTCCGTCTTTGACAATTTGTTCCAGCACAACGGCACCTCCATCGCCATTGCTTCGTTTTTCTATACCATCCAGATTTACGGCGATTTTGCCGGCTACTCGTTGGTGGCCCTGGGTTGTGCGAAAACGATGGGATTCCATTTGCCCGACAACTTCAGACGACCGTATTTTTCCACTTCCTTCAAAGAATTCTGGAAAAGATGGCATATCGGTCTTTCATCCTGGTTTGGCGATTATCTGTACATTCCCCTGGGAGGCAACCGAGTGAGATACGCCCGGTACCTGCTCAATCTGCTGATTGTCTTCTTGGTGAGCGGTCTGTGGCATGGAGCTGCCTGGACTTTTGTGGCATGGGGCGCCTTGCACGGTGTCTGTCAGATAATTGAAGCCGTGTGGAACAAACTGTTCGGAAAAAAGGAAATTACCGGCCGTTTTTTCCGTCTGGTCAAGACCGTATGGATTTTCCTGCTGGTGAATTTCGCTTGGATACTGTTCAGAGCCGACAGCATCGGCGATGCGTTCATGGCCCTGACCAAGATATTCACCGAGCCGGGCCGTCCCTTCATTTCGGCTATGGCCATGCTGTTTGGAGGTCTGTCGCTGTTCATCCTGTTTGTCAAAGACTATGCCGACGAATTCCATCCTGCCTGGAAGGCGCTCAATTCCGACAAGCGCTGGATCTCCATCCCGACGACGGCCTTCTTGCTGGTCTATATCGTGCTGATGGGGGTCCTCGACAACAGCCAGTTCATCTATTTCCAATTTTAAGGTGATGAAGAAAGAGATAAGGAACATACTTTGTTTTCTGGTCGGCGTTGCCGTCTGTTTCGTTTTGCTCGATATCGGTGTCGGACAGCTGTTTGACCGACTTATCAGAAAGATGCCGCCCGACGGCGAACGGGTGGCGAAATCCTACCATTGTCTCCACAAAGTGCAGTCGGATGTCGTCATTGTCGGTTCGTCTAGGGCCGAGACGGGATACGACTGCTCCATTCTGTCCGACTCCATGCCTCAGTTCAGTTTTTACAACTGCGGTGGCGATGCCCAGGAGTTCTACTATGTCAACACGCTTATCAATTCCATGCTGGACAGATACGTTCCCAAAGCTATCGTGTGGGATTTCAAGGAAAGACAGTTCGAAGACGGCGAAAAGGAAAATCTGGGTCTGATTTATCCGTATTATTGGAAGAATCCCTATATCCGGGAAGTGCTGGACCGTCTGGAGGGACCTTCCTTCAAATGGCGGGTCCGTCTGAGTTCCTACCGCTACAATGCCACCGCCGGCAGAATTCTCAGGGCCATTCTGTCGCCCGATTCTACTTCGCAGAACTCGATGGGTTTTGGGGGAAGGCCCATCACCGATGTCAGCAAGACCATCGTGCCCAACGATTTCCAAATAGACGACTGTGAACCCGACCAGCGCAAAATCGACTGTTTCATCGCGACGGCCCAAAGGGCTCAGGCAATGGGTTGCCGGCTGTTTGTCGTCATTTCGCCCATGTATGACGACTACAACCAGGACAATGTCTACACTCGCGCTGTCTGCAAAGCGTGCGGGGAAAGCGGCGCGGTCTTCATCGACGACAGCCATCTGGAGGGCTTTCTCCACAACAACGCAATCGCCTACGACAACTATCATCTGAACATTGTCGGCGCCCAGCGATTCTCGCAATTGCTGGCCAGCCAGCTGAAACCTTATCTTGGCGTCGAATGAGTGTCGCACTTGAGCGTTTGGATAATCGGGAGCGAAATAGTATTTTAGCCGTGTGTTTGAAAAGCTGTCTATGAGATTCCTTCTGGTATGCGTCAACTATAATTCATACAACGCTTTGGAGCGTTATCTGCAGAGTGTCGACCAAGCGGCGGGCGCTGCGGATAATGTCGAGGTGGAAATGCTTGTCGCAGACAATTCGTCGTGCCTCGAACCATTTTCCACAGACCGTTTCGCCCACCTGAAAGCGACGGTCATTCCCTGCGACAATCTGGGGTATCTCGGTACCGCTCAGAAGATTCTCAACAGTCGGACGGACCTGCCGACATTCGATTATGTGGCCATTTCCAATGTGGACCTTCAGTTGGGCAAAGAGTTTTTCCTCCATCTGCAGGCGCTCCCGATAGAGCCAGATGTGGCGCAGATTGCCCCGCGCATCTGGTCTTCTTCCATGAAGAGAGACATCAATCCGAAGATTCTGTCCCGCTATTCGCCCCGAAGGCTGAAACTGCTGCTGCTCATGTACAGAATCCCCCTGCTGTTCTACCTCTACCATTCCACCCTGAACAAGAGGAAAAAATTCACCAATCCCAAAGAACCGATGGAGATTTATGCGGCTCACGGGGCGTTCATCCTGCTGACGAAGCAATTTTTCAAAACCTGCCCGCAGATAGATTATCCGGTGTTCCTCTACGGTGAAGAACTGTATCTGGCCGAGCAGATCAGGAATGCCGGCATGAAAGTGTGTTACCGCCCGCAGCTGTACATGGACGATTCCGGACATGTGTCCACCTCGACCTTGAAGCGCAAACAGTTCTTCCAATACAATCAGGACTCGCTCAAGTATATCCTTCAGACTTATTATGGATAAGATAGAATCGTTCGTATACCATCTGGTCAGTGCTCATCCCAAGTTGAAATTCGCCATCAGGAACATCTATCAGGAGGCATTTGACCTGCTGCCCGTAAAAAAGAATTTCTTCAGTGCACCTGTTTGCTGCAAAGAAGGCTGTTTCTTCGGTTTTCACGACCTGTCACCCCTTTCGGAAGACGACACCAAATGCTTGGCACAACAGTTGTTTTTCGATGGCAGAATGCCCGAAAGCGGAGAACCCGTGTCGGTGGGCTACTGCATCGTCGAGGACGGTCAGCTGGGCGAGTATGTCAAGATAGACGATTCCTTTTCTTGGAATTACCACAAAGGATGCCGACTCCAATGGTACGGAAAGGATACGGTCATTTTCAACACGGTTTCAGAAGGCAAACTTTCGGCAGAGATCTGTGATCTGAAAGAAGGGACGAAGCGTTTTGCAGGCAGCCCTGTCGACACCGTATATGCATCGGGAAATGTGGCGACTTCTTTCAGCTATGGGCGTCTGGAATATTGCATGCCCGGCTACGGATATCCCTATGAAGATGGGGAGGCCATGCTTGATGACGATTTTCCGAAAGAGACCGGGTTATTCCTGCTCGATCTGCGGTCGGGAGAGAAGAAACTGCTTGTTTCTCTGTACGAACTGGCCATGTCCGCACCCCAGTACACTCGAGAGGGATACAAGCACTTTGTCACCCACAGCGAGTTTTCTCCCGACGGACGGTACATTTCTTTCCTTCATCGCTGGATTCGCAACGGAGGCGACAGAATGAAAAGATGGACACGAATCATGGTGTACGACACGGCCGACGGATCGCTGAGGGAACTGCCGTCGCAAATATCTGGCTCACATTATGTATGGAATCACAGACATCAGTTGCTGGCCTCCTGTGTCATAGACGGAAAATCGTGCCATGTGCTGTTCGATATGCACGATTTGGAGCATTTCCGTGTCATTGCAGGTGACGTCCTCAATTCCGACGGACACCAAAGTTTCATCGACGATGAGACCTTTGTCACCGACACCTATCCCGACAAGCGAAGGATGGCGAAACTGTACAAAGTGCACATCCCTTCGCAGAAAGTGGAACTCTTGGCCGAACTTCATTCGCCCAAACAGTTCCAGTCTTTCCGCAAGAACACGGTCGGGCACATTGCCTGCGATCTCCATCCGAGGGTGTCGTCATCGGCGGATTATCTGTCGTTCGATTCTCCAACAAACGGAAAGCGGGCACTTTATCTGATGAAATTATAGCACTCTGTCTACCCGACAGTCCCAGGGTTCGGCGGAATGCGGTTGAAGGCCATGCCGGGAATGACGGCCAGGTAGACTATACGCAAAGAAAGGAGACTACAATGCGTTGCGCTCCGTTATTGACCCGGACAGCACCTGCATACTATCGGGATTTTCCTTATAGAGCCCCTATCAAAGGTCAGTCGTTTGGAAAAGAACAATCGGCTAACAGACAAGAGAACCGTTCCACCACTTCGAGGACAACCAAGTCATAGCCGTCTTTGACTATTTCATTCAGAATGGCGGGCGTGGCCTGATAATGCCAATCGGCCGCGATGTGCTGGAACGAGTTGGAAAACCAGCAGTCCAACATGTTCTTCGAAAAGGAATCGTGTAGGAAGAATGCACTTTTCTGACCCATGGGGTTGCTGAAGTCTACACGGCCGTTTAACACATATTCCTTTGACCTTTCGACAGGAAAGTCGAACTGCGGGCAGAAATAATCGCTGCTGTCAGGCGGAAGGGCATTGGCCAGTTTGGCCGAGATGTCGCGATATGGCTTTTTTAGGGACGTCAGATTATCCATAGGCAAGGGTGACATCTGCCAGTCGGGCGGCAGAGTGTTCATCAGTTTGCGATAGCCGTAGTAAGCGCCCAATTCGGACCAATGCGTGTCGTATTTGTAGTAGAGCAGCCTGTTGTCGTTTGTTCGGGCTTCCTTCAATTCGTCGAGAGGATAAATGACGTCGACATCGGTATGTTGCTCTATATAAGATATCAACTGCCATGTCCAATTGAGGCTGTCGGGCTTTGTTTTCCGATAAATATGCTGAAGGTCTCCGTAGACCCTTTCCTTGTCGGGAGCGATGATGAACCGGAATTCCTTCCCATGACGATGGCACCAGTCGGAAAAATCGCTCAAATAGGACGCTATGTTCTGCAATTGCTGCTCGGAATAAGAAAGAGTGTTTTGATAGAGATACGAGTCCATTGCGCGGAATAACCATCCCTCATCTCCGACAATCACATCACCGACCCTTCCGCTTCGGTTGAGGCGGTACATGGCCGAGTAGTAGGCCTCCACCAGGCGGTCGCGCAAGAAGAAATGGTCGTTGAACCAGCTTTCAAACTGGGATCCGAAGGCGTTGTTGAGTTCGTCCGTCTTCATCAGTTGAGGCTTTTTGGCCAGCATGCGGTTCTCTTTCAGAGACTTTTCATCGTCGCTGAGACGGATTCCGGGAATCACGACGACCACACAGAACAAGCATAGGAACAGCACATCTTCCCATACGGCTTGGCAACTTGCCAGAGCGGTGAAGCACAGATATAACAGGCCGAAAGACAGCATGAACACAATCAGAATCGAGAGGCACTGCCGGGCATTGAACGCTTTTTTCGGCTCCACGCGAAGAGGGTCTTGGAAAATCACGTAAGGATCGCTGCCCGAAGATTTCAAATGAATCTGATTGTCCGAATGACCGATGACGGACAACTGATTGGTCTTCAGATTTTCGAATCTCACCTTCCTGTCATTCTTCCCTTTCACCTTCAGATCGGACAAAACCACTTCGCCCGAAGGGCATTCATAATCTATTCTGAGAAGATACAGGCTGTTTGTTTTAACCTGCAGACTGGCCACAACCGAATCCGAAGCGACTCTGCAGAGTTTGTTCTGCCGGGCATTGAACATCTGGTGTTCGTCTGTCGTGTAAAACACCTGCACATAGCCGCCCTTGGCGCCCTGTACCGTCAGGGAGACGTCAATCTGCCCTTCCAGTCTGTCCATCAGCCAGCCGCCCAAGGCCACGGCCACGGCAGCGGCCAGCACGAAGGCTGAGGCAAAAGCGACAATCCGTTTTTTATGGTTCGAACTTACCGGCATAGATAAAAAATGAGTACGTCAATCGTCTTGCAAAGATAATATAAATTCAACCTATTGAACCGCTGATAAAACCGGAAAAAGAACAATTTGTTTCTGTGTGTCCGGCCGTCGGGCCACGATATGGAGAATAGCCGGGAGCAGCAGAGAAATGGCAATTCACCAGAGCAATATTCGATGTGCTTTCATAGAGTACTATTGCTTGTTCCTTAATATCTTGAAAAGACGAATTGACTATCTGTATCTGTGGATTCAGTTGTAATGTGGCTTTGAATCGAGCAATGTACAATCCTCTCATTGTCCCGACAACACGGATGTTTTCCAGCATAATCTTTCCTATTGTCGTCACTGGAGATGTCGTATCAGGAGCTCCCATATTAACGGCAGCTCCTCTACCGCAATTGGAAAATTCGCAATTTCTGATTATGATATCATCAAATACTACTCCAGCGACCTCGGCTTCGATGTCGATAGGGCCAGGCCAACCAATTGTCTCAGTTCCAACTATCTGTGTTGTATTTATATCGTTAAAGATGCATTCTTCTACCACGATGTGCTGCCCGTTCAATATGTTGATGCCATTGCCAATGTAAGGAATCAATGCGGCTGTAGGCGTGCAATTCAAAATGCATGCTTTTATATGAATGTTGTCTGCAGTGGCTATAGTGGGAGTAACGATGTGTGGATCTTCTTCGATATTGTCATCGTGATCCATTGTAAAATTGATATTGATGGCCGATCCTCTCCAACCGTCGAATGAGCAATCATGGATGTATGCATTTCTGACGCTCCCAAGATTGAGAACGGTATAATGGTTTCGACCTTTTGTATAATTGAAGTTGTTCTCATCTGTGTAAAAACGGAATCCGGCAATCTCAATGTTGTTGACAGAGACATAATTGGCTGGATTGCCACGTGTCCTTGTCGAAAAGGCTGCGTATGCTGACAGAAATGTTATGGTGCTGTTGTTGCCTCTGTAGCGAATGTTAGATTTCAATAGAATTCCGTCCATTGCAAGACTTTGCAAGTGCGAATATCCGGGAGTTCTCTCCAAGGTGAAATTCTGATCGAAATCCAAGATTTGGCAATCCAATATGGCGATGAGAGCGTTCAGTCTGTCGAGCCTGTTTGCATTTGAGGCTCCAGAAGTTTCTGCTGGGCAGAACCAGGAAGTGCGGACATTGGAGTTGGCCAGTGTGGCACCGTCGGCCAATCCGACATTGTTCTGGACGGAGCCTTTCAACAGCGTGTCTTGGAATTTGATTTTTCCTTCGCCAGACCCGCTTCCGAGACTCGTAATCTTGCCGGCACCTCTGTAATACAGTTTGCTCCCATCCGGGACCACCACCGTTGTTCCGGCGCTGATCGTATAAGCCTTGTCTATGAGGTAGCTCGCTCCAGGACCGCCGTTGAATGAGGCTGTGGTCAGCACATTGCCCGAAGTCTGCGGCACGATAGCCGACGACGGGTCCACCTCGTCCTCAGTCAGCGTCTCACTCAGAAAGCTTCTCAATATCTTAGCATCCACAGCAACCGGATCGGCGCCAGCCCCTTCGTACCAGCTCAGTACGACAAGACCGTTTTCCTTCACCAGATAACGGTACTCGCTCGGTTCGGTATCGCGCGGAAGATGGCCGCCGGCCAAGGGCGTGTACACGGGTGCCGCTTCGGTGCCGCTCACCTTGGCGATGGCTGCGAAGTTCTCGGTCATCTGCGCACGCATCCACACCACATCGCCTTTTGTCACCATTATCGGACGAGACATTTTCGAATGGGCATAAGACACAACTGTGCCGTTGATATGGACGAAACTGCCCTCTGTCGGAGCAGCCAGAATATTGGCGGGCGTCACATCCCTCACCTCTCCGTGGCACATCGACGACAGACGCGCTTTTTCGCCTGTCTTACCCGTCGCAAGCGACAGGGCATTCCCTATCTTTTCCACCGACTGAACCTGGATATATGAACTGAGGCAGAGGTCGTCTTCACAACTGACGACGTAGTAATAATCCTTGTAGGAAGAGACATCCGTTCCGAGCACTTCCGGAGAATAGGCCGTGCGCGCGGCATTGACGCGTGCGATGACCGCCACGTTGGGTGTGGCCCTTGATACGACACGGATGACGTCTCCCAAGGAAAACTCGGAATGGGGGATAATGCAGTACTTGTAGTTTTCCAGGGTGGACCCGTACAGAATGCCTGTTTTGGTCACATAACCTTGGTTCTGGGTCGGAAGAGTGACGGCTGTCGCTGAGGACGCCACGGCTCCAATGTGTTTTGAAAGGGTGTCTGTGGTTATAATATGTTGGTTTTTAGGATTGTCTTTCGTGACAAATGTAATAAAAATTTATCAAAGCAACAGGAATCCGAATAATTTTGGAAAAAATGATTTTTGAATACGTAATACGTGAAAATAAATTACTTTTGTCAGAAACATCAACACATAGAAGCATGCCGGTAAGTTCGAACCATAAAAAACGGATTGTCGCCTTTGTCTCAGCCTTTGTGCTGGCCGCTGTTGTGGCCATTGCCGTGTACGGCTGGCTGATGGACAGATCGGAAGGACAGGTCGACATCTCCCTGACGGTACAGGGCGCCAAGGGCGGCTATGTGCAGGTGTTCTACACGACAGACGAACACCAGATGTTCAATGCCCGGCAGAACAAACTTTACAGAATCGCATCGGATTCGGTCAGATGCACTTTTGAAATTTGCACATCTGTCCTGTACGACCTCCGCATCGACTTTGAATGCCCTTCGGGCGAAGTGATTCTGTCCGATGTGAGGGTGAAAGGAAAGACGGCCGTCCAAGTGCCATTCCGCAACTTGGGCACGAAGCAGGTCAGCATTCTTGACCAGACAGACGGCAGGATAATTTTGAAGGCCGAGGGGAGCGATCCGTACATCTACTTTTTGGACTCCGTCGCAAAGATGTCGGCCAGAAAACGGCTTTCCTGGAACCAGTTCCTGCTCCTCTTCATTGTCTTTTCATTGACATTGGGCGTGTTCTATCTGTTTGGAAACCACTTGTGCGGATATGCGGGTGAAGTTCCTCCTACAGATATTCTTTTCGGATGCCTTGTCGCGATTATGGTCCTGACGCCGTCACTCCGCATCAACAAGGCCGAAAAGGCCGAGGCCGAGAACCGGTATCTGGCAGTGATGCCCAAACTGTTCGACAACATGGAAGTGAACGGTTCTTTCGGAACCGGCTTTGAAGCTTGGTACAACGACCGTTTTTTTCTGCGTCAGGAACTGGTGGAGGGATATGACAGGCTGATTCATTTACTCAGTTTTATAGGAGTCCAAAACAGCCATTATTTTGTCGGGAAAGACGGTTGGGCATTCTCAAAGACCTACAACGGGATTGAGAATTACCAAAACAAGATACTTTTCGATGATGGCCAATTGGCGAATGCAGTCAAGTATCTGACAGATTTAGACACCTGGTGCAGACAGCATGGCAAACAGTTCTACTATGTCATTATTCCAGACAAAAACAAGATATATGGCGAGTATTACCGATTTGTGAAGAAAGTCCGTCCCGACACAGAAAGCCGAGCCTACCAGCTTGTCCATTATCTTGAGGACAACACGGATGTGAAAGTGCTCTATCTCAGAGAGGCTCTTCTGAATGCCAAAAGTGACGACAACCTTTTGTATTATAAAAATGACATCCATTGGACGGAGTATGGCGGATACATCGGCTATAAGGCATTTATGGAAATCCTGTCCAAAGATTTCGATTTGGAAGCTGCCAACTGCCCGATCAGCGGAACCTACATTTACCCAAATGGAGACGCTCATATTCTATTTCCCAATGGAATAGCAGCAGACAGTATAACCGAATATAAATCGGTCCATTGTCCGCCCATGTATGCAAGGACATCGGACGAATCCCAATTGAATGTATTCTTGGACAATCCTCAGGGCAAATATTCCGGCTATTTCTTTAGAGATTCGTTTTCCAATTTGTTGGTAATTAAATATTTGGGAAATGATTTACGCCGTTCTGTCCTCAGATGGCGTTACTATGTCACCCCAGAGGACTTGCAATACATTACAGACAACCATTTCGATTTCGTTGTTCTTGAACAATTGGAAAGGTATCTTTTCACACTGTCTGAACTTTCTTTTCCCCAAAACTGACCGCCATGTTGTTTTCATCGCTCACATTCATCTGCTTGTTCCTTCCGCTGGTCTGCGCGGTTTATTTTCTGGTGAGACCCGACTTGCGCAACTACGTGCTGCTGGCGGCCAGCATCCTGTTCTACGCCTGGGGAGAGCCCACCTACGTGGCCATCATGCTGCTCACCATACTGCTCAACTACGGCGGTGCGCTGCTCACATCGAGGGCCCGTTCGCCCAAGGGACGCAAATGCTGGCTGACGCTGACAGTGATACTCGACCTCGGGGTGCTCCTCTACTTCAAGTATTTCAACTTCTTCATCGGCAACATCAACGAGTGGTTCCACGGCAATCTCGACTTCATCCACGTGGTGATGCCCATCGGCATATCCTTCTACACCTTCCAGGCCATCTCCTACGCGGTAGACGTCTACCGCGGCGACACACCCGTGCAGAAGGACATCTTCAAACTGGCGCTGTTCATCTGCCTTTTCCCGCAGCTCATCGCCGGACCCATCGTCAAGTACAACGACATCGCCGCCCAGATCGACGAGCGCGAAACATCCTTGGACAAGATTGTCGGAGGTGTCAGAAGGTTCATCATGGGATTGGCCAAGAAGGTGCTGATTGCCAACATGATGGGATCGGTGGCCGACAAGGTGTTCAGCCAGGCGCCCGACACGCTCCAGACCTGGGCGCTGTGGATGGGCGCCGTCACCTACAGCCTGCAGCTGTTCTTCGACTTCAGCGGCTATTCGGACATGGCCATCGGACTGGGAAAAATCTTCGGTTTCGACATCAAGGAAAACTTCAACTACCCCTACATATCCAAGTCCATCACCGAGTTCTGGCGCCGCTGGCACATCTCGCTGTCGAGCTGGTTCCGCAACTACCTGTACATTCCGCTGGGCGGCAACCGCCGCGGCAAGGGGCGCACCTACCTGAACCTCTTCATCGTGTTCCTGTGCACCGGCTTCTGGCACGGCGCGGCCTGGAACTTCATCTTCTGGGGCATCTGGCACGGCATCTTCATCGTGGCCGAACGCCTGACAGGTCTCAACAAACAGGAGGACAGCCGCTGGTGGTGCAACGCGCTGAAACACCTCTACACCATCCTGGCCTTCGTGGTGGGATGGGTGATGTTCCGCGCCGACAGCATGGACTACGCCAGGGAGTTCATCTGCGGGATGTTCGGAGCGGGCGGCCACAAGGAGGCCCTGTACGAACTGGGATACTACGCCGACCTGCCCGAGTTGATGGCCTTCGTAGCCGCCATCCTGTGCTCGGTGCCTCTGTTCAGAAACTTTCTCAATGTGGACGGACGGAAGAAGGTCCACCGCATCGCGGTCAACACTTGGCTGCTCGTGCTGCTCGCCCTTTCCATCACCAGCATCGCCGTCTCCACCTACAACCCCTTCATCTATTTCAGATTCTGAACGGGCCGATGGAGTCTATTTCTTAGCCGCAGGCGCTTTGGGTTTGGCGTCCGAGGCTTTCTGCAGGCGTTTCAATTCCTTTTCCAGCTTGCCGATCTGCTTTTCCTGATTGCGGATGGTAATCTGCAGGGAATTGAGCTCTTCGTTGTCGACTGTTTCCGGGAACTGGGCCTCCACGCGGTCCAGGAAATCGCTCAACACATTCATGTAGTTGGTGAAGGCATCGAAAGGCGAATCGAAAGGACTGAACACATTGTAAACGCCGCCGTCGGTCATACGTTTGGTGCTCATATAGTAGAAATGGTCGCTGGTCTGCAGATACTGCCAGTCCTGCAGCAAGCGATGGTCGCGGCAGAGGTGCACACGTTCGGCCACACTGTAGAGTTTACGCAGGGCTTCCATCTGCAGGTCGTTGCCCATCCATGCACTCAGGTCGTTTTCTTCATCGGCCCACGAAATGGGATTGGGAATGCTGATGGGGCCCACCGCCTTCAGTTTTTTGGACACTTCCGACGGCGTCAGGAACTCGATCCCGCGGTCAAAGGCAAACAGCGGCAATGCCTTGAAAAATTCGAAGATGCCCGATTCGCGCGGCTGAAGATTGCCGAAAGTCTCGTAATTCATAAACAGATTCACCACTTGCTCGCTGTCGGGCGTTTTGGAAATCCAGTCGATGAACTTGTCCGCGGTGAGCGGATATTCGCTCCAGTTGTAGTTGGAAAAACGGAACGAAATGTCGTCGCTGAGCTTGTTGTTGCGGAGAAGTACCTTGAGATTTGGACAAGTGGCACTCTGATAGACGAAATTGGGGCTCTTCCAGCCTAACACATTCTTGGCGCCGTTGGTGACAACGGTCTTGTAGCCAAGGCTGTAAATTATATCGCCAATCTCATCCGAATAAATCAGTTCGGTGTTTCTGAAAGTGGTCGGTCTCTTGCCGAACAGACGCTCGATATGCTGACGGTGCTGCTGCACCTGGCGGCGGAATTCTTCTTCATCGAGAATGCTCGACAACGAATGCGAGGAAGTCTCCGTGAGGAATTCCACACATCCGGTCTTGGCCAGTTCCTGAAAACTTTCAATCACCTCGGGTGCATACTGTTCCAACTGGTCGAGCGCTACACCAGAGATGGAGAACGATACTTTAAACTTGCCTTTGGTCGCCTTTATCAGTTCCAAAATCGTCTGATTGGCAGGCAAAAAAGAGCTTGCAGCCACTTTCTGCATGATTTGCTCATTGGTAAAGTCGTCATAATAGTAATGATCCGCACCGATATCGAAAAAACGGTACCTTTTGAGACGGAAAGGCTGATGAATCTGGAAATAGAAACAAATTGACTTCATGACTGTATATTTTTTCTGATTGTTATCTACCTAAAACCATATCGTATATATGGCGCACCTTCTGCCCGGCATATTCCCACTTTATCTCATCCACCTCTCGCTTACCCTCCACACGCAGATGCTCGTACATGGCCGGATAGGTGATGATGGAATAGATGGCGTCGGCCATGGCCTCGATGTCCCAATAGTCGGTCTTGATGACATTGTTGAGGATTTCGGCGCAACCCGACTGCTTGGAAATGATGGAGGGCACACCCACCTGCATGGCTTCCAGAGGCGAAATGCCGAAAGGTTCGCTCACCGAAGGCATGATGTAGACATCGCTCGACTTGAGCATGCGGTACACCTCGATGCCCTTTTGGAATCCGGGGAAGAAAAACTTGTCGGCAATGCCGCGTTTGGCGGCCAGACTGATCATCGCGTTCATCATGTCGCCACTGCCCGCCATGACGAAACGCACATTCTTGGTTTTCTGAAGCACGCGGGCAGCGGCCTCGACAAAGTACTCGGGACCTTTCTGCATGGTAATGCGGCCCAGGAAGGTCACCACCTTCTCACCGATGTTGCGCACGGGCTCCAATTCTTCAATCTGCTTGCTCACAGGCTCGACGGCATTGTGCACGGTAGAGACCTTGCGCGGATCCTGATGATATTTCTCGATGACCGTCTGACGGGTCAGATTGCTCACACACATGATATGGTCGGCGTTGTCCATACCGTCCTTCTCGATGCGGTACACATCGGGGTTCACATTGCCGCGGCTGCGGTCGAAATCGGTGGCGTGCACATGGATGACCAGCGGTTTGCCGCTCACCTGCTTGGCATGGATGCCGGCCGGATAGGTGAGCCAGTCGTGCGAGTGGATGATGTCGAACTGCTCAGTCCGGGCAATCACGCCGGCACAGATGGAATAGTTGTTGATCTCCTCCAGCAGATTGTCGGGGTAACGGCCCGAAAACTCAATACAGCCCAGATCGTTGGTATAGAGATAGCGGAAATCGGCATAGATATGGTCGCGCAGGTCGTAGTATTTCTGCGGATCCATATAGTTCCCGAATCGGCTCTGCAGATGCTCCCAGCTGACATCGCGCCAAACGACGGGCGTGTTGCAGGCGCCGATGATTTTCAAAAAACTCTGGTCTTCGTCACCCACCGGTTTGGGAATGACGAAGGTGATTTCCATATCCGGCTGTTTGGCCATGCCTTTGGTCAGGCCGAAACTGGCCGTGCCGAGTCCTCCCAGAATATGGGGCGGGAACTCCCATCCGAACATCAAAGCTTTCATAGGCTATAGCGTATTTTGTTGGGACATTTTACTGATCATCTGCTTGACTCTGAGAATCTCTGCCACACTCATGGCAAAGGCGATGCCTCCGCGTCCGCGATAAGGAGGATTGCCGTCGAACAGTTCCGAAATGGACGAGATGCCGCGGTCGGTCAAGTCTTCTTCAAAGCCGTAGATGAGGCGCTCGGCAAAGTTCAGTCCGCTGATACGGTAGAGTTTGAGATACGCCTCCAGATAGGCGCCCATGAGCCAGGGCCAGGCCGTGCCCTGATGATAAGCCCAGGTGCGGCGGTCTTCGGGGCCCTCGAAAATAGGATTGTATCCTATGCTCTTGGGGCTCAACGTGCGCAGGCCCTTGGGAGTGAGCAGTTCTTTGGTGACGATGTCGAGCACCTGCTTCTTCTGCATCTTGTCCAGCGGCGAATAGTCGAGCGACACGGCGAATATTTGGTTCGGCCGGACGCTCCAATCGACGTAATCGCCCGAAACATAGTCGTAGAGGTAGCCGTATCCGTTGCGGAACACCTGCACGAAAAAAGTGCCGGCCTTGTTGGCCAGAGACGTATACTTGTCGTACACATAGTCGTTGCCCATTTCCTTGGCGATGTCGGCCACGAAACGCAGCGCATTGTACCAGAGCGCGTTGAACTCGACCAGATAGCCCGTGCGCGGCACCAGAGGTTTGCCGTACATCGTGCTGTTCATCCAGCTGACCGGATGGTCTTTTCCGTTGGAGAACACCAGGCCGTTGTCGTGGACAAACAGGTTGGGATGCTTGCTGTCGGCCAGAAAATCCATCACGTCGGTCAGAAGACGGCCGTATTTCTCGACGGTCTTCGCACGGCCCTGGTCTTTGTCGTACTGCTGTATGGCCCATACCATCCACAGCGGCACATCGGGCGCATCGATTTCGGTGATGTCGCAGTCGAGCGGCTTGCGTTCCATAAAATGGCGCATGCCTTTTTCGGCGGTCTTCATAATGGCTTCGAACAGGCCCGGATCGTCGGCCGAAAGCGTGCAGCCTGGCAGCGACACGAACATGTCGCGGGCGCGGCACTTGAACCAGGGATAACCGGCTATGAGGTAGCGCTGGCCGTCGCGCTGCTTGTTGTAGAACTGGTACGATGCGGCCTTGAGGCATTCCGTGAAACTGGTGCGGGGCTTGCGCTGCGCCTTTTCTTCTTCGAATATTTTTTCGAGTTTGTCAGACTCCACGGGCGAAAGGCCAGCCGAAAAGACAATGCTCTGCCCCTCGTGGATGGACATTTCGAAAGCGCCCGGCACAAACTGGTCTTCCTGGAAATCGTAGCCACGCTCCTGCTCCTTGATGTATTCGATGTTGCGGTACCAGTCGGGTCGATAGGAAAACTCGTTCTTCACGGAGAACTGCATGAAGAGCTCGGGATATCCGGGATAGAGACGCATCTTGATGCCGTTGTCGACCGATTCGAACGACTTGTTCACGCGGTCGTTCTCGTGGCTGAGCATATTGGTGTCGCGGAAAGCCAGGAAGGGCTTGAAGCGCAAGGTCGTGGGCGAATTGGCCTCGAGCAGGGTGTATTTGATGAGGATTCTGTTTTCGAACGACATGAAAATCTTCTCACGCGAGAGGATGACGCCGCCGACACGATAGATGGTGGTCGGGATGGAATCGCACTCGAACTGGCGCACGTATTTGTGGCCCTTGGGGCTGTAGTTGTCGCCCGGATATTTGTGTATACCCAGATTGAATTCCGCACCATGCTGAATAACCGTCGCATCCAGCGAAGAGATCATCACATGGTTCTTGCCGTCCAGTTCGGGCAGAGGCACCACCAGCAACCCGTTGTACTTTCTGGTATTGCAGTCCACAATGGTGGAATAGCTGTAGGCACCCGATTTGTTGGCCTGCAGCAGTTCCTTGTAGAGCGATTGCTGCAGATTCACCATCAGCGCTTTGTCAAACTTCAGGTAACTCATTTTTTTATGTGTTAGGAATACGAAAGTAGGGTTTTTTGCGTTATATCCCAACATAGGATGAAAATTTATTTACCTTTGTGCACAAATCTCACTTATGGACAACAATAAAGAACTCAATTTTGTCGGCGTCTGCGCCGCCATCGGCAAATCCGTCGGCCGCTTCTGCACCTGGTGCCTGAAGGCTCTTGTCTGGAGTCTTCGCTTTCTCTACCGACGCAAATGGGCCGCACTCGCATTCCTGCTGGCCGGAGCCATCTGGGGCGTGTATTCCTACCGCAGCGACAACAGCTGCAAGGTCGGCTTTTACCTCACCTCACAGGCAGAGCAGGCCCGTCTCTGCATCGACCGCGTGAACGACCTCGACAGATATGTCCAGAACGGCAATCTGAATAAGGCCCTGCCTGTGGGAGAAGACATTGCCGCCCAGGTGAAGAAAATCGAAGCCTGCCATGTGGTGGACATGTGGCACGACGACATCATCGACAAGATCGACCGCAAAGGCGCCTATGCCTCCGACACCATCGTCAACCCCTGGAGCAAGAAATTCTTCTATGTAGAGCTGTCTTTGGATGACGAATCTGCAGCCGACACCATCTGCCGGGCCATCATCGGAAAACTCAGCCAAGATCCCATTCTCCACACCTATTGGGCCGAGCGCCAGAAGTTCATCCAGAGCTGGATGGACATGCTCGATAAGGAAATCGAGACGATGAGCGCTGTCGAAGAGAAGCTCTACAGTCTAGACAATCCGGCTCTTCCGGTGAATGTCTCCAACGGAAAGCTCACCCTTATCGGGGAAAACCGTGTCCAGGTGTTCTCGGTCGAAAAGAACCGCCTGCAGCGGTACAAGATGATTCATCTCGACGAGCTCACCTCGCTCAACCGAGGTGTCGTCACCTGCGACCTGCCCTTCGTCTACAACGGTCTGGAAAAATCACAGGCCGCGGAAATCGTCAAGGGCATGGTGCTGGGCCTGATCGTCTGTTTCGTGCTCTGCCTGCTCTTCGCCAACTGGAAACGCATCATCGAATTCCTCCAAAAGGAAGCATGAAAAAAGGGTGGCCCGGCCACCCTTTTCCATTCAATGCCTTTGCATCTGTCAGATGCCCATCGACTGTTTGATCTGCTCGATTTTGGCATCGGCAGCCGCCATGGCCTGAGCATATTCGGCCCGTGATGCCATCGGCGTGCGCACTTCCATGTAGAACTTGATCTTGGGTTCCGTTCCAGAGGGACGGACAGACACTTTCGTGCCATCGGCCGTGAAGTACTGCAGCACGTTGGAGGGTTCGGGCATATCGAGGTCCGCGACTTTTCCCGTAACCGTATCGATGCTCTTGAGCGCCTTGAAATCCTTTATGAGGACCACGGGCGAACCGGCCAGTTCTTTCATCGGATTCGAACGGAAATTGTCCATCATGGCCTGAATTTCCTCGGATCCCGATTTGCCCTTGCGGACAATGGAAATGCCCTTTTCGCGGGAATAGCCGTACTCCAGATAGATGTCCAGCAGCATTTCGTAGAGACTCTTGCCCTGATCCTTGGCGTAGGCGAGCACCTCGGCCATGATGGCGGCAGCCGAAACGGCATCCTTGTCGCGGACAAAGTCTTCCACCAGAAAACCGTAGCTTTCCTCACCGCCACAAATGAACTGTTTCTTGCCTTCCTGCTGGAGCATGATGCCGGCAATCCACTTGAAGCCCGTATAGCAGTCGTAGATTTCCACCCCATTGGCCCGGGCGATATCCTTGAGCAGTTCGGAAGTGACGATGGTCTTCACCATATACTGGTTGCCGTCGAGCTTGCCCAGTTCCTTCCAGCGCTTGAGCAGATAATTGGAGATGAGCAGCGCATTCTGGTTGCCGCTGACCAGGATCCATTCGCCCTTGTCGTCCTTGACGGCTATGCCCAGACGGTCGGCATCGGGATCGGAGGCCATCACGATGTCGGCATCCACCTCCTTGGCTTTGGCAATGGCCATTGACAGAGCGGCCGGTTCTTCCGGGTTGGGCGAAACCACCGTGGGAAAATCTCCGCTGACCACATTCTGTTCGGGCACGTCGATGATATTGGTAAAGCCCATCGTCCTGAGACAACGGGGAATCACCGTAATGCCAGTGCCGTGGATAGGCGTATAGACGATTTTGAGGTCGTTGTGACGGCGGATGACCTCGGGCGAAAGAGATACGCCCAGGATGCCGTCGATATAGGCCTTGTCGACATCTTCGCCGATGACGGTAATCAAGTCGGGATTGCCTTTGAAGCAGATATCCTTCACGCTTCTGATGGCAGCCACCTCGGCAATGATGTTGTGGTCATGCGGTGCGATTACCTGACCGCCATCCTGCCAATAGGCCTTGTAGCCGTTGTATTCCTTCGGGTTGTGCGAGGCCGTAAGGATGATGCCGCTCTGGCAGCCCAGATGGCGGATAGCAAACGACATCTCAGGAGTGGGACGGAGATTTTCAAACAGATAGACATGAATGCCACTGGCCGAAAAGATGTCGGCGGAAATCTCCGCGAACAGACGGCTGTTGTTGCGGCAATCGTGTCCGATGGCCACTTTGATTTCGGGGAGGTCGGCGAAATTCTTCTTCAGATAATTGGCCAGACCCTGCGTGGCGGCGCCCACCGTGTAGCGGTTCATACGGTTCGAACCCGAGCCCATGATGCCGCGCAGACCTCCTGTGCCGAATTCGAGGTCCTTATAGAAACTTTCAATCAGTTCGGTCTTGTCTTCGCTGTCGAGCATGCGTTGCACGTCGGCACGTGTCTCAGCATCGTATTCACTGCCCAGCCAGACTTTCGCCTTGGCGGTCACTTCCTGGAGCAAAAGGTCATTTTCCATAATCAGATGTATTAATAGTGAAACATATATTCGGCCTGCTTCTGATTTCCGCAGGCATCCCGCGCCATCACACACAGACGGTGTTCTCCACCTGTCGGCACGATGGAACGCTCATCCAGAGGAACCAGAAACGAATCGTTCTTGTAATCGTCTTCAGCCAACACCCAGCGGCCGTCTATCAGACAGCGGCAATCGGCCACTCCCGACTGGGCATCCTGTACAAGAATGCGAATTAAATCATTTTTCGCAGCATTTTCAATATGCGGGACGATTATTTTCGGCGGCAGGCTGTCGGCCAATACCGTAAACGAGCCGAACGAGGTCGACCTGACAGAGATGAAACCCTGTTCGTAGGTGCCGCCCACGTATTCCCATTTTCCTTTGTCGCCATATTGCGCAACATAGTAGCGAGAAGGGTCGCCCACCACATCTTCCGTGATGCGAAGAAGCATGGTGATTGGCCTGTGAAGGGGCACTTCGCGGGTATGGACATCGTAGACGGGAGCATAGCTGCGCGGGGCTTCAGAGCTGGGCCGGAAAGGCTTTGGCGTACATCTGAAATCGATGGGCGAATAGAGCGAGCCGGGGCCGAGACTGACCTGCACGTCCCAACTGGAGTAATGTCCGCCGTATTCGGGATACATACGGATGGCACGCCGGCTGTCCGACACAACTGAAAACTCTGCCGTAGCCTCAGAGACAAACCGGCATTGCGGCCGTTCGCCCCTAAGGCGGAATTCCAGACGTGTCTGATTGCCGTGCCGGTCGGTGAGCGTGTACACCACTTCATAGCGACGCTCCTCGTCTATCTCCAAATAGCCGTCGCCGACCAGCTTGGGATAGACGTTCAGATAATTGCCCGGTTCGCGGAACGATTTCATGAACCAGGTTTTGCCGCGCACCCACAGGCGGTAATCGGTCAGCGCGTTGATATAGCGGCTTTCGTCGAAGGAATAGCGGCTCAGGTCCTGGCTGAAGACCGTCTTTCCATCCACTTCGAGCTGCAAATGCTGGATGCCGTAGATGTTGCGGGTGTCCGTCATCCGGTCGTAGGCTTTCAGGCCCAGACCGACGCGGCCCCACACAGGGATTTCCAAGGAATCCGAAAACTGTTCGAACACACGCGGTTCGGGCATGTCGGAGTGAGCGAAATCGTACACAGCCAAAGCGTAAATCTGAGGTTTCTCGCGGTCAATCACCCTGTCGGCATACCAGAGCAGCGGGTCCATCGGTTCTTCGGTCTTAGTCTCGCGTATTTCAAAGTGGAGATGCGGACCGCCAGAGCCGCCGGTATTGCCGCTTTCGGCCACCTTCTCTCCTCGCCCCACAGGGATTTCACCAGGCTGGAAATACAGCTGTTGGAAATACGATTGCGACTCGTACTGAGCGGCTTTCAGGACCGAATCGATACGGGGCGCGAACTGGCTCAGATGTCCGTATACGGAGGTGTATCCGTTGGGATGGTCTATGTAGAGTGCCTTGCCGTATCCGTATCTGGTCACCGAGATGCGCGACACCCAACCTTCCTCCACCGCGTAGACGTTCTTGCCGATGACGCCTTGAGTCTTGAAATCCAAACCACTGTGGAAATGGTTGGCTCTGAGTTCGCCGAAGTTGGCGCTCAGCACTGGAGCGATGCGCATAGGCAGGTCGAACTGGGCGGCACGGATGGTGTCGCTGACTCGGAAAGGCGTCCTTGCAGATGCCAGGCAGACGGTCAGAAAAAGGAAGAGACAGGACAGCCGGCAACGAAGTCTCATTTGCGAAGACGGTTGGTGGCTGTATCGGGAAATACGACTGTGGGCTGAAATCCTTTGGCTTCCTCGAAATCCATCGTCGCATAGGACAAGATGATGAGTATGTCGCCGGGGGCGGCTTTGCGGGCTGCCGCTCCGTTGAGACAGATGACACCGCTTCCGCGTTCGCCCTTGATAGCATAGGTCTCTAGGCGCTCACCATTGTTTTTGTTGAGCACATGCACCTTTTCGTAAGGGATGATGTTGGCGGCTTCCATCAGTTCCTCATCGATGGTAATGCTGCCGACATAATTCAGATTGGCCTCCGTCACATGGACGAGATGTATCTTGGATTTGAGGATTTCTATCTGCATGACTGGTAGATGACGTTATCGATAAGACGGACTTCTCCGCAATAGACCGCAATGCAGCCGACAATGTAGGACGAGTCGCTCCAGTTTCCGACCGGCTGGAGTGTGTCGCCATCGACAATGGAATAATAGTCCAGACGGAACAGCGGTTCCTTGGCCATGGCTTCTTCCACATAGCGGCGGGCATCGGCCAGACTGCCCTCGGTCACGAACCGGCGGCTTTCGAAAAGAGCCTTCGAGATGAGAACCGCCTTCTGGCGTTGCTCGGCGCTGAGGCGGGTATTGCGGCTGCTCATGGCCAGTCCGTCGGCTTCGCGGACAATCGGGCAAGGAACTATTTCAAGTTTCAGGCCCAGGATGGAAACCATGGAACGGATGACGGCAATCTGCTGGAAATCTTTCTGACCGAAATAGGCACGGTCGGGTTCGACTGCGTAGAAAAGCTTGCTCACAATCTGGGCGACCCCGTTGAAGTGGCCGGGACGATAAGCGCCTTCCATCACTTCGGCGACAGGCCCGAGCTGAAACTCGCGCGTATCGGGTTCGGGATACATTTCCTCCACCTCCGGCATGAAGACGATGTCGCATCCGTTGGCCTCCAGCAGGGCGGCATCTTTTTCAGGCGTACGGGGATATGCGGCCAGATCGCCCTTATCGTTGAATTGGGTCGGATTGACAAAAACACTGACCACACAGACGTCGTTTTCAGCGGCGCACCTTCTCACCAGAGAGACATGACCGGCGTGCAAAGCGCCCATCGTGGGAACCAAGCCGATGCTCTGACGGCGATTTCTGCAGGCATCCAGCAGTCGCTTCAACTCGGCTTTGGTTTTAACTATTTCCATAACTTATTACAAATTAGAAAATTACTTGGCGAGCCAAAGGCCCCGTCAAGCAGCGTCAAATCAGCCGCAAAGGAATTGAATTTTTATGAAAGAAAAAAATTTCCGGCCTTTTAACTTGCACATATCCACCGATTTTTTAGTATCTTTGCATTTGCGTTTCATCCCCTCAAAAAGAGAAGCAACATGAGCTCGACCAAGATTCTTTACATCTGTCAGGAAATCACTCCCTACCTGCCGGAAACCGAGATGTCCACCCTTTGCCGCAAGATGCCTCAGGCCATCCAGGAAAAAGGATGCGAAATCCGCACTTTCATGCCGAAGTACGGGCTCATCAATGAGCGCCGCAACCAGCTGCACGAGGTCATCCGTCTGTCTGGCATGAATCTCATCATCAACGACAACGACCATCCGCTCATCATCAAAGTCGCTTCCATACAGTCGGCCAGGATGCAGATCTACTTCATCGACAACGACGACCTGTTCCATCGCAAATTCATCACCGCCGACGCCGACGGCAAAGAGTTCGCCGACAACGACGACCGCAGCATTTTCTTCGTACGCGGTGTCATCGAGACCGTCCGCAAACTGCGCTGGGTGCCCGACATCATCCACTGCAACGGCTGGATGTCCGCCCTGACCGCGCTCTATGTCAGGAAGGCCCTCACGGACGACCCCTTCTTCAAAAATGCCAAAATCGTCTACTCCATCTACAACGATGCCTTCCAGCAGCCACTGTCTGCCGATTTCGCCGAGAAGGTCCTCATCGAAGGCGTTGCGCCCGAAGACCTTGGGCCGGCCAAAGATCTTCCCACCTGGGAGAACGTCACCCGTATGGCCGCCAGCTACAGCGACGGGCTCATCCTGGTGAAACCCGCCAGCAAACTGGCCCGCCAAATTGCCACCCAAAGCGGCAAACCCTTCATCGTAGGAAACGAAGACGACAACTACGCCAACTACGCGGAATTTTACAAGACCCTTACAGAACCTGAACAATGAGAGGATTCTTCCATTTCGGCGCAGTCATCTTCCTGTTGACTGCCCTTTTGTCCTGCGCCGACGGCGAAACCATCGGTGGCAGCGTGCAACCTCAAAAAGACATTGTCTCCACCGATACCGCCACATTCAGACTTTCGTCCCAGACCGTGCTGGTCGATTCCATCCTCCAGCGCAATTCGTCTTTGCTTTTGGGCGAATTCACCGACGGTAATTTCGGCACCACCAAGGCCGAAGTGCTCACCCAGCTCTACTGCTCACCCGATTTTTCATTCGGCAGCGGCACCGCCGACGAAGCCGATTCGGCGTTTCTTTATCTTTTCTATGACAGCTGGTTCGGCGATTCCACCTCGCTGTTCGAAGTTTCGGTCTATCAGATGAACGAAACCTTCGATCTGAACCGCTCCTACTTCACCAACATCGACCCCGACGACTACTGTCAGCGCGACATTCTGCTGGGAAGAGCCACTTTCACACCCGTCAGAAGCTACAACAAATGGACATCTGCCACCAAATACTGCGTGCGTGTCAATCTCGACAAATCGCTGGGGACCAAGATCATCCAGGACTACAAAGCCAACCCGGAGCACTTCAAAGGTTCAAAGGCCTTCAACGACTGCTTCAAAGGACTGTATCTGACCACGACCTACGGCAACGGCAGCCTGCTATACCTCAGTCAGATCGAGTTGGAACTCTGCTACGGCTACCAAATCCAGACAGACGGACAGACTGTCGACACCATCTCCGCCACCTACTTCAGCATGACTCCTGAAGTGCGCACAATCAACACGTTCCAGCATCCCGACCTTTCGTCCTATATGCCCGTTCAGGAAACGGACAGCCTCAACTATCTGTATGCCCCGGCCGGAATGTACACGTCCATTACGATGCCTGTGAGCGGCATTACCAGCCGGCTGAGCCGCAAAAACATCAACTATGCCCGACTGATGCTCTCCGCCACCGGTTTTTCCGATGAGAGCTGGGGGCTCAATCCTCCGGAGAAGCTGCTGCTGATACGAGAGGAAGACGTCCACGATTTCTTCGCCAGTTTCGGCACGGCCGACGACACCTATTCCTTTTTGGCCTCATACGATGAAGGAAACGACTGTTTCATCTTCAATCTGAGTTCGTTCATTCAGAAATGCATCCGGCAGGCCGACGGCAATCTGCCCGAAAGCAGCGATTTCCAATCCTATTCCAAGCTCCTTCTGCTCCCCGTCTCGCAAATCACCAACGACGACGGCACAGCCCTCTATCTGACCCCCGAAATCACTCCTTCGGCAGTCAAAGTGAGAAGCGGCAGCCACTCCAGCCAGCCTATGAAACTTGAAATGATCTACAGTTCGCAATTTTCGGAATGATGAGACGTCTGCTTCTGATTTCTGCAGCTCTGGCAGTGTCCTTGTCGGCCTGGTGCGACACTCGCCTCAAACCCTACGAGGACTACATCGAAAAATATGCCGAAGAGGCCATGATGCAACAAGTCAGATACGGCATTCCGTCGAGCATCACACTGGCACAGGGACTGCTCGAATCCAACGCGGGCAACAGCACGCTGGCCGTCAAAAGCAACAACCATTTCGGCATCAAATGCCACAACGACTGGAAAGGCGAGACCTATTCCCACTGGGACGACGGCGAAATGAGCTGCTTCCGCAAGTACGACAAGGTATTGGACTCCTACTACGACCATTCCAAATTTCTCGTTTCCAAAAGCCGTTACGACTTTCTGTTCGAACTGGACGTAAAAGACTACAAGGCCTGGGCCAAGGGGCTGAGCCAGGCAGGCTATGCCACCGATCCCCAGTACTCGCAAAAGCTCATACGACTTATCGAATTGTATGACCTCGACCAGTATGACCGCCTGGCCAGCCATCCGCGCAAAAACAGACAGAAATCCGAGGAAGCCTTGGAGCAGCAGGCCGACGAGCCGCAGACAGCAGGCACCTCCACCCAAGTGAAGGCCAAACCGGCCAAAGAGCCGCGCATCAGAGAGCCTCGTGTGCCGCGGCAGGGCGAAGTGGCCCGACGCACCGAGCTGGCCCGCCAATCGAAAGACTACAGTTATCTGATCGCCACCGACGATTATCCGCAGACCATCGTCGCCATCCAGCGCCACGAAATCCTGTATCGGGGCAGCACGCCTTATATCGTGGCCCGCTACGGCGACAACTTTCAGGTGCTGGCCGACGAATTCAATGTGACGCCCGCCCATATCCGCAAAGTGAACGACTGTCCGAAAGACTATCGGATGCAAGTGGGCGACATCATTTACCTCAACAGAAAGTGCGAGACCTGGGAAGGCGAAGAAGCCACCCACACTGTCCGCGAAGGCGACACGCTCCACAGCATTTCGCAACTCTACGCCATCAGGCTCAAATCGCTCATCGGCCTCAACGGAACAGAACTGGCCGACGGTTTGAGCGTCGGCCAGCAGTTGAAATTGCGGTAATCGGAGCCATTGGCCCTTTTTCCGTCAGCGTTTGATCATTTTGAGCACCGAGCGGCTACCGCCCTCGGTCAAAACCGCCTCATACACGCCTGAAGGCAGCAGAGAGGCATCCAGGTCCAACACGCGACGCTCGCCAGTCATCAGATCCTCGGCGACAAGCGAGGCCACCCGATGGCCGGAAAGGTCGTACACATCCACGCAGGCCCGTCCGGAGCAACTGGCCGTGAGGCTGAAACGAGTATGGTCCAGCACAGGATTCGGATAATTATTGAAACGGTTTTTGTCGGAACCAAGGGCAGGCACCCCAAGCGGACCTCCGTATTCGTAAGCGCCCAAATCGACCGCAAGGCCATTGAAAGGCAATTCGATCTCATAGCCGCTGAAAGTGGTCTGGCTGACACCCTTCACCTTTGAAGTGCCCTTGTCAATGAACATGCTGCCCTGTTTGAGACGGCCGAAACCGTTGTCGGGCAAAGAGCCGTCGGCTTGTCGGGGAGCCAGAAAATCTTCCTTGGAAGTGCTCACAAACTCATCGTAGACATATTTCTGGTCATAATACTTGCCGCTGGCATTGCGGGTAGGAATCATAGCCGGTTCGCCGTCTATGCTGTTCCAAGTGTTGTTCATCTCCACCGTGCCCTCAAACAGTTCGTAGAGGGAACTGCTGTTTTGCGTAGCCGGATCGAAACTGATGCAGTTCCTGACGTCGCAGGCGTATTTGCGCAGACGGAAATTCTTCACATTGTGCCAAGCCGTGCAATTGAACAGGAAGATGCTGTCGGCATTGTTGTTCTCCGAGAAACCGCCGCCTGTGGCACATCCGTCGAAGGAAATGCAGTTTCGCACCTGATGTTTGGCCGCCCAGCCGTCGCCGCCCAGTTTGAAGCCGTTGCCGTCGCCCTGCCAGGAGGTGGGAGCCACGTTCTTCTGACCGTATTCCCAGTCGGGGTCGTCTACGATAAGGCGCTCGTCTCCGTTTCCGAAAGTCCAGCACGAATCGATGAAAATGGGATAATGGGTCATATAGAAATCCCATCCGTCATCGGCATTTTCCCAAGCGCGACATCCGACAAAGCGGTTGTTGGCACCTGGAGACAGCTTGCAGGCAAAACCGTCGGCATTCTCGTAGGCGGTGCCCCAGTCGAAATTGCGGTACGAATCGCAGTTCTTGACCAGATTGTCGCAAACCTTGTCGGGTGCATCGGCGGCATTGCTGCTCAGTCCGATTTGAATGCCGGAATCTCCGTTGTGATGCAACACAAGACGTTCGAAGATATTGTGACTGCCCTCGACCTTGATGCCATTGTCGGGTGCTTGACAGATTTCCAGGCCTTTAAGATACCAGTAGTCGCCCGTTATCAGGAAGGCGCGTGCACTGCCGCGGGACGATGGTGTCGGCGTGTAGCTCGAGAAAATGTCGTAGAAATTGAGCACGGGCTGCTCGCCTGGAAAATTGAAAATGTGCAAACGGTTGACGGCATTGCCCTTTGCAGTCAGGCGGATGGTGGCCGTATAGCGGTAAATGCCGCCTCGCATCAGAACCGTATCGCCGGGTTGCATCAGTGCCAGAGCCTTTTCGAGATGGAAGAACGGATGCTCCAGGCTGCCGTCGTTACTGTCGCTGCCACCCTTTTCCTGAGGCGCACAGTAATAGGCCGTGCTGCGCTCGGAGGGAGACGGGACCTCCGGTTCGGCCTCAGTAGCTCCGAGTATAGTGATTTTATCCAAATTGGGGCCTCCCACAGAAGTCAGAGACCGCATCGACAGCACATTGCGACCTTTACGCAAAGACAGATGCAGCGTATCGTCTTTCCATACGGTCCAGTTGCCGGTGGAACCGAAGAAATGATCCGCCAGCTGTACGCTGTCATTGACGGTGACACACATATTGCGTGTGTCTGACTTTCCGTTGGCCCAGCGGACCACCACCAGGGCTTGCGGCAAAGCCTCTGTGATGGAAAAATCCCAACTGATACTGCTTCCGGAAGCGTTGGTCAAATCTACAAAACCGGAACCCGTGTACCCGCTGTGGTCAGAACTGAGTTTCCCTTCAAAATTTCCCTGTTCGGCCTGAATGACCAGGTCGGCACGAGCCATTCCAGTGAGGGAATACAGCGCGGTAAGACAAGACAATACTGCAATGCGCGTCTTCATAGGTCAATAACCGAAAAGTTCCTCGAGGCTGACTTCCTGAACCGGTCCGATGGAACGGAGATAATCCATGTCGAGGTCCTTCAGGTCGCCCAGAATGCCGTAGTTGTAGGTGCGGTCCTTGATGTACTGTTGCTGGAAAGCCTTCACATCGTCGAGCGTGAGCGACGGAAGCGCTTCGAACACCTTCTGATAGCGGTCGTATCCGATGCCCATACGTTCGGCGCTGAGATACTCGCTGAAGATGCTCGAACGCAGCGTGCGGAGCGTGCGCAGGCGGGCCTCCAGACCATCCTTGGCCAGTTTGAATGCCGATTCCGACTCGGGCATGTTGTTGAGGATGTCCTCGAAAGCCTCCATAGCATCCTTCATCTTGTCGTTCTGAGTGGCAATATAGGAATAGGCCGAATAGCATTCGCCCAGTTTGGAGGGCGAACGATAGCCGGCGGCAGCCGAATAGGCCAGACCTCGGGCCTCGCGCATCTCCTGGAACACGATGGCATTCATGCCCCCGCCGAAATACTCGTTGAAGAGCGTTCTCACGGGCTCGATGTCGCCATCGTAGTTTTCACCCAGATTGGAGAAAGAACGGAAATACAGCTGCTTGGCATCGTATTGGGCACAAAAGACTTTGTTCTCGCCGGTGCGCCGCATCGTGAACTCGCGGGCTGCGGGAACAGCCTTCTTGCCGTAATTGACCGACTTCGGATGGCAGGTGTCGAGAATCACTTGAAGGTCTTCCTTGGAATCGGGTCCATAATAGAGCACGCGATGGGGATAGTCGGGCATGGACTTGATAACAGCAATCAGATCCTCCGGCGTAAGCTTCTTCAGCTCGGCATTGCTCAGCACATTGGTTACGGGCGATTCCGGACCATAGGCGATGTAGGTGGAGAGCCTGTTGAAGATGGTGGCCTGACGCAGCTTGCTGTCGGCACGCGACTTGATGATGTCGTCTGTCATGTTCTTGAAAGCCTCCCGGTCCACCTGAGGATCCGACAGCAGTTCCTCTACCAGAGCCATGGCGGCGGGCATATGCTCGCTCAGGCCGCTCAAAGAAATGGTGGAAACCTCGTTGCCGGCCGAGAAACTGTAGTCGAGCGCCAGACGGAAGGCCTCTTTCTGGAAATCCTCGGCACTCCGCTTGGAGGTGCCCAGATAGTTGAGGTATTCGAAAGCCAGCGGCAGGAGTCTGTCGTTGGTGGAACCCATCTCATAACGATACGAGAGGGAAAACATGTCGTTGCCGGTATTCTGAATATAAAGCACAGGCTGGTCGCCGTCAGGACCGATCTTCGTCAGGTCCTTGTCGAAATCCACGAAATCGGGTTCGATGGGCTTCACTTCCGACTGCTGGACCGACAGAAGGAAATCGCTGGTCAAGTCGCGGTTGGTGAGGATGGGCGTAATCTCGGGTTTGGCCATCTTCTTCTCGTTGGGGTCGACACCCTGACGCTTGTAGATGACTGCATACCCGTCGGTGAGCCATTCGTTGGCAAAAGCCACCAGTTCTTCTTTGGTGATCCGGCTCATGCGCTCCAAACGGGCCACCTGATCGGCCCACTCCACATGATTGATGAAGGCGCCGACAAACATATCCGCACGGGCTTCGTTCGATTCGAGAGCCTCCATCTGGTTGAGTTTGAGATTGTTGATGGTGGCTTCCAACAAATAATCGTCAAAATCTCCCGCTTTGAGCTTGTCCACCTCGGCCTTGAGAAGCGCACGCACCTGGTCGAGCGTCTGGCCCTGTTTGGGATAGCCCTGCATCACAAACGCACTGTAGTCGCACATGTCGTAGATGCCGCTGCCGGCGCCCAGCACCGCTTGCTGCTGGTTCAGGTCGAGGTCGATGAGGCCTGCCTTGCCATTGTTGAAAATCATGTCGATGAGCGTAATCTTGTCAAACTCCGGACTGTTGATGCCCGGAATCCGCCAGCCCAAAGTCACATATTCGGCATCACGGCCCTGCACTTCCACCTCCACTGGAGCCGTCATAGGCGTTTCGGGCTCGTATTCCAATGCAGGAACGCCATCGGTGGCCTTCATCTTTCCAAAATACTTTTTGATGATGCGGATGGTCTTGTCGGGATCGAAATCGCCCGACATGCAGATGGCCATATTGTTGGGCACATAATAGACGGAATAGTATTTCTTGATGTTGGTGATGGACGGATTCTTCAAATGGTCCTGCGTGCCGAGAACGGTCTGCTGTCCGTAGGGATGATGCGGGAAAAGCACCGACAACAGTTTCTCGTACACTTTGCGGCTGTCCTTGGTCAGAGACATGTTCTTTTCTTCATAAATCGTCTCCAACTCCGTATGGAAACCGCGGATGACGTTGTGCTCGAAACGGTCGGCTTCGATCATCGCCCAGTTTTCGATCTGGTTGGAGGGGATGTCTTCGGTATAGACCGTCATGTCGAAACCCGTGTAGGCGTTGGTGCCGTTGGCGCCGATAGCCGACATCAGCTTGTCGTACTCGTTGGGGATGAAGAGTTTGGACGCTTCGTAGGAGATGCTGTCGATCTGATGGTAAATGGCCTTGCGCTCGGCCTCGTCGGTCTTGGTGCGGTACACTTCGAACAGCGCCTCAATCTCGTCGAGCATCGGCTTTTCCTGTTCGTAGTCTACGGTGCCGAACTGCTGGGAGCCCTTGAACATGAGATGTTCGAAATAATGGGCAAGACCCGTGGTCTCGGACGGGTCGTTCTTGCCGCCGGCGCGCACGGCGATAAAGGTCTGGATACGAGGTTCGTCCTTGTTGACGGTGAGGTACACCTTCAAACCGTTGTCTAGGGTGTAGATACGGGCATTGAGGGGATCGCCCTCCACACTTTCATACTTTGTCGAACAGGCCGTTAAGGCCATCATCCCGAGCATGGCCACCACGAGGGCACAGACAACGGAACGTTTGTTCAGAGAGGTTCTGTTCATAGTTGTTTGATTTTGAGTCAGACAAAGATATGAAATAATTAATCTTCCACAATGGTATTGACGTTGGAAAAGAATCGCGGAAAACGTCATCATGGCCATTTTTCTCCCCTGTCATCCGAATGGTCAGGAGCAGACCTCTCGAGCTAGGTAGTAAGTCCGTTGTTCCTTCGTTGTTCCTCCGTTGTAAGTCCGTTTATTTGGCAAACGGAAATGGGGCTTGCGGCAGAAGACTCACGGACGCACTTAAGTGTCTGAAAGAGAGTGGCAGTGGGCGGTTCTGTCCCAGTTGACATCGTGTGCGAGCCCTATGATGCCACGATGCGTTACAATGCGAAGATGTCCAGCTCGGGCGGGGCCGTAGGTCGGACGACCGCTGGAACGACCTTCCGGGCCGGCCCGTCACTGAACCCACCGAAGGTCTCTACATCCATCGCGGCCGCCTGGAGATGTTGCGCCAGTGAAAACATACCTATAGCCAAACTGGCAGAAAATAGTTACCTTTGCAGCCTACTTGCAAGACGAATGTCAGAACACCACATGCAATTTGAGGATTTAGATTTGGAAGACGAAGTCCTGGACGGACTTTGGGACATGAATTTCAGAGAATGCACTCCCATCCAGGAACAAGCCATTCCCATACTTCTCCAAGGGCGCGACCTGGTTGGATGCGCACAGACGGGCACCGGCAAGACGGCTGCCTACCTGCTTCCCGTCATCAACGGTCTCACCATCGACCCAAACGACGACAACACCATCCGCGCCGTCATCATGGTGCCGACCCGGGAACTGGCCCAACAGATTGACCAGCAGGTGGAGGGATTCGCCTATTATCTGCCCGTTTCATCAGTAGCCATCTACGGCGGCAACAACGGAATGGTCTGGGAGCAGCAGAAGAAAGGCATCGACAACGGTGCCGACATTATCATCGCCACCCCCGGACGCCTGCTTTCCTACATCAGACTCGGGCTCATCGACCTCACTCACGTGCAGTACTTCATTCTCGATGAAGCCGACCGCATGCTCGACATGGGATTCATCGACGACATTATGGCCGTCATTGCCGAGTTGCCCAAAAAGCGCCAGACAATGCTGTTTTCGGCCACCATGCCGCCCAAAATCCGCGAACTGGCCAACCACATTCTCGACCATCCCGCAGAGGTGAGGCTGTCGGTATCGAAGCCCAATGACAAGATTGTGCAGGGCGCTTTCGTCTGCTACGAGCCCCAGAAGCCCGCTCTGGTGCAGATGCTGCTCAAAGGCGACGAAAAACTGGGCATCCCCGCCGTTTCCGAAAAAGACAAGGTGCTCATCTTCGCTTCCTCCAAGATAAAGGTGAAAGAAGTCACCCGCATCCTGCAGCGCGCAGGGCTCCATGTCACCGACATGCATTCCGACCTGGAACAGGCTCAACGCGACGATGTGATGTACCGCTTCAAGACTGCACAGACCAACATTCTGGTGGCCACCGACATCGTGTCGCGCGGCATCGATATCGACGACATTGCCATTGTCATCAACTACGACGTACCTCACGACCCGGAGGATTACGTGCACCGCATCGGCCGCACGGCACGTGCGGCCAAGACCGGACGGGCCTACACCTTCGTGGCCGTCGACGACCAGTGGCGCTTTGCCGTGATTGAAGAATTCCTGGAGAAACAGGTAGACAAGCTGCCGTTGCCCGAAGCGCTCGGAGAGATGCCCGAATACAACCCGAAAAAGAATCGCGGCGACCAGGGAAAGAAACACGGAAGCAAAGGACACGGACACGGCAACCGTCATGGTCCCAAAGGAAAATTCCACAGGAACGGGCAGCGGAACAAGCCGTCCAATAAACAGTCAAACGGAAATGCCCGTCAACCCAACGACAAACAATAAGCCTTCCGACAGCCTTGCCCGCCTTTGGACAGCCAACTACATCAAGGCCTGGACAGCCAATTTCATGCTGTTCTTCTCCTTCATGCTGCTCACTCCCCTCCTGCCCATTTACTTGAGCGAGACCTTCTCGGCCGACAAGCAGATGATAGGTGTCGTGCTGTCCGGCTACACCCTGTTTGCGCTGTTCATCCGGCCCTTCAGCGGTTTTATGGTAGACAGTTTCCCCCGCAAGAAAGTGCTGCTGGTCTGCTATTTCCTGTTTTTCATTTTCTTTGCCGGATACCTGGTGGCAGGCACACTGCTTTTGTTTGCCGTCGTCCGCACCCTGCACGGGGCGCCGTTCGGCGCCACCACCGTCTGCAACAGCACCGTCGCCATAGATGTGCTGGCATCCGAACGGCGCAACGAAGGCATAGGCTACTACGGCCTGAGCAACAACATCGCCACCGCCATCGCTCCCAGTCTGGCCATCCTCATCCACCAACGCTTCAACAATTATCAAGTGCTGTTTCTGCTGGCTCTGGCAGTAGCCGGACTCGGGCTGGCCATCGATGCCGGCATAAAACTGCCCGACAGGAAACCTGTGAGACCCGACAGGAAACTGTCGTTCGACCGCTTTTTCCTGCTCAAAGGATGGAGCCAAGGTGTCAACATCGCCTGTTTTGCCTTTTCCTATGGGGTATTGTCCACCTATATAGCCATCTACGGCAAGGAAGAACTGGGCATCACCAGCGGCACCGGGCTGTTTTTCACATTGCTGGCCATAGGTCTGATTCTGTCGAGACTGTCGGGCACCCGGCAGCTGCGCAAAGGCAAAGTTTCTCGCAATGCCGCTTTGGGCATGCTGGTGTCACTAGGCGGCTATCTGTTGTTTGCCGCCCTGCACAACCGCACGGGCTACTACGCCTCGGCCCTCATCATCGGACTAGGCAACGGGCACATGTATCCGGCATTCCAGACCATGTTCATCAATCTGGCCGAAAACAGCCAGCGCGGCACAGCCAATTCCACGCTGCTCACTTCTTGGGACATCGGCGTCGGACTAGGCGTGCTGGTCGGGGGCGTGCTGTCCGAAGCCTTCGGTTACCACACAGCCTTCTGGGGCGCCTGGGGCGTCAATCTGGCCGGCGTCATCTGGTTCTTCACCATTGCACGCAGCCATTTCGAGCGGAACAAGCTGCGATAAATCTTGAGAGTTTTCCGGCTGTATGCATTACTTCTCATACACCACCGGCGTGCCGTCGCCGGTGGTGTATGAAAAATAAAGCCAAACTGTTGTTTCTAAGGAATTTATCATCTACATTTGGATTCGTATAGGAACCAATCATGAGCATTTTCAGGCATAGGGCCATCCTGTCCGCCATCTTCGCACTGTTCTGTTGTGTGGGTTTGAATGCCGGGCCATCCGACTCGGCTGCGATACGTATGGCACGCTTCGTCGACAACATCGCGGCCTTCAACCACCTGCTGCCTCAGGAGAAGGTGTACCTGCATTTCGACAACACGTCCTACTTCATCGGCGAGACCATCTGGTTCAAGGCCTACGTGGTGACGGCTCCGGAGCACCGCGCGACCGACCTGAGCCGCATCCTCCATGTGGAGCTCATCACGCGCGAGGGAACCATCGTAGACCGCCGCAAGCTGAAGATAGAGAACGGCCAGTGCTGGGGCGAGTTCGAACTGAAGAAGGAGTACCAGTCGGGCTACTACGAGGTGCGT
>JAZQNO010000012.1:0-12686 GCA_045627385.1 Bacteroidales bacterium
AACAGTTCACGCGAATTGCAGGAACGGTCGTAATAGGCATTGAGCATTTTCACCGCCACTGATTTCCCGAACCGGCGGGCACGGGTCACGCAAAGGAAACGGTTGTCCGTCATCAGCACAGAGTTGACCTGCGCGATGAGCATGCTCTTATCCACAAAATTCGAATTGCGGATAGAAGCGAATCCGTCGTTACCTTTATCTATGTATTTGCCCATATTGTCGGTGGTAATTGATTTGATGGCTTCTTTGCCCCACAAGTAGGCTACTTGGCCAGATTAGCTATACCATTAAGCTCGTTCTGGATGTACTCCAGACTGGCAATCTTTGCCTTGGTTTCCTCCACATTCAGTCTGCGGGTATTGTCACTGTTGAATTCCTCAATGGTGGCACGCTTGACATCTCCTTCGCGGAAGAACTTGTCATAGTTAAGGTCACGGTTGTCTGCCGGTACACGGTAGAAGTTGCCCATATCAACTGCTTTGGCACATTCCTCCTTGGTCAGAAGAGTCTCATACATCTTTTCTCCATGACGGATGCCGATGACCTTGATGTCTTCCTTCTTGCCTCCGAAGAGTTCGCACACGGCTTCGGCCTGGGTCTGGATGGTGCAGGCAGGGGCTTTCTGGACAAGGATGTCGCCATTCTGACCATGCTCAAAGGCAAAGAGTACCAGATCGACTGCTTCCTCAAGACTCATGATGAAGCGGGTCATCTTGGGCTCGGTCAGGGTGATGGGGTTGCCGTTGCGGATCTGGTCAATCCACAATGGGATGACGCTTCCCCGGCTGCACATGACATTGCCATAACGGGTGCAGCAAATTTTGGTGTTAAGGCTGTTGCGGCTCTTGGCAACGGCTACCTTCTCTTCCATGGCCTTGCTTATGCCCATGGCGTTGATGGGATAAGCGGCCTTGTCGGTGGAGAGGCAGATGACGCACTTAACACCCTCATCAATGGCAGCATCCAGTACGTTGTCGGTACCTATGACGTTGGTCTTGACGGCCTCCATGGGGAAGAACTCACAGCTGGGAACCTGCTTGAGGGCGGCAGCATGGAATATGTAGTCGACCCCACGCATTGCGGTTTTGAGGGTGCTCTTGTTGCGGACGTCACCTATGTAGAACTTGATCTTGCCGGCAACCTCGGGCATGGTGGCCTGATAGAGGTGGCGCATGTCGTCCTGCTTCTTCTCGTCACGTGAGAAGATGCGGATTTCGCCTATGTCTGTACGCAAGAAACGGTTGAGAACTGCGTTGCCGAAACTGCCGGTTCCACCGGTAATCATCAGGACTTTGTCTTTGAAAATGCTCATAGCTATTATGTTTTTATTCTTTTCTAACTTCTCAGAACTTGCGCCATACCATCTTGTTGACCACACCGACGTACGACTGGATAATCTTGACCACCTTGGTACTGATGCTGTCGGTGTAGTTGGGCACCGGTATGCCGTAGTTGCCGTCGCGGTTCATCTGCACAGCCAGGTCTACCGACTGCAGCAGACCCTTTTCGTCGATGCCCGAGAGTACGAAACAGCCTTTGTCCAAAGCTTCGGGACGCTCGGTGGAGGTACGGATGCATACGGCGGCGAAGGGATGGCCCACCGAGGTGAAGAACGACGATTCCTCTGGCAGGGTTCCGGAATCGGAAACCACGCAGAAGGCATTCATCTGCAGGCAGTTGTAGTCGTGAAAGCCTAGTGGCTCGTGCTGGATGACCCGCTTGTCGAGCTGGAAACCCGAGGCAGCCAGACGGTTGCGGCTGCGCGGATGGCAACTGTACAGTATAGGCATATCATACTTTTCCGCCATACGGTTGATGGCCGTGAACAGACTGTTGAAATTCTTTTCGGTGTCGATATTTTCTTCGCGGTGTGCAGACAACAGTATGTATTTGCCTTTTTCCAGCCCCAGGCGCCGATGGACATCGCTGGCCTCAATCTCGGCCAGGTTCTCGTGCAGTACTTCTGCCATGGGCGAGCCGGTCACGTATGTACGTTCGCGCGGAAGTCCGCACTCGGCCAGATAGCGGCGGGCATGCTCGCTGTAGGCCATATTGACATCGCTGATGATGTCGACTATGCGGCGGTTGGTTTCCTCGGGCAGGCACTCGTCCTTGCAGCGGTTGCCGGCCTCCATGTGGAAGATGGGGATATGCAGGCGTTTGGCTCCGATTACCGACAGACAGCTGTTGGTGTCGCCCAGCACAAGGACGGCATCGGGCTTGGTCTGGTTGAACAGCTTGTAGGAGCAGTTGATGATGTTGCCGCAGGTGGCACCCAGGTCGTCGCCCACGGCATCCATATAGACTTCAGGGTCTTTCAGCTTCAGGTCCTTGAAGAAAACGCCGTTCAGGTTGTAGTCATAGTTCTGACCGGTGTGCGCCAGGATGACATCGAAATACTTGCGACACTTGTTGATAACAGCGGCCAGACGAATGATCTCGGGGCGTGTACCCACAATGATGCACAGCTTGAGTTTGCCATTCTCCTGCCACCTGACATCGGAATAATCGAATTTTGGAGTCTTCTGTTCCATTCTTTATCATTTGTTTGTAGAACCCGCCTAGCGGATTCTTATTCTTTTACTACCTTGTCGAAATAGGTGTCCGGACGCTCCGGATTGAATATCTCGTTGCAGTACATGACTGTAACCAGGTCCTGTGTATCGGACAGATTGATGATGTTGTGCGTATAGCCCGGCAGCATGATGACGGACTGAATTCTGTCACCACTCACTTCGTAGTTGAGGACGGGTGCATCGGGGTCATTTTCGTTGCGCAGCTGGATAAGTCCGTGACCGCTCACCACGATGAACTGTTCCCACTTGGTGTGGTGCCAGTGCTCGCCTTTGGTGATTCCGGGCTTGCTTATGTTGATGCTTACCTGCCCGCAGTGGAGGGTGTGGACGAGTTCCGTGAAGGAACCTCGGTTGTCGACGTTCATCTTCAGGTCAAAGATGGCCTTTTCCTTGGGCAGATAGCTGAGGAATGTGCTGTACAGGCGCTTGGCAAAGCTGTCTGCCGGAATCTCAGGAATGGTAAGCGTCCTGGGCATATCGGCGAACTGGTGCAACAGGTCCACGATATGGCCCAGAGTGGCCTTATGGGTTACAGGGCAGTAGCAGTAGCGGCCCGTTTGGGTCGGGAGTACTTCCAGGCCTTCGAATTCGCAACGATGTTCCTGACCTTTCAGGGCACCTATCATCTCCTCGACCAGATCGTCTATGTAGAGCAGTTCCAGTTCCACAGACGGATCGTTGACCTGGATGGGCAGTTCATTGGCTATGTTGTTGCAGAAGGTGGCGACTGCGCTGTTGTAGTTGGGGCGGCACCATTTGCCGTAGAGGTTTGGAAAACGGTAAACCAGCATCCTGGCACCGGTTTCACGGCCATATTCCAGAAACAGGTCCTCGCCGGCTTTCTTGCTGCGGCCGTACTCGGAATTGCCGAAACGTCCGGTAAGTGATGCCTGCTGTGACGAACTGAGCATGACAGGGCAAGGGTTCCGATGCTTTTTCAGCGTGTCGAGCAGCACGCTGGCAAAGCCGAAGTTTCCTTCCATGAATTCTTTGGGATCCTGGGGACGGTTGACACCGGCCAGGTTGAAGACAAAGTCGCACTGGCGACACCACGCGTTGAGTTGTTCCTGTGTGGAATCCAGGTCGTACTCGAACACTTCGTCAACGACAAGTTCGCCATAGCATCTGGCTTTTCCAGCCTTGATATTGTTGAACTGTGCGCATAGGTTTTTGCCCACAAAGCCCTTGGCACCTGTAACAAGAATTTTCATACTGACAATTTACTGTATCGTTTTAATGAATACCATAAAACTCATGATACCACTCCGCGAATGCACGCAATCCCTCGCGAAGCGGAGTCTGGGGCTTGAACCCGAAATCTCTTTCCAGGGCACTAGTGTCGGCAAAGGTGACGGGCACATCGCCGGGCTGCATGGGCACAAGTTCTTTGTGGGCTTCGAAATCGTAGTCGGCGGGCAGCACACCGGCACGGATGAGCTCTTCCTGCAGGATCTGCACAAAGTCGAGCAGGTTTTCGGGATGGCTGTTGCCGATGTTGTAGATCTTGTAGGGCGGCAGTGGCAGGCCGTCCGGGCCGTTCTGCCGGGCGGGCGCTTTGTGCATCACGCGCTGCAGGCCTTCCACAATGTCGTCCACATAGGTGAAGTCGCGCTGGCAGTTGCCATAGTTGAATATCTTTATGGTTTCGCCCTTGATGAGTTTGTTGGTGAAACCGAAGTAGGCCATGTCGGGCCGGCCGGCGGGGCCGTAGACGGTGAAGAAGCGCAGACCGGTGCTGGAGATGTTGTAGAGCTTGCTGTAGCTGTGGGCCAGCAGTTCGTCGCTCTTCTTGGTGGCAGCGTAGAGGCTCACAGGGTTGTCCACCTTGTCCTCTTCGCTGAAGGGCACTTTGGTGTTGCCTCCGTAGACGCTGCTACTGCTGGCGTAGACCAGATGCTGGACGGGCCAGTGGCGGCAAGCCTCGAGTATGTTGTAGAAACCGATGAGGTTGCTTTCGATGTAGGCACCGGGGTTGGTGATACTGTATCTCACGCCTGCCTGGGCGGCCAGATTGACCGCCACATCGAAGCGGTATTTTTCGAACAGGCTGTCAATAAGGGCTTTGTCGGCCAAATTGCCTTTGACGAAAGTGTATCGGCTTTCGGGGTGCTTTTCGGTTTCGGCCTCTATCTGACGCAGCCGCCACTCTTTGATGGAGACGTCGTAGTAGTCGTTCACGGAGTCGAAACCCACAATCTCGATGGGCGATTCGGTCTTGAGCAGCCTGAGCACCAGATTGGATCCTATGAATCCGGCCGAGCCTGTAACGAGGACTTTCATATCGTAAATCAAAAATTTTTCGAGTTAACGGTTAACAGTTAACCTTCCACTGTCTCTTCCTTCTTGGGATCGCCGTTGACCTATGGTCTTCCTCCTTCGCACCTCGGCAATCAAGAAGCAAGCTTCAGATTGCGCTCGGTTTGTCGTCGGTTCATGACTACGAGATAGCAGGCGTAACGGGTGAGCATGAAGTCCTTGATTTCACGCTCGGAACCACTACCGAGAGACACCATTTTCGTGACCTCACGAAAATGGTCATCAATATTGATATTCTGCGAGTTACAAGAGTCAATAGCTCGGCCTATGGCTAGCTGAAAAACCTTTATCACCAGGTAACCGTCTTGTCCTGATTCGTTGAGCCATTCGATTCTGCTGTTGCCGGGACCTCTCTGATCTGGCCATTTTTCCTAGGTTCTTCGGTGGTCCGAAGTGACTCTCTTGTGGCTCCGTTTTCCTTCCATCGAAAAAATGGGAGGTACAACGGAGGAACAACGGAGGAACAACGGAGGAACGTCTGAGCAGGTTTGTGGGGTCTGCGAAGTACAAAAAAAACGCAGTTAACGGTAACAGTTAACACCTCGAGTCTATGCCGATGGCTTTCTTGGCAATTTCGAGGTAGCTGAACCGGTGGCGGGCACGCTCGGCGGCGCTCAGCATCTGCCGGTATTCGGTCGAGCCCGCAGCCTGCGCGCTGGATTCAGACTGCGCGCTGGATTCGGGCTGCTCGTTGCTGTCGAGCTGGGAACTGCTGTCGGGCTGCGCCAGTTGGAGCAGGAGCTGACCGAGCTGAGGAGCGGTGACATCTTGCAGGAAGCGGCAGTTGCCGCCTGCGTCGACGTGGTGCATCATGGGGCCCCAGTCTTTGAACAGACAGGGCAGTCCCGAGGCGCAGGCCTGCTCCCAGAGCACGGAGTGGGTGCCGGGGAAGACGCCCAGGTCGGAGGCCAGAAACAGAGGGTAGACATCGTCGGAGCCCACCCAGCCGATGTAGCGCACACGCGGATGCTGCGACAGCTTTTCTTCGAGAGCGGACATCTCACTGCTGAACTTGCCGAAGAGCAGCAGGCTGATGCGGGGCGCGGCGGTCACTTCCGCAGACTGTTCGAGCCAGTCGAGCGCTTCCGCCAGCAGCTGAATGTTTTTGGCGGGATCTATCTTGCCGCCCGAGACCAGCAGAAAATCGTCCTGCGGTATCTGGTAGCGTTGGCGGACCTGAGTCCGTATCTCGGCTTTGTTGTCGAAATCGATGCGGTTTTCGTCGCCGCCCATCACCAACAGACCGGTATGCTCGGGACGGATGCCGTAGACCTTTTGCAGGTAGTCCACGCGCCAGGGAGTGACGCCCCACATCCGCTCCGACACGCGCTCGAGGCGTTTGGCCAGATAGCGGCAGTAGACTTTCTGGATGAGACGCTTGGACAGTCTGTCGATGGGGGTGTTGTAGTAGTCGGAATGGCTGTCGCAGTAGACTTTCACCTCGGGGTGGGCCTGCCGGTAGCGGCAGACGGCGAGGTTGTCCCAGGCCTTGGGCCCGTGCACGAAGATGATGTCGGGCCGCAGCAGTTGAAGAGATTCGTCTAGGCCGATGGTCTTGCAGCTGAAGCTGTTGCGCAGGGTCTGCCGGAAGCCTTCGGGCTGGAAGTGGTAGTGCCTGTTCAGAGGCAGATAAATCACTTTCACTCCATTGTCGTTGACAAACTGGTTACCTTTGGGGCAGTCGAGGCTATAGGACACCACATAGGTGCTGAACCCCAGCTCGACGTGCTTCTGGGCCAGGAGGTTTTCCTGATACCCGGTCTTGTCTTTGAAGGGTGAGGTGGTCAAACAAAGGTGAGCTATGGTCTTGTCGTTCATAGGTCGGTCTTCGGTTGTTTCAGATGCTTTGCGCGTATCGGTCGTTCCAAATGCTTTTCGCGTTGGGGCTGTCGCTTTGCGAGCAGGGGCTGTCGCTTTTTCGCGTAGGTTTTTCAGAGCCGGGCGTCGACAATGTCGCGCGGCAGCACGCCTTTGACGTCGTAGACAACGCCGCCCTCGCGCACGAGGCTCTTCACGTCGAGCTCGAGGAACTGCTTGTGGGCCACGGCCAGAATCACGGCATCGTAGCCGGCGCCGCCCTCGGGGAGCGCCGCGTTACCGTTGCCGTTAACTGAGGAATTTGCTGCGGCTGCCTTGCCGTTGAGCGGGGAGGCTGTTGCGGAGGGGAGGCTGTTCACCACTTCGAGACCATACTCGCGCTTCACCTTTTCGGAATCGGCCCAAGGGTCGCAGACAGTGATGTTGCGGGTATATTCGGCCAGGGTGTTGCAGATGTCCACCACTTTGGTGTTGCGGATATCGGGGCAGTTTTCCTTGAAGGTGATGCCGAGAATGAGGATTCTGGCGTCTTTCACCAGCACGCCCTTCTTGTTCATGCACTTGATCGCCTGCTCGGCCACATAGGCGCCCATGCCGTCGTTGAGGCGGCGGGCGTCGGCCATGATGCGGGGCAGCACGCCGTAGACCTGAGCTTTCTGGATGAGGTAGTAGGGATCGACCGAGATGCAGTGTCCGCCCACAAGGCCGGGGCTGAGCTTGATGAAGTTCCACTTGCTGGATGCAGCCTCGATGACGTCGTGGGTGTCGATGCCCATGGCGTTGAATATCTTGGCCAGCTCGTTCATATAGGCGATGTTGATGTCGCGCTGGGTGTTCTCGATAATCTTGCTGGCCTCGGCCACTTTCATGCTGGGGGCCTTGTGGGTGCCGTTCACAAGCACGGAGTTGTAGACGGCATCCACGATGTCGGCCACTTCGGGCGTGGAGCCTGAGGTGACTTTCTTGATCTTTTCGACGGTATGTTCTTTGTCGCCGGGGTTGATGCGCTCGGGGCTGTAGCCGGCGAAGAAGTCTTTGTTGAACGTGAGACCGGAAGTCTTTTCGACCACGGGCAGGCACTCTTCTTCGGTGACGCCGGGATAGACGGTGCTTTCGTAGACCACGATGTCGCCTTTGCCGATGACTTTGCCCACGGTCTCGCTGGCGCCCCAAAGGGGCTTGAGGTCGGGGCGGTTGTTGTGGTCGACGGGCGTGGGCACGGCTACGACGTAGAAGTTGCAGTCGCGGATTTTTTCGAGATCGGTGGTGCAGACGAAGCCGTGCTTGCGGATGGCGTCTTGCAGCAGCCGGTCGCTCACCTCGAGGGTGGCGTCGTGGCCTTGCATGAGTGCATCGACTCTGGCCTGGTTCATGTCGAAGCCGACGGTTTCGTACTTGGTGGAGAACAGTCTGGCCAGCGGCAATCCCACATAGCCCAAGCCAATCACGGCGATTTTGATTTGCTTCATAGAGGGTGATTTTTCGCGCAGGTTCTCGAGTGGATTCGCACGGAGTTTCGAACGGATTCTCGAGTGGATTTTCGCGCGCGTTTGGCGTGCATATCGCGTGCGCCTTGCGTGCGAGGGTCTCGTTTTTGCACGCTTCGCGGCCGCCTGTCACAGCGGCAGGCAGACGAAAACATTTTTAAAACAAGCGCAAGGCTTTGAGCCTCAACTATTTAAAAACGACTTTTCACCTGCGCCAAGAATAAACAAAGATAAATGAAAAAATGTGAAAAGTCAAAGGGAATTTTTTTGAATTATTTTTCACATCACCACTTCCTGCCACCAACAGGAACTGCCTTGAAACGCAAACGGCCTTCCTTCCTAGGAAAGCCGTGCTATATGGTGCGTGTTGTGACACGCACGAACGAAAAAAGTACCATGAAAAACACAGTTCATTTCGCCCACTATCCTCCCGGGCGCCCCGCCACTTTCGGGCTTCCCGTGCCGAGGTTAGTGGCTGGGACACCTGTCTATGGCCCTAAAAACACACTAACCTTTTTGGGGACCAGGGCAGGAACAGTGCAGGAGCCCCAGCCTCGCAAGCAGGAAATGCTTTCCGCCACGGTTCCCTCGTCACGGAAATACAGAAATGCTTTCCGCCGCAGTCCCCTGACACAATAACTGACAACAATAATCAGAAAAGCCGGAACCGCTCAAGGCAACTGTTCTTTCTGGAGATCCTGCTTGAGCATGGCCTCGCAGGCGCAGAGCAGATCCTGGAAGGTGGTCTCGAAATCGTCCGTGTACCAAGGGTCGGCCACATCGCGGCGACTGCCGGCGAAGGACATCATCAGACTGATTTTGCCTTCGGGGTCGTCGGGAATGATGCGCCGAAGCCAACGCAAATTGCTGCTGTCCATGCAGATAAGACGGTCATTGCGATCGTAGTCGGCAGGTGTGACACGACGGGCGGTCTTGTCTTTGTCGAACAGCACGCCGTGCAGGCTCAGGCATCTTCTGGCCGGCGGATAGATGGGGTTGCCGATTTCCTCGTCAGATACGGCGGCGCTTTCAATCAGGTAATTACGTTCCTGATGCTTGGCCCTGACGAGCGCTTTCATGATGAACTCGGCCATGGGGCTGCGGCAAATGTTGCCGTGACAGATAAAAAGTATTCTGATCATATCCTGCGTTTGCTTGCTGCAGTCGCGGGCTGTAGCCCGCGGCATTTGTTCGCGACGTCGACGTTTGTATGCGGCGTATGCGGGTCCAAAGATATGGTTTCGCTCGCGAATCCGCAAGCCCGCACACGGCCGCAAGGGGGCACAACTGCACATTATTAAAAGGTTTCGTGGCCGTTTTTAAAATATTTATTATTTGTTGGTTTTTGTTCTGTTAAGTGTTGCATATTTGTTTCTTCAGTGTTAATTTTGCAGCGGTGTTTAAGATTTGTATCGAGTCGACTCGAGTCGCCGGATATCGGGTTTCTTTACGTTTCAGCCCGAGTCCGGCGATGTCGGGCGGCACGGGCAATCGAGCACCGGTCAGTATTGGTCAAACAATTTGACTTTCAACAATTTAAACCATATGCAAAAAACACATGTACCATGAAAGAACTGTATCACATATGCATGGCGGTGCACCCGGAAGTGCTGCTGAGGAGCGTCGAGGACGTCATGCTGACCACAAATTTATGCGCATTGTCCGCATGGAGGCTTGGCGCAGAGATACTTACCGATTCGCAGATGTCAACGCACATACATCAGATTGTGCAATGCGAAAACCCGGAGAAACTGGCACTGGCGCAACGGTTGTCAATAACGAAAGCATTCAACAACAGACACTTGCGTCATGGAACATTGTTCGAAGAATCCGTACACATCTCCAAACTGGAGGGCCGTCGCCATATTCAGATGGCACTGGCCTATTCACTTCGGCAAGGCATGCATCACGGCGTCTGCGAATCGCCCTTCCAATACGAATGGGGAACATGCAACCAACTGTTTGTCAGCGAAAGAGGGGCGCAACCAAAAATCCCGACCTATCGCGGGAAAGACGAGTTGAGGCCTTTTTTCCCAATCAATTCGAATTTTCCGGATGAATGGAAAACGGATGAAAACGGAATACTCTTGAGGCGCTGTTTCGAACAGCTCAGCATAGTCGAAAACTGGTTCGGGACGCCCAAAAATTTTGTAATGTCGATGTTTCGGACAACGACAGAAGAATGGCTGGCCGAACAGGCAAAAGACAAAGTCAACGCGCCGATCATCAACTTGCAAACGATTGAAAGCGGCTTTTCAGAGGAGGAAATAGCACAGATGCTGGCGCTGGAACGACGGACGAGTTTCATCAACAAGGAAAAGACGGACACGGAGGTTTGCGACTTGATTGACAAGCAGTTGCTTGGAAAATACAGTTCCATTTACCAAATGCCACTGTCGAGGCGAAAACAGCTGTTCAACGAATTGCAGCACGATTTCGGCATCCGGAACGCCGCGCAACTTTCCCGTTGCCTGGCGCTCAAGTACAATCGCTGAAGAACGGCTGGCCGAGGCCACGGGCACCTTTCCAGGGCCGCAGACGCCTTCCCCGGGCACCCCGTACCGAGGTTGGTGTGGTTCTAGGCGGCTGAACGCTATTTTTGGCCACTATCCTCGGGGGTGCCCCGCCCCTTTCGGGCGTCTCGCGCCGAGGTTGGTGGCTGGGACACCTGTCTAAGGCCCTAAAACCACACTAACCTTTTGGAACCAGGGGGCAGGAGCCACAGTCACTCAAACAATAATAAATGCTGTCGGATGCCGATTATTCAGCCGGTCGAGTCGGTTCGGAGGGGTTGCCGAGGTAGCGGCGGCGGAAAGCGAGGATGAGCGTGACGGACAGGACAAAGGCCAGCGCATCGGCCAGATCCACCGACCACCAGATGCCGTTCACCCCGATCAGGCGGGGAAGGAGCAGAACGGCGCCGAGTTCGAAAATCAGGGTGCGGGCAAAGGCGGCAATGGCCGAGACGATGCCGTTGTTGAGCGCTGTGAACCAGGCAGATGTGAACACATTGAAGCCGAACAGGAAGAAACTGATCATGTAGATGCGGGCCGCGTGCTCCGTGAGGCGGCAGAGCTCCTCGTCGTAGCCCACGAAAATGCGCGACAGCAGCGGTGCGGCCAGCTCGGAGGCGGCCGTCAGCAGAAGGCCTGCCATGCCGATGAGAACCAGCGATTTGCGAAGCAGACTGCGGAGCTCGGCCCGATTGCCTGCGCCGTAGTTGTAGGCGATGACTTGCGAGATGCCCATGTTGTAGCCGAAAAACAGCGCGCCGAAGATGAAGCCGGTGTACAGCAGAATGCCGTAGGCCGACACGCCGTCTTCGCCTATGTACCTCATCAGCTGCAAGTTGTAGCAGATGCCGACAATGTTGAAGGCGATGTTGCCCACGTATTCCGACAGGCCGTTCAGGCACGATTGGCCCAAGCTGCCGGAGATGCGTCTGCGCAGGGCGGGGTCGCTTTTGACGAACTGCAGATGGGTGGTGTTGCGGCGCGACGCGAAAAATGCGATGGGGAAAATGCCGCCGAGCGCCATGGCGAGGGCGGTGGCAATGGCGGCACCGGTGAGGCCCCAGCCGAAGCCGATGATGAAGAGGGCGTCGAGCAGGATGTTGGTGATGCCGCAGAGGATGCTCATCTGGGTGCCGAGGTGGGGTTTCTCGGCCGTCATGTAGAAAGATTGAAATTCGAGCTGAAGAATCTGGAAGGGCATGACAGCCACCAGGATGCGGCCGTAAGTGACGGCAGGGTCGAGCATTTCTTCCGAGGCGCCCAGGGCCTGGCAGAGGGGGCGCATCCAGACGAAGGTGAGCACTGCGAACAGGCAGCCGATGAGCAGCGAAAACCGGGTAAGGCGGGTGAAGATGGCCTGGGCCTTTTCCGTGTCGCCTTCGCCTAAAGTTTTGGAAACCAAAGCACTGCCGCCGGCTCCAAGCATGAGCCCGGTGGAGCTGAGTATGGCGATGGCGGGCCAGATGATGTTCATGGCGGCGAAGGCGGTGCTGCCGGCGAAGTTGGAGATGAAGAAACCGTCGACGATGCTGTATACGGAGGTGACCAGCATCATCGCCATCATAGGGAGCATCGACCATACGATGCGCCGATAGCCGTAGTGTCCGCTCAGTTCTATCTTTTTCATTTGCGGCCGCAAAGGTAGTGTTTTTCGGGGAGACCTCAAGGACCGGGCCTGGTCCCGGCCCCTGCCTTGGTCCTTGCCCTGAGTTCTGTTCCTGGTCTCTGTCCTGATCTCTGTTCCTGGTCTCTGTACTGATCTCTGTTCCTGGTCTCTGTCCTGATTTTCCCAAAAAGGTTAGTGTGGTTTCAGGCCCTTGGACAGGGGTCCCAGCCACTAACCTCGGCTCGGAACGCCCGATTCGGCGGTTCTCTCGGGACGATAGTGGCCAAAATATGCGTTCAGCCGCGCAAAACCACACTAACCTCCCCGCCCGCAGGCCGTTTGAGGCGGGACAACCCGGACGAGAGTGGCC
>JAZQNO010000013.1:0-138192 GCA_045627385.1 Bacteroidales bacterium
CACCTATGTTCAGACTGAATTCGATTATTTCACCGGCGAACTGAAAATCGTCCGCGAAATCGCCTACAGCGACGGCCCTCGTGCCAAAGTGCGCTGCTATGGTGCCGATGATGTCCGCGAAGGTGTCGCCATCATGTGGAAGGAAGGCGTGGATGTGTCCATTACCGGCAATTCCACCAATCCCACCCGTTTCCAGCATCCGGTTGCCGGAACCTACAAGAAGGAACGCGTACTGGCCGGAAAGCCTTATTTCAGCGTAGCTTCCGGTGGTGGTACGGGCCGTACCCTGCATCCCGACAACATGGCCGCCGGTCCCGCCTCTTACGGTATGACCGACACCATGGGCCGCATGCACAGTGACGCTCAGTTCGCTGGCTCTTCCTCTGTTCCCGCACATGTTGAAATGATGGGCTTCCTCGGCATCGGCAATAACCCGATGGTGGGTTGCACTGTAGCTGTCGCCGTCGACGTGGCTACCGCTCTCAGCAAATAAGCAGGGTTTTTCTGTTGATAAAATAGACACCCGCGGCCAATGGTCGCGGGTGTCTATTTTTTTTGTGCTACCGACGGATTGTGGCTTTGGTCGCTTACAGCCGATCGATGAACTCGTCTATGTCGCTTTCCTGGGTTGCCCATGAGGTGACAAACCTTACGACTTCCTGATCTGGCCCGCAGGGTGCCCAGATTTCGAAGGAGGCGAACTGAGATATGCGCTTGATTTCCTTCTTGGGCAGACAGAAGAACTGCTGGTTGGTGGGGGAGTCCGTATAGGGAGCGAATCCTTTGCCAATCATGGCTTGTTTGAGCTTAAGGGCCAGACGGACAGCGTGTCTGGATATGTCGAAATAGAGTTGGTCTGAGAATAGGGTGGCAAACTGGATGCCCAGCAGGCGACCTTTGGCCAGCATGGCGCCATGTTGTTTGACAAAGGTGAAGAATCGGGGCAGGAGCTCGGGGTGAGCAGTTACGACGGCTTCTCCCATCATGGCCCCGACCTTGGTCCCTCCTATGTAGAATACGTCACAGAGCCGGGCAATATCCTTGAGCGTAACATCGGGCGAGGCAGCAAGTCCGTAGCCGAGACGGGCTCCGTCCATGTAAAGGGGAATCTGATGATTGCGGCAGACTCGGCTGAGTGCCTCCAGTTCGCTCAGGGTGTAGAGAGTGCCCCATTCTGTGGGGAAGGTGATGTAGAGAATGCCCGGAGGAACCATGTGCTGATGGTTCTCGTTCTGGTAGAATTCCGTCAGATAGCGTTCGACATCATAGGCGGCTATTTTGCCTTGATGATGCGGCAGGGTGAGAATCTTGTGCCCAGACGACTCTACGGCTCCGGCCTCGAAGTTGTTGATGTGGGCAACGTCTGCGGCCAGAACCCCCTCATATTGGTGAAGCAGGGCGTCAATGACTGTGGCATTTGTCTGTGTGCCTCCTACGAGAAAACGAACCAGTGCGTCGGGGCATCCGCAGGCTTCGCGGATAAGTCTGGTGGCTTGAAGGGTATATTCATCATAACCGTATCCGACGCTTTGTTCCAGATTGGTTTCGACAAGGCGCTGCATAATCAGCGGGTGGGCGCCTTCCATATAATCTGAGTCGAAGTGCAGCATGGCCGGAGTTATTTGCGGTATTGCCTCTTTGCGTTCTCCTTGGCCTGTTCGCGCTGCATGCGCTGAGCCTCTTCCAAACGCTTCTGGAATTTGGATTTCTCGGGTTTCTTGTTGGTGTTTGCCTTGAGTTGCGCCAGCATCTTCTCCTCGTTGACGAAAGCGCGGCAGAGGTATGTCTGTCCGATGGTCAGCAGAGAAGACAGGAAGTAGTAGTAGCTCAGACCGGCGGCGTAGTTGTTGAACATGAAGAAGAACATGACGGGCATCAGGTACATCATCCATTTCATGCCGGCTTGCGATTGGTCGGTGTTGCCGCTGGAGAGGACCGTGCTGAAAATCTGGGTGACGGTCATGAGCAGGCAGAACAGGCTGATATGGTCGCCGAAAAGACCGCTTAGGACGGGAATGTGATGATTCCAGCTGATGAGCGCGTCATAAGTGGAAAGGTCCTGAGCCCAAAGGAAACTCTGCTGGCGCAGTTCGATGGAAGCGGGGAAGAACCAGAACATGGCTACCAGCACCGGGAACTGCAGCAACATGGGAATGCATCCGCCCATCGGGTTGACGCCGGCCTTTTTATAAAGGTCCATCGTGGCTTGAGAGCGCTCCTGGGCCTTGCTGTCGCCGGGATACTTGGCATTGATCTCGTCGATTTGCGGTTTGAGCAGGCGCATTTTGGCCGACGATACGAAAGAATTGTAGGACAACGGGAAGATGATAAGTTTGATGCAGATGGTCATCAGCAGGATGATGAGGCCGATGCTGCCGCAGAATTTGCCGAAGAATTTGAACATCGGGAGAACCAGAATGGTGCTGACCCAGCGGATGATGTTGCCGCCGAGCGGAACGATGCGGTCCAGCTGAAGGCGCTGGGCCTGATCCACGCCCTTGTCGTAGGATTTCAGGATGTCGTATTTGCTGGGACCGAAATAGAAGCGGAAGTTGGCTTCGCGCGCGCCGCGCATATTGAATTCGGTGCTCGAGGTCATCTTGTAACGCTTGATGAAAGGAGATCCGTTGTCTTCTACGGACGACTCCAATTCGTTGGCGGTGAAACCTTTGTCACTGATGAGAACGGCTGCGAAGAACTGGTCCTTGAATGAAATCCAACGCAGGCGTGTGGAAATGCTTTTGTGGGCGTCTTTGGACTCGGACAGCTTCTCCACCTTGTCGTCGAGGTTCTTGAACTGAAGCATCGAGTAGCGGCTGGCGAATTTGCGCCCGCGTTCGTGGGCGTACATCTTGGCTTCCCACAGCAGGTCAATGCTGTTGGTGCCCATGGACAGCAGATTCTCCAGTCCCTGACCGCGCACGTCGAACGCCATCATGTAGTCGTCGGGCTGGAGCGTGTAGACGTAATCGAGCCAGCACTCTTCGGAAACCGGCAGGCGGAAGATGAACTCCAAGGGGTTCTCCGACTCGATGTGCTCGAAATAGAGGTCCTGGGTGTTGGCGACGCGGCTGTCTGTGGTGACCAGCGTGATGCCGAAGGTCGAATTGGCCTCATCGAAAAGGATCAGGGGCAGGGAGTCCCAGGTGGTGTAGTCGTTGAGTTCGACGGATGCGATGCGTCCGCCCTTGGACGACATGGTTAAAGTCATCACTCCGTTGCCGAAGGTGAAGTGTTCGTTCTCGCCAGTGGCACGAGGCGCCAGCAGACCGAACTGACGTACGTGCTGCTCATTGAGGAACGCTTGAACGGCTTCGGTATCTTGTGCATGGTTGCTCTGCTGCAAGCGGACGGCTTCTTCGAGAATGGCCTGCTGCTCGGCCAGGCGGCGTTCTACCTGCTGGATGGAGTCCTGTCTGCGGGCTTCTTCCAACTGGGCCTCCGTCGGCTTGTTGAGCATATTGAACCCAATGAGTACAAGTAAGATGAGAATAAATCCGATGACTGTTTGCTTGTCCATAATCCTGTAAGGTCTTGCTAAAATTTTCAAAAACGCAAAGTTAGTAAAAAAACAATCGAAAGAAAAGGCTTATCTTTGTCCGAAATACAAAGAAATGCTGAAGGTTCTAAAGCCATTGGTTGTCTTCTGTCTGCTGGTGACATGGACGTTTCGGAGCGCTTTTGCCGACATCCGGCAACCGATCGACCGCTATGCCATCCGGACAGACTCGTTCCTGATCGTGGCTTTCGCCGATTCTTTGGCAAAGGCCCGTGTGGCCGACAGTCTGATGTTGCCGGAAAACCGTTATTATTTTCCGGACACGGTCGACGCTTTCGCCGCCGAGACCGAGCGACAGATTCAGAACGGCGAGGCGCGCCTGAAAATCTACAGCGACTGGCAGGCGGCCGATCTCGGAGGCCGTGAAGTCTCCATCGTGATGCGCTATCTGAACCGTCGCAGCATCATGGCTGACAGAGTGCGTCCCGAGCCCTTGAAACCCATCCCGGAAGACTCGCTTTTGGACTATCCGCCGATGAACCCCATGTTCATGCCGCTGATATTCAATTCGCATCCTGAAACCTTGCGGATGGAGCGTCAGAAGGCTCCTTGGCAAAGCGATGGAGAATTGGATTTGAAGTTGCTTGAGGAAGATAATAAACATCTGGGAGCCAATTATATGTATGCTCAGACCAGGCAACTGATCCGTTATATGGAATCTCATAGGATCGATTTGGTGCGCTATACCGCGTCCGATTTGCCGAAACCGGAGCGAATAGATGTATATTTGCCTAAGGAAATGCCTATTCGCTATATGCCTTCTCCGGCGAACCGCCCCGAGGAATTTCCGAACATTCCCAAGACTTCTTTCGAATACACCTATTGGGTCCTGAAGGGAAGGGTGGGCGCTCAGATGACTCAGACCTTCATTTCCGACAACTGGTCCGCCGGCGGTGCCAGCAACATGTCCGGACTCTATACCTTCTATTGGACGGCCAAATACAACGACAAGAACAAGATCCAGTTCGACAACGTGGTCGATATGAAGATTGGCATCAATACCACATCGACCGACAGTCTGCGTCATTTCAACGTCGGTACCGACCAGTTCCAGGCATCATCCAAACTCGGCATCAAGGCCGTCAAGAACTGGTTCTATTCGGTGTCGGCCGAACTCATCACGCAGTCGCTGCCCAATTACAAGCCCAACACGATGACTCTCAAATCGTCGCTTCTGTCGCCTGCCAAATTCTTCGTTTCCTTGGGTATGGACTATAAGGTCACCAGTGCCGACAAGTCGAAAAGCCTGTCCGTGCTGCTGACGCCTTTCACCTATCGTCTCAACTATCTGATGGACACCAAGCACTTTAAAGCCAAGGATTATGGTATAGACGAAGGCCGTCATGTCGGACACGAGTTCGGTTTCAAACTTTCTTCCACCTTCGACTGGAAGATTTCGGAGGATTTCAACTGGAACAGTTATCTCTATTATTACTCGGATTTTTCATATGTCGATTCGGAGTGGAAAAACACGCTCAACTTCAAAGTGAACCAATATCTGTCGACTCAGCTTTTCATGCATTTCAAGTTTGACGACCGTGTGCGCAACAAAGAATATTCCTTCCCGATACAGTTCAAGGAATACCTGAGTTTCGGCATCACATATTATTGGTAAAAAATCATATTCTTCCATTTTATTTTCCATCCCTTTGTTGTACCTTTGCCCATTAGCAAAATAAGGGCGAATGGAGAAGATCAGCCACCGCGGAATCGTGGAATCGAAAGGAGAACAGTCTGTCTCAGTGCGGATTGTCCAGACTTCCGCGTGCGATTTGTGCCGGGCCAGAAATCTTTGTACTTCGGCCGACAAGAAGGAAAAGCTAGTCGATGCCGTACCCGTCGGTGGTCCATTCGTTGTCGGACAGGAAGTGGAAGTGGTTGGAACGGCCGCCATGGGGCTGAAAGCCGTGTTCTGGGCATACGTCCTTCCGCTGGTCGTGATGGTGGCCGTGCTGGCGATTTGCGTCTCGTGGTTGTGTCCCGGACGCGAGGGATTGGGAGCCTTGCTTTCGCTGGCTTCGCTTGTCTTGTATTACACGGTGATAGCCCTTCTGCGTCCCCATTTGGGCAGGCATTTTCGCTTTGAAGCGCATAGTGTTGAAAATTAATAGAATATCGATTATATGAATCCAATTTTGATTGCTTTGATTGTGCTGGGCGGCATCGGACTGCTGCTGGCGCTGGTGCTGTTTCTCGCTGCAAAAGTATTTAAGGTGGAAGAAGATCCGCGCATCGGACAGGTCCAGGAATCGCTTCCCGGCGCCAATTGCGGCGGTTGCGGATATCCCGGTTGCCGTGGTTTTGCCGAAGCCTGCGTGAAGAGCGATTCGCTCGACAACATGCTCTGCCCGGTCGGCGGTGCCGAAACGATGAAGAAAGTCGGCGAAATCCTGGGTATGGCGACGGCCGCCGCTGCTCCCAAGGTAGCTGTTCTCCGTTGCAACGGCAGTTGCGGACACCGTCCGCAGCTGAATGTCTATGATTCAGCCCCAAGTTGTGCGGTCGCCGCCGCTCTGTATGGCGGTCCCACCGGCTGTTCGTACGGTTGCCTCGGTTTGGGCGACTGTGTCTACATGTGCAAATTCGGAGCTTTATCCATCAATCCGGAGACCGGCTTGCCCGAAGTGGACGATGAAAAATGCACATCGTGCGGTGCTTGTGTGAAGGCTTGTCCGAAAGGTTTGTTTGAACTGCGCAACAAGGGTCCGAAATCTCGCCGCATATATGTGGCTTGTCGCAACAAAGACAAAGGCCCCGTGGCCAAGAAGGCTTGCGAAGTGGCTTGTATCGGATGCTCGAAGTGTCAGAAAGCCTGCGAGTTCGAAGCCATCACCATTGAAAATAATCTGGCATACATCGATTTCAACAAATGCCGCATGTGCCGCAAGTGCGTAGAGGTTTGTCCGCAGGGAAGCATTCTGGAACCCAACTTCCCGCCCCGCAAGCCGAAACTCGAAGCGCCTGCCGCACCCGCTGCGCCTGCAGCCGAAACTCCTGCAGCTCAGGGACCCGTTTCCGAAAACAACAATTGATTATATGAGAACTTTCAGAATCGGCGGTGTCCATCCGCCAGAGTGTAAACTCACGGCCGGCAAATCCATTGTCGACCTGCCGCTTCCCCAACAGGCTGTGGTGCTGCTCGGCCAGCATATCGGCGCGCCTGCCCAGTGCCTGGTAGAGAAAGGTGCAATGGTCAAGACCGGACAGCTTCTGGCCAAGGCCGGCGGCTTTGTGTCTGCCAATATCCATTCGCCCGTTACGGGCAAGGTGGCCAAAATCGCCGAGGTGACGGATGCCAGCGGTTATCCCAAACCGGCCGTCTTCATCGATGTCCAGGAAGATGAATGGGAAGACGGAATCGTGTTGGCCGACAATCTGGAAAGGGAATGCTTCCTGTCTCCCGCCGAGATCGTCGCCAAAATCAACGCCGCCGGCATCGTGGGCATGGGCGGAGCCTGCTTCCCCGCGCATGTCAAACTGACGCCTCCTCCGGGAAAGACGGCAGGCATCCTCATCATCAACGGGGTGGAATGCGAACCCTATCTGACCGCCGACCATCGTCTGATGCTCGAAAAAGGTCCGGAAATCATCATAGGTATCAAAATTCTGATGAAGGCGCTGAACGTGAACCGCGCCGTCATCGGCATCGAAGAAAACAAGCCCGACGCCATCGAACTGATGAACCATCTCATCATGCCTTATCCGCAAATTGAGGTGATGCCTCTGCAGATGCATTATCCGCAGGGCGGTGAAAAACAGTTGATAGAAGCCGTCACCGGTCGTCAGGTTCCCTCGGGAGGACTGCCCATTGAAGTGGGCGCCGTCGTCCAGAACGTGGGTACGGTATTCGCCGTTTACGAGGCTGTGCAGAAGAACAAACCGCTTATTGAGCGCATTGTCACGGTCACCGGTCCGGAAATGGCCAAAGCCGGAAACTTCCGCGCCCGTATCGGTACGCCTGTCAGCCAGCTCATCGAAGCGGCCGGAGGTCTGCCTCAAGGCGAATGCAAAGTGATTTCCGGCGGTCCGATGATGGGCAAGGCTTTGGCCAGCTTGGACGCGCCCGTCGCCAAGGGCACTTCCGGAGTGCTGGTCCTGAGTGGGGCAGAGGCCCGTCGTCGCGAGTCTCACGACTGCATCCGCTGCGCCAAATGCGTAGGCGCCTGTCCGATGGGACTGGAACCCTATCTGCTGATGACGCTTTCCGAACAACAACAATGGGATGAGCTGGAGAAACAGCGCATGATGGATTGCATCGAGTGCGGCTGCTGCAGCTTCTCCTGCCCGGCCAACCGCCCGATCCTTGACCTTCTCCGCATCGGCAAGGCCCGCGTCGGCGCCAATATCCGTGCACGTAAAAAATAAGGACTATGGATAAGAAACTCTATGTATCGATGTCGCCGCACTTCCATGGTGGAGACAGCATTGCCAAGAACATGCATCGGGTCATTCTGGCCCTGTGCCCGGCGTTCCTGGTTTCGCTCTACGCATTCGGCTGGAATGTGCTGCTCGTGACGGCGGTCTCTGTGGCTTCCTGTCTCGTTTTCGAATATCTCATCTGCCGTTTCCTCATGAAACGGACCCCCACGCTCTATGACGGGTCGGCCATTCTCACCGGTCTGCTGCTGGCGTTCAATTTGCCCTCGAACATTCCCTGGTGGATTGTCGTCATCGGCGCGCTGGTGGCCATCGGCATGGCCAAGATGTCTTTCGGCGGCCTGGGAAACAACATCTTCAACCCGGCTCTGGTGGGCCGTGTGTTCCTGTTGGTTTCCTTTCCGTCGCAGATGACCACATGGCCCTTGACCCGCATGCAGATGGCCGCTGCCGTCACAGATGCCACGACCGGCGCCACACCGCTGTCGCTCATCAAGGCGCACGATTTCGCCCATCTGCCTTCCGCTTTGGATATGTTTTTGGGCAATACGGGCGGTTCGCTCGGTGAAGTGGCCGCTTTCGCCATTCTCATCGGTCTGGCCTATCTGCTCATCACCAAGACCATCACATGGCACATCCCGGTATCCATTCTGGCCACCGTGTTCGTGTTCGCCGGCATTCTGCATCTGTGCGACCCTGCCGCATTCGCCGATCCTCTGACTCATCTGCTCAGCGGCGGTCTGCTTCTGGGCGCCTGCTTCATGGCTACGGACTATGTGACGTCTCCCATGTCCGTCAGCGGCCAGCTTGTCTACGGATTCGGCATCGGCGTGCTTACGGTCATCATCCGCAGTTTCGGCGCATATCCCGAGGGCGTTTCTTTCGCCATTCTCATCATGAATGCCGTTACGCCGCTGATCAATGTCTATTGCAAACCTAAACGTTTTGGGGAGGTTAAGAAGAAATGAAAAAGTTGACGTCAAGCATAACCAATATGGTGCTGGTCCTCGGACTGGTATCAATGGCGGCCGCTTCGCTTTTGGCCTGGATGAACCAGCTGACTGCCGAACCGATCCGCCTGGCGGAGGCTGCCAAACAGGAAAAAGCCATCAGCGAGGTCTGCCCCTCATTCAACAACAGCCCCATTGAGGCGCAATTCGAACTGGCCGACAACGACGGAGGAACACTGGTCTGCTATCCGGCCTGGCAGGATACCGTCCAAGTGGGCGTGGCTGTGAAAACCTATTCTGACAAGGGGTTCAACGGACATATCGAACTCATGGTGGGCTTTACCCCTGACGGAACCGTCTACAATTATTCTGTGCTGCAGCAGGGCGAAACCCCCGGCTTGGGCGCCAAGATGGGAGAGTGGTTCAAAACCGACAAAAACCGTCAGAGCATCAAGGGCTTGAATCCAAGCTCGGAATCTTTCCGCGTGAGCAAAGACGGCGGCGAAATCGACGCCATTACGGCTGCGACCATCAGTTCGCGTGCCTTCATCGACGCTGTGACCCGTGCCTGGCAGGGCTATGCGGCCGCTTTTCAGGCCGGGAGCGCGGTCGTGACGGATGCCCAGAGCGGTGCCACTCAAATTCATAAGGAGCAAAGCAATGAAAAATAAATTCGGTATTGTCCTGAACGGACTTGTGTCGGAGAATCCGACTTTCGTGCTGATGCTGGGCATGTGTCCCACATTGGCCACCACCACTTCGGCCATCAACGGCATGGGTATGGGTCTCGCCACCTGTTTTGTGCTGATCTGTTCCAATCTGGTCATCTCTCTGCTGAAGAACCTGATTCCCGACAATGTGCGCATTCCCTGCTTCATTGTGGTCATCGCTTCTTTCGTGACGGTGCTGGAGATGCTGATGAAGGCATACGTCCCTTCTCTGTACGAAAGCCTGGGCCTTTTCATCCCGCTGATTGTGGTCAACTGCATCGTGCTGGGCCGTGCCGAAGCCTTCGCTTCCAAAAACAGCCCCTTCGATTCGCTGCTTGACGGACTCGGCATCGGTTTGGGTTTCACGCTGGCGCTGACGTTGCTGGGTGTTGTCCGCGAACTTTTGGGCGCCGGCACCTTCTTCGGCATGACCGTGTTCCCCGAGCAGTATGGCGCTCTCGTCTTCGTGCTCGCTCCGGGTGCTTTCGTCACCTTGGCTTATTTGTTGGCAATTATGAATAAAATCAGAAAGATACAATGACGTACTATATTTTGATGTTCATCTCGGCGGTGTTTGTCAACAACATCGTGCTGTCTCAGTTTCTGGGCATCTGTCCGTTCCTGGGCGTTTCCAAGAAAGTCAATACGGCTGTCGGAATGACGGGCGCCGTCGCTTTCGTCATCACCCTGTCGACCATCTGTACCTGGCTGGTTTACACCTATCTGCTGGCTCCCAACGGTTTGGAGTACCTGCAGACGGTCACGTTCATCCTCATTATCGCCTCTTTGGTGCAGCTGGTTGAAATTGTGCTGAAGAAGATTTCGCCCTCGCTCTATCAGTCGCTGGGCGTGTATCTGCCGCTGATCAGTACCAACTGCTGTATTCTCGGTGTGGCCATCTTGGTCATCCAGAAGGATTTCAATCTGCTGGAATCGGTGGTATACGCCTTCTCGACCGCCTGCGGTTTCGGTCTGGCGCTGATTCTGTTTGCCGGCATCCGTGAACAGCTCTCTCTGCTGAAGGTGCCCAAAGGCATGCAGGGAATGCCTATCGCTCTGCTCACGGCCGGTCTGCTGGCTTTGGCCTTCATGGGCTTCTCCGGCATTGTCAAATAAATTAGAAGATTCGCGATGAGGTTTGAACTGATTGCTCAAGATCCGAAAACGAAAGCCCGTGCCGGTGTCTTTCACACCGATCATGGCGACATTCAGACTCCGATATTCATGCCTGTCGGTACCGATGGCACTGTCAAAGCGGTCAACCAGAATCAGTTGCGTGACGATGTGAAGGCCCAGATCATTCTGGGGAACACCTATCACCTTTATCTGCGTCCCGGTTGCGACATTCTCAGAAAAGCAGGAGGCCTGCACCGGTTCATGTCGTGGGACCGCCCCATTCTGACCGACAGCGGCGGCTATCAGGTCTTTTCTCTGGCGAAAATCCGCAAGATCAAGGAAGAGGGTGTCACCTTCCATTCCCATATCGACGGTTCTAAACATCTGTTCACGCCCGAAAGTGTGGTCGATGTCGAGCGCATCATCGGTTCTGACATCATGATGGCACTGGACGAATGCACGCCCGGCGACGCCGATTTCCAATATGCCCGCAAATCCCTGGCACTGACCAAACGCTGGTTGGAAAGGGGCATGAAGCATTATCGTGAGACCGAAGCCCTTTACGGCTATCACCAGAGCTATTTCCCTATCGTTCAGGGATGTGTCTATCCAGAGCTGCGTCGTGACTCGGCCAATTTTGTCAGAGAGTTCGATGCCGACGGCTATGCTATCGGCGGTCTGGCTGTGGGAGAACCGGCTGAGAAAATGTATGAGATGATAGAAGTGGTCAACGAGATCTTGCCCGAGGACCGTCCCCGCTACCTGATGGGCGTCGGAACTCCCGACAATCTGCTGGAGGCTGTGGAGCGGGGTGTGGACATGTTCGACTGCGTGATGCCGACCCGTGTGGGCCGCAATGCCCGTCTCTACTCGAAGCAGGGCCGCATGAATCTGCGCAACCGCAAGTGGGCGGACGACTTTTCTCCGCTGGAGGAAGACGGCGCCTGCGAGTTTGACCGTCAATATTCGAAGGCTTATCTGCGCCATCTGTTCATGGCGGACGAAATCCTGGCCTTGGAAATCGCTTCCGTACACAACCTGTCGTTCTATCTGTGGCTGATGGGCGAGGCCCGGCATCATATCATCGAAGGCGATTACGCCGCTTGGAAAGCGGAAATGACGTATCAGATGAACACCAATCAGGAATAAGCGCTTATGAAATCATTGCGAGACACTTTCCGACGTTCAGATTTCCGCCTGTTCAAACGGTTCGACATCTATATCATCAGCAAGTACATGGGCACATTCTTTTTCTGCCTGCTGCTGGTGATGGCCATTGTCGTGGTGTTCGACTACAATGAGAAATTCGACAAGTTCGTCCAGAACGAAGCGCCCGCCCATGCCATCATTTTCGACTATTTCTGCAACTTCATTCCCTATTTTGCGGTCAAGTTCAGTCCCTTCTTCATATTCATAGCCGTCGTATACTTCACCTCCAAACTGGCCGGCAATTCCGAGATAATCGCCATGATATCGGGCGGATTGAGTTTCCATCGTTTGGCGCGTCCTTACCTGGTTTCCGGCATAACGCTGGCCGTCATCATCTTTTATCTGTCTTCGTGCGTGATTCCACCCTCCAACGTTACCCGTCTGGAGTTCGAGGACAAGTATGTGAAGAAAGTGACCAAGGATTATGTGCGGAATGTGCAGTTGGAGTTGGAGCCGGGTGTCATCATATACATAGAACGCTACGATGACAAGCGGCATGTCGGCTACCGTTTCTTCATGGAACGTTACGAAGGCCGCCGTCTGGCGTCACGTCTGACTTCCCAGCGGATTACGATGGGAGAGAACAACCGTTGGACGCTGAACGACTACGTCATCCGCGATTTCGACGGTATGTACGAACATCTGACGGAAGGCGCCAAAATGGATACGACCATTGTGATGAACCCCTCGGAATTCTTCATTGTCAAAGGCTACAGCGAACAACTGACCACCAAAGAACTGAAAAGCTATCTGGACAGGCAGAAACAACGAGGTGTGGCCAACATCAAGGAGTATGAAGTGGAATATCACCGCCGTTTCTCGTTCCCTTTCTCGGTGCTGATCCTGACGGTGATCGGCGTCTCGCTCTGCTCGAGAAAGACAAGGGGAGGCATGGGACTTAGCTTGGGTTTGGGCCTGCTTATCGCATTCTCCTACATATTGTTCGATACCCTGTCGGGAACATTCGCGCTGTCCGGGAGCATGTCGCCCATGCTCGCGGTATGGATACCGAATCTCATTTACATTGTGATAGCCATTGTCCTCTACATCAAGGCGCCGAAATGACCGGCGGCCCTAGAGCAGAGCGGCGCTCAGCACTTCAGCGGCGTCTTTCACGTAGCGGAACTTCATTCCTTTGACATAGACGGCCTGTATTTCGGAAATGTCCTTTCGATTGTCTTCGGAAAGGATGATTTCGCGTATGCCGGCGCGTTTGGCGGCCAAAATCTTCTCTTTGATGCCCCCGACGGGCAGCACTTTTCCGCGCAGCGTCATTTCACCGGTCATGGCGATGCGTTCGCGCACCTTGCGGCGGGTGAATGCCGATGCCAAGGAAGTGAGAATGGTGATGCCGGCTGAGGGACCGTCTTTGGGAACGGCGCCTTCCGGAACATGCACATGCACATTGTAGTCTTCGAAAACCGTTTCTTCAAGCCCGAGCAATTGGGGATGGGCTTTGACGTATTCGAGGGCCAGCATGGCTGATTCTTTCATCACGTCGCCCAGATTCCCGGTCAGCGTGAGTTTGCCGCCTTGATGACTCTTGCTCAAACTGGTTTCGATATAGAGGATTTCACCTCCGACCTGAGTCCATGCCAGACCCGTGACCACGCCCGGATAGTCGTTGCCTTCGTACAATTCGCGCGTGTAGCGCGGAACGCCCAAATAGTCAGACAGTTGTCCGCTTTCAACCTCAATGGGCTGGGGTTTGCGGGTCGAGGCGATCTTGCGGGCGGCTTTCCGGCAGATACGGGCAATCTGCTTGTCCAAATCGCGGACGCCCGATTCACGCGTGTAGCGCTCAATCAGCCATCGGGTGGCTTCAGAATCTATGCTGAGCATATCGGCTGGGATGCCGTGGTTTTCCTTTTCTTTCGGAATGAGGTGACGCTGGGCAATCTCCACTTTCTCTTCGGCCAGATAACCGGACACTTCGATGATTTCCATGCGGTCGAGCAGCGGCTGTGGAATGGTGTTCAGAGAATTGGCTGTGGCAATGAACAACACTTTGGACAAGTCATAGTCGATATCGATGAAATTGTCGTGGAAAGTGCTGTTCTGCTCGGGATCCAACACTTCGAGCAGCGCGTAGGACGGATCGCCGTGGGCGGAATCCCGGTTGACCTTGTCAATTTCATCCAGAATGAAGACCGGATTGGAAGTGCCAGCTTTGGCCAGTCCTTTGATGATGCGGCCGGGCATGGCTCCGATATAGGTACGGCGATGACCGCGGATTTCCGACTCGTCGTGCAGTCCGCCCAAAGAAATGCGCAGATACTGGCGCCCCAAAGCGTCGGCAATGGAGCGACCCAAAGAAGTCTTACCCACACCCGGAGGGCCGACCAGACAGATTATCGGCGATTTCATGTCGCCTTTGAGCTTGAGCACGGCCAGATGTTCGATAATCCTTTCCTTGACTTTTTCGAGTCCGAAATGATCCTTGTCGAGCTGCTGCTTGGCGCGCCTCAGATTGAAATTGTCGGTGGAACATTCGTTCCAGGGCAGTTCGATGAGCGTGCGCAGGTAGTTGGTCTGGGTGGAGTAGTCGGGCGTGTAGGGACTCATGGCCTCCAGTTTGCGGACTTCCTTTTCGAAAGTGTCGGCCACTTCTTTGCTCCACTTTTTGGTCTTGGCCTTTTCGCGCAGTTCGTTGGCATCCTGTTCCTGAGTGGTGCCGCCCAATTCGCTCTGGATGGTCTTGATCTGCTGTTGCAGGAAATATTCGCGTTGCTGCTGGTCAATGCCTTCCTTCGTCTTGGACTGGATGGAATTCTTCAGTTCGAGCAACTGCGACTCCCGCGTCATGATTTCGTGAAGCCGGGCGCATCGTGCGGCAAAATCGTCGGCTTTCAGCAGTTCGAGTTTGTCCTGCAGGCTGAACGACAGGTTGGAGCAGATGAAGTTGATGAGGGCGAAAGGCTTCTCGATGTTGCGGATGGCGAAAATGGCCTCCTGCGGCAGGTTTCCTGCGGAATTCTTGACAATCTTGACAGCCAGTTCCTTGATGGAACGGATCAGGGCTTCGAAACGGCGGTCTCTGCCGGCCGGCATGCGGTCTTCCAGCAGGTGTACATGTCCTTTCAGATAGGGTTCCGTCCCGCTGAGAGCATCCAGTTCGCATCTCTTGATGGCCTGCAGGATGATGGTGACCGTGTTGTCCGGCATTTCCAGCACGCGCAGGATGCGCGCCACGATGCCGGTTTTGACCAGGTCGTCCTGCCCGGGATCGTTGGTGTCGGGGTCGACTTGGGTGAAAACGGCTGTGAGGCGGCTGTGACGGTAGACATCCTTCACCAGACGCAGCGATTTTTTCCGTCCGACGCTGACAGGCATGGCCACACCGGGGAACAGCACCATGTTCCGCAAGGGGAGCACGGGCACTTCTTCGGGCACATCGGCGGCATTCAGAGAACAGTCTTCGTCGTCCTCCGAAATCATTGGGATAAAGTCGCGTTCATCCGGACCTTCCTCTTCAGGAAAGCCTTCTTTGGCAAAGATGTCGATCATTGGCTGAATTATTTGCTTTTCTTGGCCGCGGGCTGATTGTAACGGTCGTTCAGTCCCTCGAGCACTTCTTGCGTGATGTTGTAGGCGGGAGCTCCGATGAGGATATTGTCATTGGCAGTGTTGCTCAGGATGAGCTGGTAGCCTTTTAGCTTGTTGTAATCGCTCAGATAAGAGTAGATGGAGTCGGTCAGACGCTCGTTCATACGGGCCATTTCGGCCTGGAGTTCGTTGGACAGCTTCTGGTCTAGGTTCTGCAGGTCCTGCTGCTTCTTCACCAGGCGGTTCTGTTCGTTCTGAGCGCGTTCGGCCGAGCTGAAGACATTGTTTTCGAGCTTGTACTGGAAATCGGCCACTTCCTTTTCGAGCTGACGGGCCTTCTGGTTGAAATTGGCCTGCAGGTTCTCACGCTTGCGGAGCAGCTGCTCGTTGAGCTCGAGCGAAAGGCTGTAGTCGCTCAACAGGGTGTCGACATTGATATAGGCGATGGGCAACTGAGCCGGAACTTCGACGGGAACAGCTTCGTTTTCGGTTTTGGAATCCTTGGATGTGAGCACGATGGCATACAGTGCGACAAGGGCGGCTGCAAGGACGATTTCGACAATCAGGTTGATTTTTTTCATATCGGGTTAAGTTAATTGAATGATGCGTTGCCTGGGTACTGACGTTCGTCTGAAGCGCAATGGATGCCTTTTCGGTGAAGCGCTTTGTTGCCTTCGACATGCGTGTTGGGGAACTTGCCGCCTTTGACGAAAAATACTCTTATGCCTAGCAGCAGGACTGCAATGACGACAAGTATCAGAGTGGCAAGTAAAACCATCAGCATCGTTCTTTTTTTAACATCAGTGAGGGGCAAAGATAAGGCTATTTGAGTTGTTTTTTGTCATGTCGAGTGCTATTTTTGTGGCACAAATCCCTTTGCAAGGCGGTATTTAACCATTTTTACGATATCAACCCCATAACCTCGTCCTTATGAAAGAACCGACAACATTGAAGCCCACAGCCGTGTGGCAGTTTTTCGAACAGATCTGCCAAGTGCCCCGTCCTTCGTACAAAACCCGGCGTATCCAGCAGTGGCTGGTGGATTTCGCCGAAAAACGGGGCCTGGAATATGTGCACGACAAGGCCGGCAACGTCATCATCCGCAAGCCGGCCAGCGCCGGCAGGGAAAACGCCTGTCCGGTCATTCTGCAGGGACATGTAGACATGGTGTGCGAGAAGAATGGGGATGTGGTCCACGATTTCGAAAAGGATCCCATCGACTGGTATCTGACCGAAGACGGATGGATGACGGCCCGCGGCACCACTTTGGGAGCCGACAACGGCATAGGGATGGCCCTTTCGCTGGCTGTGCTGGACGACGACAGCCTGTCGCACGGACCGCTCGAATGTCTTTTCACCGTCGATGAGGAAGTCGGCCTGGTCGGCGCGGCCGGTCTGGAGCCGGGTGTGCTGAAGGGAAAGGCCCTGATCAACCTCGACAATGAGGATGACGGTTATATTTGCATCGGTTGCGCAGGTGGCGTCAATACCATGGCCGATTTCCATTTCGAAACCGAAAAGTTGCCGGATGCGTATTTCTCTTTCAAATTGGCTGTCAAAGGATTGCAGGGAGGGCACTCGGGATCCGACATCAACTTGGGGCGGGGAAACGCCAATCGCCTGCTGGTGCGATTCCTCAAACTTGTCAATGAAAGGATGCCTCTTCGCATATCTGAGTTCAGGGGCGGGAATTTGAGCAACGCGATTCCACGCGAGGCTTACGCCGTGGGTGCCGTGCCCTTTGCCGAAAAGGAAAATCTGCGGGTCATGCTGAACCTTTTCGAGGCTGACATCCGTGCCGAATACGGGCGTGTGGAACCTGACATCCAATGGACGCTCGAATCTTTCGAAGCGCCTTCGGAAGTCTTGCTGAAGCCGCAGAGCGACGCCTTCCTTTCGGCCATGTATGTCTGTCCGGACGGGGTGGTCGCCATGAGCAACAGCGTGGAAGGCCTGGTGGAGACCTCCTCCAATCTGGCCTCGGTCAAGCCCGCTTCCGAACATTGCTGGACTGTCACGACATCCCAGCGCAGCAGCCTCAATTCGGCCAAACGCGACATCGTGGCCCGTGTGTCGACTGCATTTTCGCTGGCCGGAATGGATGTGCGCCACACGGAAGGCTATCCCGGCTGGGCACCCAATCCCGATTCGCGGCTTCTGAAGGTGATGGTGTCTTCCTATGAGAGGCTTTTCGGCCAGTCACCTGTGGTATATGCCATTCATGCCGGTTTGGAATGCGGTCTTTTCTTGGAAAAATATCCTCAACTCGATATGGTCTCTTACGGCCCGGCCATGTATGGCGTGCATTCTCCCGACGAAAAAGTTTATGTGCCTTCGGTGGAAAAAGCCTGGAACTGGCTGGTGGACGTTTTGGAACAACTCGACTGATATGAAAGGGAAACGTCTGTTCTGGCGGATATGTCCGCTGATGGTCTTTCTGTTGGCCGGTGTCTCCTGTGAGGATCCGGTCCATTTCCCCAAGGAGGGCGTGGGAAACCTGCGCTTTTCTGAAGGTGTCTGCCGATTCGACACTCTTTTCTCCAATGTGAGTTCCACCACGGCCTGGATGATTGTCTACAACGCCGGGCAGCAGGAACTGACCATCGACTCCGTCTGGTTGAAAGAGGGCGTCGCCAGCGTGTTCCGTTTCAGCTTGGACGGTCTGCCGGGGCCTGTCTGCTATGACTATGTGATTCCTGCCCGTGACAGCGTGTTCCTTTTCGTCGAAATGACGGCGCCCAAATCCTCTTCCGGATACGAATTCATTGAAGATGCCCTGATGTTCCGCTGTGCGGACGGTCTGGGCAGCATCCGTCTGGAGGCGGTCGTGCGCGACGCCGTCATGTGGCGGGGATATGTCCTGGATTCGGACACCTTGCTGGCGAGCGGCACTTCCCTGATTGTGTTCGACAGCCTGGTCGTGGCCGAAAACGCCTGTCTCAAAATCGATTCCGGAGTTGAACTCTTTTTCCACGACAAGGCCCGGCTGACGGTGTACGGCAGTGTCGAGGCCAGAGGAAGCGCGGAGCGTCCCGTCGTCTTTCGCGGAGACCGTCTGGACCAGATGCTCGACGGATTCAGCTATGACAAGTATCCCGGACAGTGGCATTCGATTTATCTGGGCGGAAAGAGCCGCCACAATGTCTTCGACCATGTGGTTGTCCGTGGCGGCAGCTACGGCATCATCTGCGATTCCGCGGAAGTGGCCGGAGAACCGCTCAAACTGAGCCTGACCAATTCCGTCATATTCAATATGGCGTATTCTTGCCTCTACTGCATTCAGTCCGATGTGCTGGTCGCCAATTCCGTTTTGGCCAACAGTGGAGATTTCACCGTGCTGTTCCTGGGTGGCAGGGCGGATATGGTCCATTGCACGGTGGCCAATTACCAGGTGCTGGTCGAAAGGGGAGAGAACACGCCCGCCCTTGTCCTGGCAAACGCCGCCGGCGACGGCAAGGGCAATACGGTCATGTATCCGCTCGAACATGCACGCATCGTCAATTCCATCGTGTACGGCTCTCGGACGGAAGAACTGGGCTTCAGCCTCTACGAGGGCGCTGCGCACGATTTTATCTTCGACCATTGCCTGTTGCGTTCTACGATTGATTTCCCCGATTCCGTTTCGGTGGACAATGTCTTCAACGGACAGCCGGCTTTCGCGATGGGTGAAAACTATGAGTACGACTTCCATATCGACTCGATTTCAGCCGCTTGCGGGATGGCCGGTACGCTTGTGTCGCAGGAATGGCCTTTGGATTTGGACGGCCGTTCGCGCCTGCTGGACGGACAGCCCGATGCAGGTGCCTATGAAGCCGAGTAATTTTTTTTATAATTTGAATAAAATATATTCGCCAATCACTGAAAAAAGCCGTAAAATTGCAAACTTGTAAAAGGCAGGCGGGGTTTCCGGCCACCTTCCGACAAGTTGTGTGCGCAATAAATTGAAAACTAAAACGATATGAAGATCAGACTTTGCAAAACGCTTGGTTATGCAGTGGCAGCTCTTCTGCTGTTGCCGGTGTCATTGCTTTCTTTCCAATCCTGTATTCTCGACAGTGATGAAGTGGGCGATTCTTACTACACCTTCACAGGTGAGACGGTCGCATCCTATCTGCAAGGCGATCCCGCTCATTTCTCGAAATTCGTGGAAGCGTTGGACACGACCGGTATCATCAGCCTGCTGTCGACCTACGGAACCTACACGGTCTTTGCTCCGGTCAACAACGCCGTGACAGAATATTATCGTGATTCAATCGCCAAGGATATGGGCTTCAATCCGGAGACCGATTCGGTTCAGATTGCCGCCATCGACACCTCCTTGTTGACTATGCACCGCTTCCTGCACGGACAGGACGGCCTCAGCGAATCTGCCCGCCAGTCGCTCTACGATACCCGATTCGCCGCACTGAAAGATATGGTGTACTACCAGATTATCGACACGAAGGCATACATGAAGATGGACTTCGAAGAAGGCCGTCTGCCCGACAAGAACATGAAGTCTCGTTTCGTGAAGACTTCGTTCAGCGAACTGCAGACCACCGGATACATCTATGTGAACGGAACCTCCCGCATTCTCCTCAGCGACATTGAAGTTCACAACGGTGTGATTCACGCCATCGACTGTGTGCTGGTTCCCTCCAACATGCTACTTCCCGACCATATCCGTTCGTTCCCGCAGTTCAGCCTGTTTGCGGAAGCTCTTTTCCTGACCCATCTGAGCGATTCTCTGCTGAAATGGTATGACAACGATTATGTCGTTCCCCGCGGCAAATACAATTTCGCCAACGGAACCAGCGAACCGGCCACAGAACACATGTACGGTTATACGGCACTCATCGAACCCAACGACCTGTATGCCAGTTATGGCATCAACAATATCAACGACTTGGCACAAAAGGCAAAAGAAGTCTACGATGTGGTCTATCCCGAAGATGCCGGCATCACGGACGTGACAGACCGCCGCAATTCCCTGAACCGTTTCGTCGCCTACCACCTTTTCGACTATCAGGTCGGTACGCTTTCAGAGTTCACGGCCTTCCAGCGTTCTTACTATTGGACTGATCCCAAGGTTGAATATGTCGACTATCTGCTGACCATGGCGCCTCATACGTTGATTGAGGTCCGAGACGATGGCTGTCCTGCCTTGAACCGTCGCAAGGACGGCTCTTATATCGGGCTCAACAATTCGGTCGTCAGCAATGCCGACAACGGCGATTTCTATGTGCTGGAAGATATCCTTTTCTATGACAAGGACGTGGTAAACGATGTGCTCAACAAACGTCTGCGCATCGACGTGTTCTCCACATTGGGCGAAATGATCACCAACGGATACCGTTATCGCAATTCCTATACGGGTGACAACAACTACTGGTTCCCCAGCGGTTATTTTAAAGATCTTCAGTACAATGACGACGCCACCGAAGTCAACGCCGCAAAGTATGTCAACGGCAGCGTGCAGTACCAAGGCGGCATGTTCTACATCTACGGCAAGTACAACACGACCAACTACTGGTTCGATTTCACTTACAACCTGCCTCCCGTTCCCGATGGCACTTGGGAGTTCCGTCTCGGTATCAAGAAACGTGCCGGCGCCATCGTGCAGATTTACGTTGACGGTATGCCCAACGGCATTCCTATCGATATGAGTGTCAAAGCCGACAACCCGGCTTCGGGTATCGGCTGGATGAGCGATACAGACGCATCATTCGTCATCGGTCAGGACGACAGGGGACAGAAGATTTACGATTCTGTCGCCATTGCTCAGAACGACAAGGACATGCGCAATCACGGCTGGATGAAGGGTCCTCGTACCCTGCAGGGTAACTCCGGCAACTCCCGAGGAGATAAGAACACGCTCCGTCAGATTATGGGACGTTATCAGTTCGATGCCGACAAGCAGCATACGCTCCGCGTCAAATGCGTGGGTCTGGGCACGGGCGGCATCGGTGACGGACAGCCTTACTTCGGTCTGGACTGGGTGGAATTCATTCCGACCGGCTTGATTGAAAGTGAGGATCAATATTGATTTATGGTTTAACTTAATAAAGCTTGACGGCCGTCATGACAAATGGCGGCCGTTTTTCTTCCAATGATGAAAAACTGTTTGAATTTTATACTTTTGGCCGCTCTCTTGTGTGCCTGCAATCCTTCGGAGCGTATCGGAAACCTGACGTGCGAATATCAGACCGAGCCTTTGTCAGTCTCAGAACGTCATCCGTATCTGGGCTGGCAGATGGAAGGTATCATGCAGTCAGCCTATTGGCTGGAGGTTTATGACGCCGATAGGATTCCCTTGTATCGGTCAGGTCGGGTGGAAAATGTCGAAAGTCAGCGTATTGCCTTGTCTGATGTGGCTTTGCAGCCCGGCAGCGACTACTATTGGCGTGTCCGTGTGGCCGACGCCGAAGGCCATAAGGGCAAATGGTCGCAGATGGCTCATTTCCGTACGGCTCCCTCGGAGGAATGGCTCGATGCCTGCTGGATAGGCGCCATCACGCGCAGCGACAGCCGTTTGCCCGAAGGTCGCCGGTATGAAGGCAATACAGTCAACCGGAACCAGCAGATGAAGCAGGCCTGGGCCAATACCGATACGCTCTCAAGAAAAAGCATTGTGCTGAGAAAGGATTTCGAAACAAAGGGACGCGTCAGAAGCGCCTATGCCTATATCTGCGGTCTAGGTCATTACGAACTGACTTTGAACGGTCGTAAGGTCGGCGGCGCCGAGTTCGCCCCTCTTTGGAGCGATTACGACAAAACGCTGTATTACAATGTCTACGATGTGACTTCCATGTTGAAACAACGGAATGCGGTCGGTGTTCTGCTAGGCAATGGCATGTTCAACGTCCAGGGAGGACGCTACCGCAAACTGCTGGTCAGTTTCGGACCTCCGACGCTGTGGATGAAACTGCACATCGATTACGAAGACGGCAGCTGGGAAGACATCGTTTCCGACGGAACCTGGAAATATGACCTGAGTCCGATTGTTTTCAACGACATATATGGAGGTGAAGATTACGATGCCCGCCGGGAACAACCTAAGTGGAACACATATGGATTCGATGCCTCGTCATGGCGCAATGTCATTGTTCAAGAGTCACCCAAGGGCAGTCTGCGTCCTCAAAATACTTCTGGTGTCGCCATTTGGAAGCGCTACGATGTCAAAGACATGTGGACGGGTGTTCAGAAGGCTGATCGCAAACAGAATATTTTCAATGATAAGCCCGTCGTCATACTGGATATGGGACAGAATCTGTCGGGGTTCCCCTATATTGAAGTCAGAGGAAGGCGCGGAGACGTGGTCCGTCTTACACCAAGCGAATCCTTGGGCAAAGACAGTCTGGTCAATCAGAGCAACAGTGGCCGCCCGCATTATTACGAATACACGCTCAAGGGTTCGCGTAAGCAGCCCGGAAAGCCCGGAAAAACTGAAATCTGGCAACCGCGTTTTTCCTATTACGGTTTCCGTTATATTCAGGTCCAGGGAGCAGTTTTGAAAGGACAACCCAATCCGGACAATCTGCCTGTCATTGAAAAAATTCAGTCCTGTTTCGTTTCAAATTCGCTGCCCACGACTGGTTCTTTCGAGTCGTCCAACCGCATTTTCAACGATACGCACCGCCTTATCCAGATGGCAGTCCGCAGCAATATGCAGGCGGTCTTCACAGATTGTCCTCACCGTGAGAAACTTGGTTGGCTGGAAGAAGTCCAACTCAATGGCCAGGGCTTGCTCTACAACTACGACCTGACCACTTTCTGGCCTAAAATCCAGCAGGATATGGCTGATGCCCAATACGCCGACGGTCTGGTGCCAACCACGGCTCCCATGTATACGGAATTCGGACGAACTTGGAATGATTCGCCCGAGTGGGGTAGCACTTCTGTCATTGTTCCCTTTATGTATTACCAGCGTTATGGGGATGATCGGCTCATCCGCCGTTACTATCCCGTCATGAGGGCTTATGTCGATTATCTAGAGGCTACTTCCGACAATCATATCGTGAAGACGGGTTTGGGCGACTGGTACGATTTCGGCAAGGAACGCTGCGGTTTTGCTCAGAACACTCCAGTTCCTCTGAGCGGTACAGCCCATCTCTATCAGAATATACGCTATGTCGTCGAAGCCGCAAGGATGCTTGGCCTTGATGATGATGCTGAAAAATATTCCCGTCTCGGAGAAGAAGTGAACAAAGCTTTCCATGATTTGTATTTCAATGAGGATAGTTGCATATACGGCACTGGAAGTCAGAGTTCGTATGCCATTCCTTTATACATCGGTATGGTGGCTCCCGAAAACCGTGCGACTGCCATGGAGCATCTGCTGGCCGATATAGCCGCCCACGGCGACCGTCTTAGCACTGGAGAGGTAGGCAACCGCTATATGTTTGAACTGTTGGCCAATGAGGGCCATGACGAAGTCCTTTATCGGATGCACAATCACGAAGATGTCCCCGGTTACGGCTTCCAACTCAAGTTCGGAGCCACCACGCTTACCGAACAGTGGGATCCGCGTCAGGGGGCTTCTTGGAACCACTTCATGCTGGGGGCCATCGACGAATGGTTCTTCAGCAGTCTGGGCGGCATCCGCGGAGACCGCTTTCAGCCCGGTTGCCGGCATCTTGTCATCCGGCCGCGTCCTGTAGGCGACTTGGCATTTGTCCATTGCACGACGCGTACACTCTACGGTCAGGTCGGTGTGGATTGGGGCCGCAACGTGGCCGGACGCTTTGTCATGAAGCTTACGCTTCCGGGCAACACGACGGCTTCCGTTTGGCTTCCAGGTGCGGAGGAGGCGGTTGAAGTCAGCGCCGGCACTCACAAATTCGATATCAACATCAAAAAATAAAATTCCATGAACCGTATCCGTATTTCAATTATGAGTCTTTGTCTGCTGTTTGCAGGCATCCATCCCGTTTTTTCTCAGTCCCTTCCTTGGGACAACGGCCGTCTGAAAGTCGATGCTTCCGGCAATTATCTTCAGCACGAAAACGGTGTGCCTTTCTTCTGGATGGGTGACACGGGGTGGTTGCTTCCCGAGCGTTTGGACCGGCAGAATGCAGAAAAGTATCTGGAAGCCTGTCGTTTGAACGGCTACAATGTTGTTCAGGTCCAGACCATCAACGGAGTGCCTGCCCGCAATATCTACGGCAGTCTGTCCAACCCTCAGGGCTTCGATTTCAGCAGCATCGAGCGCCGTCATGCCTATAGTCCCGACGCTCAGGGCTCCGATCCGGAATACGGCTATTGGGACCATATGGACTATATCATCGAGACGGCTGCCGAAAAAGGCATCTACATAGGTATGGTCTGCATTTGGGGCGGTCTGGTGAAACAGGGCCGCATGGACGAAGAGCAAGCCGTGGCCTACGGTACCTTTCTGGCTGAACGTTATAAAGACAATCCCAATATCGTCTGGATTATCGGAGGCGATATCTACGGCGATGTCAAGCCCGAAGTCTGGGAGACGCTGGCCCGCACCATCAAGGCCCACGATCCCAATCACCTGATGACTTTCCATCCCTTCGGCCGTCATATTTCAGCCATTTGGTTCCATCAGGCAGACTGGCTGGATTTCAACATGTTCCAGAGCGGTCACCGTTGCTATGGGCAGAGCATGGCTAAGAAAAGCCCGCTGCGCCCGGAACTTCTTCCCGACAGTACGGAAGAAGACAACTGGCGTTATGTGGAGCTTGCACGCACGTATGAACCCCGCAAGCCGGTGGTCGACGGCGAGCCTTCCTACGAGGGAATCCCTTACGGTCTGCATGACTACGATCTGCCTTTCTGGCAAGACTATGACGTGCGCCGATACGCCTATTGGTCGGTGTTTGCCGGCAGTTTCGGCCATACCTACGGCAACAGCGCCATCATGCAGATGCATGACGGCAGGAAAATGGGTGCCTACGGCTGCCTGAAACCTTGGCAAGAGGCGCTTGAAGATCCTGGTTTCCGTCAGATGCAGTATCTGAAGAAACTGATGCTTGCCTTCTCCAACCCTCAATTCAGCGCCGATCCCCAGTCTCAACCGTATTTTGACCGTTGCCCCGACCAGTCTCTGATTGTCAGTGAAATTGGCGAGCGTTATAATTATGTGTCCGCATGCCGCGGAAAAGACTATCTGTTGGTATATGACTATGCGGGAGTGGATTTTTCAGTGGATCTGACCAAAATTTCAGGAAAGTCCAAGAATGCTTGGTGGTTCAGCCCGACCGACGGTTCGGTCCGCTACATCGGTTCTTTCCAGAATGCCTCATCTGTTCCATTCTCCTACACGTCACAATCGGCTCACGATGACCGGGTGTTGATTGTCACAGACGCCGCAGCTACCTATGTGGAGCAGACATTGACGGAACAGGCGTCGGTCTGCCGTCTGGAATGCGAACAGCAGACCAATCCGGTCGGAATCGGCGTGCGTCAGCCTCGATTCAGCTGGAACATCCGTTCTGATGTCAATGGAGTGTACCAGACGCAATACCGCATTTTGGTGGCTTCTTCCGAGGAACAGTTGGCCGACGACCGGGCTGACGTATGGGATTCGGGCATCCGCAAGGGCGAAGCATCTCTGCTGTTGCCCTACGAGGGTCCGCAACTGCAGTCGGGAACGCGATATTTCTGGAAGGTCCTTTCCTGGACCAATCTGGACAAAAAGAACGCTGTGGAATCCGAAACGGCCACTTTCGTCACGGCCCTTTTCACCGACAGGGACTGGGGCTCGAGCCGTTGGATCGGTTATGACGGCGCCTTCCCGTGGGAGGACGAAGGAACGCACGCACGTCTATCGGCCCGCTATCTGAGAAGCGATTTCATGACGCGCCCCGGAATCCGTCAGGCACTTGTCCACATCGCCGGTGTGGGCCTTTACGAACTGTATTTCAACGGCCAGAAGGTGGGAGATCAGGTAATGACACCTTCTCCCACGCAATTCGACAAGCATATCCTTTACAATACCTACGATGTGACCTCTCTGATGAAGGAAGGAGCCAATGCCGTAGGCGTCATTCTGGGCAGCGGACGCTATTATCCGATGCGTCACAATTACAAACCCTACAAATGGGCGGATTTCGGCTATCCGAAAATGCGTCTGATGCTCACCATCACCTATGAGGACGGCCGTACCCAGTCCGTCACCAGCAACGAACGCTGGATGCTGACGGCGCAGGGCCCCATCGTCTCCAACAACGAATACGACGGTGAGGAATACGATGCCCGTATGGAATTGGGCGACTGGTCCAGCCCTCGATACCAGTATCAGGGCCACTGGATGCCGGCTCAGCGCACTTCAGTCCCGACGGCCCGACTGGTGGCACAGTCCAATCCAAGCATGCGCGTGTTGAAACGCGTACGCCCCAAGTCTATGACCCCTCTCAACGATTCCACATTCATTCTGGATATGGGAGAGAACATGACGGGTTGGCTTCGCATCAAAGTCCAGGGAAGGGCAGGACAGACCGTAAAACTGCGTTTCGCCGAGGCGTTGCTGCCTGACGGAAATCTGAGCATGGCCAATCTGCGTGACGCGCTGGTGACCGACCTATATACGCTCAAGGGCGGTTTCGGTGGAGAAGAATGGGCTCCCCGTTTCGTGACCCACGGATTCCAGTATGTGGAAGTGACCAATTATCCCGGCCGTCCGAGTCTCGACAATTTCATTGGCGAATGGGTGGCCGACGATCTGGATTTCACCGGCAGTTTCGAATCGCCTTCACCGGTGTTCAATCAGACTTATGAGAATGCTTTCCGCGGCATTTTGGGCAATTACAAAGGCATGCCCGTGGACTGTCCGCAGCGCAACGAACGCCAGCCCTGGCTGGGTGACCGCAGCATGGGTGTCTATGGTGAAAGTTTCCTCTTCGACAATGCCACTTTCTATGCCAAGTGGATGGACGACATAGCCGACGCCCAGCGTTGGGATGGCGCCATTCCTTCCGTAGCTCCCGCCTATTGGAACTATTACAACGACGATGTGACGTGGCCGACAGCGTTCTTCTCCGGCTGCGATATGATTTTCAAGCATTTCGGCGACCTGCGTCCTATGGAAAAACATTTCGGCGATATGCTTCGGTATCTCGACTATACATGGAGCTATTTCTACGACAGCCGTTCCGGTCTGATGACCGCCGACAAATACGGTGACTGGTGCATGCCTGTGGAGTCACCTGAAATCATTCATTCATCGGCTCCCGACCGCTTGACCGACGGCAAACTGATTTCGACCGCCTATTTCTGTCATTTGTTGGAGATGATGTGCGAATATGCCCCGCTTTTGGACCGTCAGGCCGATGTGGCCGGATTCGAAGACAGAATCGAAGGTCTGAAGAAAGCTTTCAACGAACAGTTCTACAACGCAGAGGCCAAGTGCTACAGCAACAACACCACTACGGCAAATGTGGTGGCTTTGGGCTGCGACATGGTGCCCGAAGAATATGTCGGCGGTGTGCTTGAAAGTGTCCGTTCTAAAATTATGGACGAGTACAAGGGCACGATGACCACCGGCGTCATCGGCGACCAGTGGCTGTGGCGCATGCTGAGCCGCAACGGTCTGAACGATGTGGCATGGCATCTGATTACCACCACCGATTATCCTAGTTTCGGTTATATGCAGACGAAGGGCGCCACTACGATTTGGGAACTTTGGAACGGCGATACGGCCGATCCCAAAATGAATTCCCGCAACCACGTGATGCAGTTGGGTGACCTGCTTGTCTGGTGTTATGAAGATCTCTTGGGAATCCGCAGCGACAGCCGCGAAGTGGCTTTCAAGAAACTGCTCATGCATCCGCAGTTCGACATCTGTCCTTCCATGAAGGGTTCGCTCAAGACTCCTTACGGACTGGTACAGAGCGCTTGGGAACAGGATGCGGAACACCTGGTGTGGAATATTTCCCTGCCCGCCAACACCCGTGCCGAAATCACCTTGCCCACCGCCGACAAAAAAGCCGTCATCATAGACGGAAAGCCTGCATCGAAACTCTCAAAGCAGGGTATCCGACTCATTTCCAAGACTGAAAACGAATCTGTCTGGTCTTTGCCTTCAGGAAACCATCAGATTGATTTGAACCGATAATCCGCTTTTATTACCTTTGTCAACAAACGAACGACAATACGTCAAAAACAGCTATTATGAGAAAACAACTGTCTTGCCTGATGGCCGTCCTGCTGGTGGCCATTCTTCCGACCCGAGCTCAGGAGCTCAGCCTGACCAACACTTATGACAGCCAGTATGCCAGGGTGTGGGGCGTCAATGAAACATCCGTCAGTTGGACGGGAGGTTTCTGGGGAAACCGTTTCGAGGTTTGCCGCGACACGATGGTTCAGACAATGTGGGATATCATGAACGATCCCGAAATCTGTCCTGCCTACCGCAATTTGGAAATCGCCGCAGGTTATGTCACCGGCCATCATCACGGTCCAGCCTTTCTGGACGGTGACTTCTTCAAGTGGCTGGAAAGCGCTGCAGCCGTATATGCCGTCACCAAAGATCCCGACTTGGATGCTCTGATGGACCGCATCATCGAAACCATCGGCAAGGCCCAGCGCTGGGACGGCTACATGCATACGCAAGTCATCATTCCCGAACGCAACCGTGCCAAGGCTGCCGCCAACGGAGACTTGTACGTGCTGAACGACAATCAGGGACTTGTCGGTACCAAAACCGGCACAGCCGAAGGCGGCGCCTTCAACGACCGTCTCAATTTCGAGACCTACAACCACGGTCACCTGATGATGGCCGCCTGTGTCCACTATCGCGCCACAGGCAAGCGCACGCTTCTGGATATCGCCATCAAGGCCACCGATTTCCTGTATGATTTCTACAAGACGGCCAGCGCCGAACTGGCCCGCAACGCCATCTGCCCCTCCCATTACATGGGTGTAGTCGAGATGTACCGCGTCACCAAGGATCCGCGCTATCTGGAATTGGCCAAGAATCTGATCGACATCCGCGGTCTGGTCGAGAACGGAACCGACGACAATCAGGACCGTGTGCCTTTCCGCGAGCAGTGGAACGCCATGGGCCACGCCGTCCGTGCCAATTATCTCTATGCAGGCGTGGCCGATGTGTATGCCGAAACGGGCGATGCCACGCTGCTTCCCAATCTGGAAAGCATCTGGAGCGATATCGTCAACCACAAAATGTACATCACCGGCGGTTGCGGTGCCCTCTATGACGGCACATCCCCTGACGGCACCAACTACACGCCCGACAGCATTCAGAAGGTACACCAGTCCTACGGTCGTGCATTCCAACTGCCCAACATAACGGCTCACAACGAGACCTGCGCCAACATCGGCAACCTGCTGTTCAACTGGCGTATGTTCTGCATCAGCGGTGACGGCAAGTATAACGACATCGTCGAAAAAGTGCTCTACAACAGTCTGCTTTCCGGCATCAGCCTGGACGGAACCAAATATTTCTACACCAATCCTCTGCGCTTGTCGGACGAATTCCCGTACGTGCTGCGCTGGCCGAAGGAACGTACACACTACATCAGCTGCTTCTGCTGCCCGCCAAACACGGTCCGTACCATCTGCGAGGCCCAGAACTATGCCTATTCGCTCTCGAACGAAGGTCTTTGGTGCAATCTTTACGGCAGCAGCCAGCTTTCCACGACCTTGCGCGACGGAACTCCGCTGTCGCTCGTGCAGGAGTCGGGCTATCCTTGGAACGGCGATGTCAAACTGACGTTCAAAGCAATCGGAACCAAAAAGAAAGAAAAAAAGGAAATGTCCGTCTATCTGCATATTCCCGAATGGTGCAACCAGCAGTTTACGGTATCGGTAAACGGCCACAAGGCCGATTATACCATGGAGAAAGGCTATGCCTGCATCAGCCGCGCCTGGAAGCAGAAGGACAACATCAAACTCCATCTGGAGATGAAGACCCGCCTTATCGAGTCCAATCCTCTGGTGGAAGAGACCCGCAATCAGGTGGCCGTCACCCGCGGCCCTGTGGTCTATTGCTTGGAATCCAACGACCTTAACGGAAAGAACATCGACAATGTGATCATTCCTTCCAACATCAAACTCAAACCGGTGGAAATGACCATCGACGGATGTCCGATGACCGTTCTGACCGGCGAAGCGCTTTACATCACTCAGGAAGACTGGAACGATACCCTGTATCGGGAAATCGAGCCTGGAGACGAGAAAATCCAGATCACTCTGATTCCTTATTTTGCCTTTGGCAACCGCGGACACAGCGAAATGACCGTCTGGATGCCTTTGAAACGATAACTTGAAACTGTCCCGTTCTTATGAAATTTCGTATTCCGACTCTGTTGGCGCTGTGTGTCTCCGCGTCTCAGATCTTTGCTCAAGGCGGCATCAGCCCCGAGATGCTTCAGAAAATACAGCAGTCCTACAGCTCATCCGATCCGACCGACCGGGCGCTGACCAACGCTTTGGCCGGCACGCCCATCAATACCCTGGCTTTGAACTGGGAAAACCAGCAGGGATTGGATACTCATTTCACCTATCAGGTCAACTCCAAAGGCATAACCGACCAGAAGAGTTCGGGCCGCTGCTGGCTGTTCTCCGGCCTCAACGTCATCAGAAGCCGGATGATCGCCCGTTTCAATCTGCCTGAGTTCACCTTCTCACAGTCTTACTGCTTCTTTTGGGACCAGCTGGAGAAATCGAACCTTTTCCTTCAAGGCATCATAGACACCCGTCGCAAGCCCATGGATGACCGCATGGTGGATTGGCTCCTGAAGAATCCGCTGGGCGACGGCGGACAGTTCACAGGCGTGTCTGACCTCATCATGAAATACGGTCTGGTGCCGTCAGGTGTGATGCCGGAAACCGTTTCCGCCAATTCCACATCGGTGATGTCGCGCCTTCTCAAGGACAAGTTGCGCGAGTTTGCTTTGGAACTGCGCGAAATGCCGGCAAAGGCTACGGCCGCCCAGTTGGAAAGCCGCAAGACGGAAATGCTGTCCGACATCTACCGCATGCTGGCGCTCTGTCTGGGTGAACCCGTGCAGGAATTCGAATGGACTTATTACGACGCCAAGGGAAATTCCAAGGGGACCAGACTTTATACGCCGAAGTCTTTTTACGAAGAATATGTGGGACAGGATCTGAAGGCCGACTACGTGATGCTGATGAATGACCCCACGCACGAGTTTTATCAGGTGTACGAAATCGATTTCGACCGTCATGTCTATGACGGCTGCAACTGGAAATACATCAATCTGCCCATTGACGAGATCAAGGCCATTGCCCTGGCTTCCATCAAAGACAGCACGGCCATGTATTTTTCCTGCGACGTCAACAAACAACGCGATGCCGCCCGAGGCTATCTGGATGTCGACAATTATGATTACGCCGCGCTGTTCGGCGTGGATTTCCCGATGGACAAGAAGCAGCGCGTGTCGACTTTTGCCAGCGGTTCCTCCCACGCGATGACGCTGATGGCGGTCGATGTCGACGAGAACGGACAATACCGCAAATGGATGGTCGAGAACAGTTGGGGCAGGGACAACGGTTACAAAGGCCATCTCATCATGACCGACCGATGGTTCGAGGAATATATGTTCCGACTGGTGGCCGAACGCCAGTATGTGCCCGAAAAGATTTTGAAACTGCTCGACGGTAAGCCGACGCTCCTGCCGGCTTGGGATCCTATGTTCGCTCCCGAAGAGTAGTCTCTCTCTGAACGTAGTCTGTTAATTCCGTGACGATGAAGAAAAACCTGCAATTCCTTTCTTTCCTGTTGCCCATCATCCTGAGTCTGATGATGGTCGGTTGTCGCGGCAATGCGCCTCTTAGAATCACCTTGCCCGAAGGGGCGGCACGCGACACCGTCAGTGACGATGTGATGTGCCGGGTTTTCGAGGAGGTGAAAACGCCCTACAAATATGGTTTGGTGATGGCTCCCGAAGACAACCGCCACAAGTACGATTGCCCGACCGTTTTCCGTGAAAACGGAAAATGGTACATGTCCTACCTCTGTTACGACGGACGCACCAACAAGGATGGGCGCGGTTACGAAACCTGGCTGGCCGAAAGCGATGACCTGCTCCACTGGACCACGCTCGGCCGCATCCTGTCGTTCCGCGATTCCTCCCATTGGGACTGCAACCAGCGCGGAGGCTTCATGGCTTTGGAAAACATCGATTGGGGCAATGACGGCAGCCTGGGAACCTATGACGGACGCCATTGGATGACTTATATCGGAGGCAGTCTGCCCGGTTACGAAACGACTCCTCTGCACATAGGTCTGGCCAGCACGGACGGAAATGTCGGCACCGCCCACGAGTGGGAGGCACTGGATGCCCCTCTGATGCCTGTGAACGGTCCCGATGCCCAATGGTTCGAACGTATCACCCAATACAAAAGTCTGATATACCGCACACCCGATGCGCTGAAGGCACAGTTCGATTCGGCCGAATTCGTGATGTTCTACAACGCGGCCGGACTGCGTCCCGAGACGGGTGTGAAGGCCGAGCGAATCGGCATGGCTTTCAGTCAGGATATGATTCATTGGCATCCCTACGAAGGCAATCCGATTTTCGGTCACGAAAACGGCATGATTACGGCAGACGCCTATATCCAGCGGATGGGTGACCTGTATGTGATGTTCTATTTCGGCGCCTTCTGGAAAGGCAAACCCTACGACGCTTTCAACACCTTCGCCTGTTCGTACGACCTGCTGCACTGGACCGAATGGAAAGGCGAAGACCTGACATATCCCACTGAAGACTACGACAACTGGTTCGCCCACAAGTCGTTCCTGGTGAAATACAAGGGTGTCGTCTATCATTTCTATTGTGCCGTCAACCACGACAACCAGCGCGGAATCGCCGTAGCTACCTCCAAGGATTTCGGTACGTCCGACCTGCATTTCCCCACGCCCGAACCCAAACGTAAGAAATAATTGAACGATGAACAGAATCAGTTTCACAGCCCTCGGACTCGGATTGCTTTTGTGTCCGTCTTTGAAAACTATGGCAGCCGTGCAGGCTGACTGGGAAAACCAACAAGTGCTGCAGATCAACCGTCTGCCGGCGCGCGGAGGATTCATGCCCTTTGCCGAAACCCCCGGTGACCGCAGCCTCTCGCTCAACGGGACTTGGAAATTCCACTGGTCGGCCAAACCGGAAGAAACTCCCGATGGCTTTGAATCGATTTCTTTCAGCGACGACTCGTGGGACAACTTCCAAGTGCCTGCCTGCTGGGAAGCCAACGAAGGCAAGACCTACGGCACACCCGTCTATATCAGCGCCGGTTTTCCGTTCAAAATCAATCCGCCTTTTGTGACGGACGAACCCAGGGCCGACTATACGACTTATGTGGAACGCAATCCGACCGGCTGTTATCGCCGTCATTTCGATTTGCCTGAAGACTGGAAGGACAATCGGGAAATTTTCCTACGCTTCGACGGTGTGATGAGCGCCTTTTATGTGTGGGTGAACGGCCAGCTGGCCGGCTACAGCCAGGGAGCCACCGAGATGTCTGAGTTCGACGTAACCTCACTGGTTCGTCAGGGAGACAATCTGATTGCCGTGAAGGTTTTCAAATATTGCGACGGTTCTTATCTGGAAGACCAGGACATGTGGCGGCTGGGCGGCATCCAGCGCGACGTGACCTTGTACGCCACTCCGAAAATCCGACTGTACGACTTTGGCGTGCGCACAGAAATGTCTGACAATTATACGGTTGGCACGTTGCTCATCGAGCCCGAACTGGAAGTCTACGGCGACGAGCCGGGCCGCCCGGTTCCCGCTGCTGTCTGGCAGAAACTGGTGTCCGGCTGTGTGGTGGAAGCCCAGCTGACCGACGAGGCCGGCCGGCCCGTATTCGACAAGGCCCTGTCGCAAGCGGCCGAGCCTATCCTCAACCGCGATTTCAAATCGGGCATCATGAACGCCCACAATCCCCAGCGTGGCCACCGTGAATTCGGCTGGCTGCAGGGAAGGGTGGAGTTGCCTGCGCTCTGGACGGCGGAAACGCCGCACCTTTACATGCTGGAGATATCACTCCGTGATACCCTCAGCGGAGAAGTGCTGGAACGTGTCCGTCAGGAAATCGGATTCCGAGAAGTCCGCATCGAAGGCGGTCAGCTCTTTGTCAACGGCAAACCTGTACGTCTTCGCGGTGTCAACCGTCACGAGCACGATCCGCAGACGGGCAAGGCCATCGGTATGGAAATGATGGAAAAGGACGTTCTTTTGATGAAACGGGCCAATGTCAATGCCGTCCGCTGTTCGCACTATCCCGACGATATCCGCTGGTATGAGCTCTGCGACCGCTATGGCCTGTATGTTATCGACGAAGCCAACATAGAAACTCACGGCGTCCGTGGCATGCTGGCCAGCGACCCGACCTGGGCCATGGCCTTTATGGACCGCACCCAGCGCATGGCCCTCCGCGATCGAAACCATCCGAGCATCATCGCCTGGTCCTTGGGCAACGAGTCGGGATGGGGTTTCAATTTCGCTGCCGACGCCGCCTGGCTCAAAGATTTCGATCCGACCCGTTTCATCCATTACGAAGGAGCGCAGGGCAATCCTCTGGATCCCCGTGAAGTGGATGTCATCGCCCGTTTCTATCCCCGTACCCAGAGCGAATACGTCAATCCGGGCATCCCCGAAGGCAGTGATGCCGAAAGGGCGGAAAATGCCCGCTGGGACCGTCTGCTCTCGATGGCGCGAGACGAGTCCAACGGCGACCGTCCGGTCATGACGAGCGAATATGCCCACGCGATGGGCAACGCCATGGGCAATTTCAAGGAATATTGGGATGAGATTTATTCGCATCCCCGCATGCTGGGCGGTTTCATCTGGGACTGGGTCGACCAGGGTCTGTACAAAAAACTCGAGGACGGTCGCCTGCAGGTCTGCTACGGCGGAGATTTCGGCGACAAACCCAATTCCAAGGCGTTCTGCATGAACGGCGTCATCCTGTGCGACCGTTCGCTCACGTCCAAATACGAAGAAGTGCGCAAGGTTTATCAGCCTTTCGCCATTGAATGGAATGAGACGGAACAGCCGCTTTCTTCCGGTAATGTCGTCCTCCGTCTGACCAATCGCAACCATCATATCGGTACGGAGGCTTTCCGTCTGATGTGGAAAGTCGAGCAGGAAGGAAAACTGATTGAAAAAGGCGAGCTGCCGCTTCCGGAGGTGGCTGCCGGCGAATCGAAGGACCTGCGTCTCAGTTTGCGCAAGGCCGGCAAACTCGGCCCCGACTCGTGGCTTACCGTATCGCTGGTGTTGAAAAATGAGACCACCTGGGCCGAAGCCGGCTACGAGGTCGCTTGGGAACAGTTCTGCCTCAAGTCTCCCGACCTGTCTCCTTCGCATGCAAAATCGAACGCCAAAATCACCGTCAAGGAAGACGGTGAACGTCTGACCGTCTCCGGAAAGGATTTTTCTCAGGTATGGGAATCGGGCGTATTGCTGTCGCTCAAATATAAGGGACGCGAACTGGCTGTCTCTACTTCTTCACTTGCAGAGGGCATGAACGGAAACGCCTGTCCGATGAATCCCTTCCTTCAGGTTTGGCGCGCTCCGACCGACAACGATTCAGGCTTCGGCAACTGGCTGGCCAAGGATTGGCGCAACAACGGTCTGGACAGGCCCGATGCGAGATTCCTCGGCCAATCGTACCGTCTGCTTGAGGACGGCTGTTTGGAACTGACCGTACATTATGAGAACTGCTACCTGCAGGGAAGTGTCCGCTCGACGGCTGTATATACCGTTTCGGGTGACGGACGCATCGATGCCCGCCACACGTTTGAACCGGTCGGCAATTTGCCTGTACTCCCGCGCTTGGGCATGGCCTGGGCCTTCCGTTCTGATTATTCCAAACTCAGCTGGTCGGGATTCGGCCCGTGCGAAACCTATTCCGACCGGCTCGACGGTGCGCGTATCGGTGTCTGGTCTTCGAATGTTTCGGAACAGTTGTTCGCCTATCCGCGCCCGCAGGAAAGCGGCAACCACGAAGCCGTCCGCTGGTTCGCTCTGACAGACGCCAAGGGCCGGGGAATCCGTGTGAGCGCTGTGGATGAACCGTTCTGCTTTTCCGCTTTGCCATACACGGCATCCGATCTGGCCAACGCCCGCCACTATACGGAACTGATGCCTCGCGACTATACCGTCTGCTCCATCGATGCACAGCAGTTGGGTCTTGGCAACAGCAGCTGTGGCCCGGGTGTCCTCAAGAAATATCTGGTGACCAAAACCGAATTGCATTATATCGTCGAACCTCTATACTGATATGAGAAAACTATTGTTGACTGCCACGATGGCATTGGGACTGTTCTGTCTGGCAACGGCTCAGACAGACTCCCGTAAATTGTACGAACAGTTTGCCGAGCCTTCTTCCGAAGCTCAACCTTGGATTTTCTGGTATTGGATGAATGGAGCGGTCACGGAAGAAGGTATCACAGCCGATCTGGAAGCTATGAAATCCATCGGCCTGGAAGGCGCCTATCTGATGCCCATTCGCGATTCTTCCCGTGTCCAGTTTATGGACGAATGCACGTTGCAGGGAACTGAAAAATGGTGGAAGATGGTCGAGTTTTCCATGAAGGAGGCCGACCGTCTGGGCCTGAAGATGGGCATGCACATCTGCGACGGTTTCGCGCTTGCCGGCGGTCCGTGGATCACCCCGGAAGAATCGATGCAGAAAGTAGTCTATACACAGACCGTTGTCCCCGGCGGCAAATATCGCAAATTTCAGCTGCCCGAACCTCAGCGTGTCGCCGACTACTACGAAGATATAGCCGTCTATGCCGTCCAATTGCCCGATTCCTTCGCTTTCGCTCAGGACGGAAAGCTTGTCGGAACAGCCTTGAAGCCCGCTTCGGTGAAGTGTTCCGACGGCAGCAATGTGGCTTTTTTGCCCGAGGGCAGGAGCAAACTGAAAGTCAGCAATCCCGTGGACATCACTTATGCCTATGACGAACCGGTGACCGTGCGTTCGATGAGCGTGTCGGCCAGCGGCACCAATTTCCAGGCATACCGCTGGACGGTCAGCGCCAGTCAGGACGGAGTCGACTATGAAGTGATCAAGGTGTGCGAGCCTGCCCGCCGCGGTTGGCAGGATACGGATGCCGGCTCGACCTACACGCTGCCCGAAACGACAGCCCGTTTCTTCCGTTTCCACTGGAGTCCAGAAGGAACCGAGCCCGGAGCTGAAGATCTGGATGCGGCCAAATGGGCGGCCACTCTTTCACTCAGCCGTCTCCAACTGCATTCATTCCCCCTGATGGAGAATTTCGAAGGCAAATCGGGTTTGCTTTGGCGTCTGAGTCCCCGTCTGACCGAAGTCGAGCTCCCCGACAACTGTTGTCTGCCGTTGGAAAACATTCAGGACATTACCTCGATGATGGCATCCGACGGCAGTTTCAAAAAACTGAAACTCAAGAAAAACAGCCAGTGGCTTCTGTTGCGCATGGGCCATACGTCCACCGGCCATCAGAACGATACCGGAGGCGGTGCCAAGGGCCTCGAATGCGACAAATTCGACGCCGACGCTGTCAGAAGCCAGTTCGACCACTGGTTCGGAGCCGCCTGGAAGCATATCGATCCGGCATTGTTGGGCCGCACGCTGGTGCGTCTGCATTCCGACAGTTGGGAATGCGGCAGCCAGAACTGGTCGAAGACTTTCCGCGACGAGTTCAAATCACGCCGCGGATATGATCTCATGCCTTATATGCCGCTGTATGCCGGTCTGCCTCTGGTCAATGCCGCCACATCGGAGGCAGTGCTCTACGATATCCGTCTGACCATATCCGAACTGGTCAGAGACGTGTTCTTCACTACGCTTCACGATCTCGCACAGCAATACGGATGCGAATTCAGCAGCGAATGCGTGGCTCCGACCATGATGTCCGACGGCCTGCTCCACTATGGAACGGTGGAACGCCCGATGGGCGAGTATTGGCTCGACAGTCCCACGCACGACAAGCCGAACGACATGTTCGATGCCGTCAGCGGCGCTCATATTTACGGCAAGAATATCGTCCAGGCCGAAGGCTTCACGCAACTGCGCGCCCTTTGGAAAGAATATCCCGGCATGCTCAAGTCATTGGGCGACCGGAACCTCGCATTCGGAATGAACAAACTGTTCTTCCATGTTTTCTGCCATCATCCTTTCCCCGGCATGTATCCCGGAATGACCTTGGACGGCATCGGTCTCTACATGCAGGGCAATCAGACTTGGTGGCCCTACGCTTCGGAGTGGATCGATTATTTCAAGCGCTGTCAGGCCATGCTGCAGTATGGCCATCCCGTCACGGACATCGCCGTGTTCACCGGTGAAGCCCTGCCGTCGCGTTCCATTCTGCCCGACCGTCTGGTCCAGTCTCTGCCCGGCCTTTTCGGCGAAGAACGGGTGCTTTCCGAACAGAAACGAGTGGCCAACGAAGGACAGCCCACCCATTCCACTTCGGTCGGTGTCAAGGCTTCCGCCAACATGGTGACCGCCGACCTGTGGGACGATCCGTTGCGCGGTTACCGCTACGATTGCATCAACCCCGATGCTCTGGTGCGTCTGGCCAAGGCCGAAAACGGCCGTATGGTCCTGCCCGGAGGCGCATCCTATAAAGTCTTCGTGTGGCCGATGCCTCACCCGATGTCTCCAGACACTCAATTCGCCAGCTATGAAGTCCTTTCCAAAATCAAGGAGCTCCAGGACGGTGGGGTAGTCGTGCTGCTCCCGCCGACCCGTCCGACGATGCCCGTGTCGGCGAATGTCTCCGCGGAAACGCTTCAGAAAATGGATTATTTGTCGAATCTGATTTGGGAACACGCCCGTCAGAACGGCTGCATCCTGCCTTACATGCCTGAAGATCTGAACACATTCGGTCTCGAACGCGATTTCAGTCTGTGGGGAGAAAACGAAGGCGGCATTGTCTGGAATCACCGCAGCGGCGATGAGGCTGAGCTCTGGTTTGTGGCCAATCTGAAGGATGAACCGCAGTCTCTGCTGCTGACAATCCGCACCGATGCGGCAGATAAAGAGGATTTCCTCAGCCCCGAAATATGGAATCCGGTAGACGGAAGCATCTGTCAGACCACTTGCCGCAAGGTCGGGGAGGGAATCCGACTGGCGCTTTCGCTCGAAGCCAATGCCTCCTGTTTCGTGGTCCTTCCCAAGAAACAGGCTTCACCCGAAGTGGAGGGCAACGGCTACGCTCAATTGGAATCGGGAAAGATGCATACCAGTCTGTGGCACGATTTCCGTGTGGCCATGCGCCCCTGGGACATCCGTTTCGAAAAGGCCGACACCACCTTGACCCAGGTGAAGAAATTCTTCGACTGGCGAAGTTCGGAGGACACGCGTCTCAAGTACTACGCCGGAACGGCCGTCTATTCGACTACGCTGACCTGTGACACGGCGATGGGCCGCCTATTCATGTATTTGGAAGACTACCATATCATAGCCCGTGTCTTCCTCAACGGACAAGACTGCGGCGTCCTTTGGACCGAGCCCGGTTTCCTGGATGTGACCGATGCCATGCGGAGCGGAGAGAACCGGCTGGAAATACACGTCGCCAACACTTGGTACAACTATTCGCAAGCCATCAATTACGGCATCCTCAAAGACGAGAACTACTGGACCAACGGCCGTACCTGGGATTTCAAGCCCGGCAAGATGCTTTCCGTTGACGACCTCCAGCCTTCGGGTCTTCTGACAATGCCTCATTTCTTCCAATATTTTGCCCAATGAAAAAGTTCATTGTCAGCGCCCTGGTATTGATGACGGGTCTGAGCCTGAGGGCAGAGGTCAGTCTGCCTTCGTTTTTGAGTGACCATATGGTGCTCCAGCAGCAGTCGGAAGTGGTTCTGCATGGAAAGGCCGAACCGCACAAATTGTTGCGTATCAAGACTTCTTGGGACGACAAAGAGTACAAAGTGATGGTGGACGGCGAGGGCCAATGGAAGGCCACCATCCAGACCGCAGCCGCAGGAGGCCCCTATACCGTCAGTTTCAATGACGGCACCTTGCTGCAGCTCGAAGATATCCTTTTGGGCGAGGTCTGGTTCTGTTCGGGCCAGTCCAATATGGAACAGCCTATGAAAGGCTATACCTCACAGTCAATTGAAGGGACCCAGCGCGAACTTTTCCTTTCGAAAGACAACAGCCTGCGTCTGCTGACTGTCGGCCATTCCGCCAAAAACGAGCCCCAGACAGATATCAGAAGCGGTCAATGGCAGGCGGCCGATCCGGCTGTCGTGGCCAATTTTTCGGCCACGGCCTATTGGTTCGGCCATTTTCTGCGCCAGAGTCTGCAGGTGCCTGTGGGACTGGTCAGTTCCAATTGGGGCGGTACACCCGCGCAGGCTTGGACACCCGCCGAATATCTGGACGATTTCCCGCTCTATCAGGTGCCGGCCAAGGATGCCAAGTGGAACAACCAGACGCCCAGCGGCCTTTACAACGGCATGGTGGCGCCTTTCCTGGGAATGGCCATGCGTGGAGTCATCTGGTATCAGGGAGAATCCAACTACGAGCATCCCGAATGCTATGCCGATCTGATGACCGCCATGGTCAGAGCATGGCGCGAAGTCTGGAATATCGGGGAGTTCCCCTTCTACTATTGCCAGATTGCCCCGTACGACTATTCGATCATTACCGGAAAAGGACAGCCGGTCATCAATTCGGCTTATCTCAGGGAAGCCCAGATGAAAGCTGAAGACATGATTCCGAACTGCGCCATGGTCGTCATGCTGGATGCCGGTCTGAAGGGAGGCATTCATCCGCGCATCAAGAAGGTGGCGGGAGAACGTTTGGCGATGAAAGCCTTGGCAAAGACTTACGGTTATGAGGCCGATGTGGAAAGCCCTCGTTTCGCCTCTATGGAAGTGACCGATTCGATGGCTCTGCTGCGCTTCGACCGTTCGGCCATGCGGCTCGACTGCACCTTGCCTTGCGGACAGTATCCCGAAGGCTTCTCGATGGCCGGCCCCGACAGCGTGTTCCATCCGGCGAAAGCCTTTATCCGCTGGAACAAGAACGAGGTCGAGGTCACATGTCCGGAAGTCAGCCATCCGGTGGCTGTACGTTATGGATTCACCAACTGGACCGAGGGTATGCTGAAGGGTGTGAACGGTTGGCCCGTTTCGTCTTTCCGTACCGATGACTGGCCCATTACCCCTGAATATATCAAAGAATGAAGAAAATATTGTTTCCTACGCTCTTCGGACTGCTTGGCCTGTCTCTGTCGACGGTTCTGAATCCGGTCTATGCCTCCTGTCGGATATCCGATTATGATGTGGTCTGGGACAGCCAGAGTCACAATTCATCCGAATCGATGCCTTGCGGCGGAGGCGACCTGGGCATGAATGTCTGGGTCGAAGACGGTCAGTTGCTGTTCTATGTGACACGCAGCAATTCTTTCGATGAAAACAATACGATGCTGAAGGCGGGACGCATCCGTCTGAGTCTGGACGAGCCTCTGGATACGCTCCGTTTCTCCCAAAGGCTGAATCTGAAAGACGGATGCGTCGAAATCAGAGCCGGCCGAGGACGTCACCGCGCCGACATCAGGCTGTGGTCCGACCTGCAGTCTCCCTCGGTGCAGGTGTCCGTCCGTACGGCTGCCCGTCGCCGCGCAGTCCTTTCATACGAATCCTGGCGCTCAGAGGAACGTTTTCTGCGCAAGAACGAAGGCAACCAGAATTCATACAAATGGGCTCCGCCCAAGGGCATGAAAGTGAAAGCCGACTCCATCTGGACCATGCAGAATCCAAAGGGCAGGGGAGAAGCCGTCTGTTTCCGCCGTCTGTCACATTACGATATCTACGACGCCGTTCTGGCTCAGCAGCAGCTGGAGCCCTATCGCGACCGCCTGTACAATCCATTCCCCGATGAGGAGGCCGAAGGCAGGCCTTCCGAAGGCATTTGGCTGGAAGGTTTGCTTTACGGACCGTCCTACCGATTCTCGGAAACCTCCGAAGGCGTTTATGTCAATACGCCCTTCAAAGCATGGAATTTGGAAGGCAAGGCATCCAGACGGCACGATTTCTGTCTGCAGCTGTTTGCCCGTGAGGACCTTCAAAAAGGATTTGAAGCGCCGGTGACGGCCTTCAAACAAGAGGGCATGAAGTCCGGCCGCACCGCATTCCGCCGTCAACAGCAGGTTTCGGCCCGATATGCCGCCGGCTGGTGGAACGATTTCTGGGACCGCAGCCATCTGTCAGTCTGGTCGGCATCAGGCGACGAAGATGTATGGAAAATAGGCCGCAATTACCAGTTGTTCCGCTATCAGCTCGGCTGCAACGCCCAAGGCAACTGGCCCACCCGTTTCAACGGCGGCCTCTTTACCTACGATCCGGTCTTTGTCAATCCTCAGCGTGCCTTCACCCCGGATTTCCGCAATTGGGGAGGCGGTACCTTCACCGCCCAGAACCAGCGCCTGGTCTACTTCCCGATGCTCATGAACGGCGATGCCGACCTGCTGCGTCCGCAACTGGAGTTCTATCGTCGTAACCTGGTCAACGCCGAACAGCGCAGCGAGATTTTCTGGGGACATCCGGGCGCCAGTTTCACCGAACAGATCGAACTGTTCGGCCTGCCCAATCCCAGTGAGTACGGATGGAAACGGCCCGAGGGGTTCGATCCGGCCCTGGAATACAACAAATGGCTTGAATATTTGTGGGATACGGCTCTCGAATTCTGCCACATGGCCTTCCTGGCCGCCGATAGGGCAGGTATGGACATTTCCGAGTACATCCCTCTGACCGAAAGCGTGCTGACCTTCTTCGACGAGCATTACCGGATGCTGGCCGAAGAGAGGGGAGAGGCGGCTCTTGACGCGCAGGGCCATATCCGCATTTACCCCGGTTCCGCTTGCGAAACCTACAAACTGGCCGACAATCCATCGTCGACTGTTGCCGGCCTGCGTGTCCTGACGGCCGAACTGGCCGACTATTTCGAGCGGAATTCGCAAATGGAAAAAGCCGACCGTTGGAATCGTTTTCTCCATTCGCTTCCTGAAATTCCTTTGTCCGCTCTGCGCATCGGCATGGGAACCGATTCCGCCGATGTTCCGGTCATCGCTCCCGCCATTTCTTGGGACCGCATCAACAATACCGAGGCCCCCCAACTGTATCCGGTCTGGCCATGGCGACTGTATTCATCGCAGTCGGCCGACAAGGAGGTCGCCATCAACACTTATCTGTATGACGAACACGTCCGGAGCAACTACAGCCACGTGGGCTGGAAACAGTACAACATCTTCGCGGCCTGTCTGGGCATGACAGAGGAAGCCGAAAAGCTGGCCCGCCTCAAATGGGCCGACGCCGATACCCGCTTCCCGACCTTTTGGGGCCCCGGTTTCGACTGGACGCCCGACCACAACTGGGGCGGTTCGGCCATGATCGGTCTGCAGGAAATGATCATGTGCTGCCAGGATGGCAAGATTCTGCTGTTCCCCGCCTGGCCTTCCGACTGGAATGTGGATTTCAAACTGCATGCCGCCCGGCAGACGCTGGTGGAAGGCCGTCTGGAAAACGGCGAACTGAAAGCGCTCAAAGTCACGCCGGAAAGCCGTCTGGCCGATGTGGTCAATCTTCTCGACAAACAGCCATGAGACATTTGGTCATCGACAGAGGCAATTCGTCCTGCAAATGGGCTTTTTTCGATTCGGAACAGTCCGCTCCCTCGGGCTATGCGACCGAACCGACGGAAATTTTCCACACCTTGTCGTCGGAAATCCTGGATGAAGCGATTCTGAACCGTTTCACTCCGGAAGCCTGCATCTGTTCCTCCGTGGCCGCACAGGATGCCAGCCTGGAAGCCTGGCTCCGAAGTCATGTCCCTTATTGTCTGACATTTGACCGGAATACGCCCATTCCCCTCCGCAATGCCTACCGGACGCCTCAAACACTGGGACCGGACCGCCTGGCAGCGGCTGTAGGGGCATGGACACTGGCTCCAGGCCAACCCTCTCTCATCGTGGATATGGGAACTGCCATCACATATGACCTGCTGACGGCCGACGGCGTTTTCCGCGGAGGCAACATAGCCCCTGGCATCTGGCTCCGTTTCAAGGCATTGCACGAAAACACGGCGGCCCTTCCCATGGTGGAGGCTCAGTCGGATTTCCCCTATATGGGCACTGACACCGAAACGGCCATCCGTGCCGGTGTGCTTCAGGGCATCTGGAACGAACTGGAAGGATACATCAGGCACTATTCTGTCGAAAACGAAGGCCTTTTGACATTTTTAACCGGAGGAGACATTATTTATTTTGAAAACCAGCCAAAAAATCGCATCTTTGCGCTCAAAAATCTGGTCCTTACGGGACTGGAAAGAATTTTGACTGACAATGTCCTCAAACGGTAACTATACTTACGCTCTTACCTGTCTGCTTCTGTGTGTGATCCTGTCCGCCACGCCTCTTCAGGCCCAGCGGAACAGTTCGTCACCCTACAGCCGCTATGGGTACGGTCAGTTGCACGAGCCCATTCTCGGACAGTCCCTTGCCATGGGCGGAACGGCCATCGGCCTTAGGAGCAGCCGCGCCGTCAATCCGATGAATCCGGCCACCTATTCGGCCATCGATTCGCTTTCATTCCTCTTCGACTTCGCCTATACGGCCGACATCGCGACTTTCCGCGAAAACGGCGTCAAGGAAAAAGCTTCCAGCTACAGCCTCGACCATATTGTCCTCAAGTTCCCCCTTGCCAAGAACCTGGGCGTTTCCATGGGTCTGTATGAATATTCACAAGTGGGCTATTCTTACAATTCGTCCGGCAATTTGCCTTCCATGGAGGGAGACGCCCAAGAAGTGAGCTATGTGGAATCCTACACGGCCACCGGCGGCATCAACAACCTGTATCTGGGCGCTTCATACAGCCTTTTCAACCATTTGGCTCTCGGCTTCAACTGGAACTGCAAGTTCGGCGACATCAGCTATTCGCAATCGCTCACTTACCCCAGCCATTCGGCCTATTCCAGCATGGCTGTCGTCAACAGCATGAGTCTCCGACAGTCCAGTTTCGAATTCGGACTGCAGTATTTCCAGAACATCAACCGCAAAAACGGTTTCGTGCTGGGCGTGACCTACGAGATGGCCACTCCCTTCAAGGCCGATGTCACGACAACCAGCATCGTGCTGGATACGCTCGTCGTCAAAAAGGACGACAGTTTCGGAACGCCGGAGAAGTTCGGTATCGGCCTGAGCTATGTTTTCGACGACAGGTTCACGCTGGCGCTCGATTACGAACAGCAGAACTGGGCCAGCGCGCCTTTCTTCAGCCGTACCGACACCCTGTCCGACACGCGCCGTTTCGCCATCGGCTTGGAATACCTGCCCTCCAAGTATGGAGAGTACTACTATCAGGTCGTCAAATACCGTCTGGGATTCCACTATGCCGATTCCTATGTCAAAGTGGCCGGTGGTAATCTGAAAGATGTCGGCCTGTCCTTCGGCCTGGGCATGCCTTTGCGCAACCAGCGTTCCAGCCTGAATGTCTCCTTCGAGTTCGGAAAGACGCTGACCCCCGCATCAGCCACTCTGAAGGAAAACTACGCCCGCATGTCGGTAGGTGTGCTGTTCAATGAAGTGTGGTTCATGAAACGTCGTTTCAATTAAACCCAAAGACGAAAATCCAATCATAATAACGAATTCAACATAGTATTGATATGAAAAAAGTATTAGTCCTGACCCTCAGCCTGGCAACCAGCCTCACGCTGTTTGCCCAAAAAGGTGTAGAAGACGGATCGAAGTACGGACACGGAGAAGACAGTATCCGTTGCATCCAGAATTTGAGCCTGTATCAGACCTACGCCAAACAGAAAGATTACGGAACCGCCCTGGAATTCTGGGAAATCGCCTACAAGGAATGCCCGGCATCCAGTATCAACCTGTATATCACCGGCACACAAATCCGCAAGTGGCAGTTGCAGCGCGAACACGATCCCGCCAAGAAGAAGGAATTCTTCGATCTGCTGATGCAGGTTTACGACCAGCGCATCGAATATTTCGGCAACTACGTGCGCGCTCCGCGTCCCGCCGTTCTCGGTCTGAAGGGTGTGGATTACCTCACTTGCAATCCCGAAGGTGAAGACGCCGACAAATCGGTCGCCTATCCTTGGCTGAAGACCTGCATCGAGGAAAGTCCCGTCCAGCAGTTCAATCCGGCCTACGGTCCTTATTTCATGATCGCATCGCGCGCAATGCTTGATAATCCCGAAGCCGACCACAAACAGACGTTCTTCAGCGACTATTTGAAAATCATGGAGATGATCGATGCCAAGATTGCCGAGACTCCCGATACGACCACTCAGGCCAAGTACCGCGGCTACAAGCAGGACATCGACGACATCCTCGTCAAATCGGGTGCCGCCGACTGCATGACTCTCGAAAACATCTTCGCTCCCGAACTGGAAGCCAACAAAGCCAACCTCGACTGGCTGAACAAGGTCATCACCCTTTTCAAGCGAGTCAGATGCACCGATACCGAAGTGTATTTCCAGGCATCTCTCTATGCCCACGAAGTGGCTCCGACATCCGAATCAGCCGAAGGTTGCGCCTACATGTGCATCAAGAAGGAAGACTATGCCAAGGCTGCCGAATACCTGACGGAGGCCATCCGTATGGCATCCGACGACGACAAGAAGGCCGAATACGAATATCTGGCCGCTACCGCCCTGTTTGCCGGCAAAAAGTTCTCCGATGCCCGTCAGCACGCATTGGCCGCCGCCAAATACCGCAGCGGATATGCCGATCCTTACATTCTCATCGCCAAGATGTATGCCAACAGTGTCGACCAGTTCTCGGACAATGTCACCAAGCGTGCCGTCTATTGGGTGGCCGTTGACAAGCTGGAAAAGGCCAAATCGGTCGACCCCTCCGTCGCTGGTGATGTCAATGATCTGATCGCCAGGTATAAAGAACAATATCCGAACTCGGAAGATGTCTTCATGCATCCCGAAGTGGACGAAGGCAAACCTTATCTCGTCAAGGGCTGGATCAACGAACGTACCATCGCCCGCAGCAAGAAATAAGTGATGCGCCATTTTTACGGACAGAATATCAGACACATAACAGCTGCAGTCCTTGCGGCTGTTATGTTGTTTTTGATACCCACCTCCTGCCGGAAAGAGAAGACCGAGACGGTTCCCAATTTCGAAGACCGCCGTCAGGTGCCCGGAATGGCCGCAGATTCGGTGACCACGCTGATTTCCGATTCCGGCGTTGTCCGCTACAAGGTGATCGCTCAGGTCTGGAACGTCTACGACCAGTCTGAAGATCCTTACTGGCATTTTCCGGAGGGATTCTATTTCGAACGTTTCAATGACAGTCTGGCAGTGGAGTCTGTCGTGGAGGGCGACACGGCCTTGTATTTCACCAAGGGCAAACTGTGGGTGCTTAGAAACAACGTGAAAATCATGAACCTGTCGGGAGAGAAGTTCGAAACCAATCTACTGTATTGGGACCAGAACCGTCACGAGGTCTATTCCGATTCTTTCATCCGCATCGAACAGAAGAATCAGATTCTGACCGGATACGGATTCAAATCGAACGAACAGCTCACGAAATACACAATTTTCAAGATAAAAGGCATCTTCCCTATGGATGCCGAAGAATAGTTTTTATTATTCGTAAATATTATATACATTTGCACGCTTTTTGAGGGGCTTGCCAAAGCCCGATTTTTCAGGTATAATATTTACAAACATATCTAACAAATGGCTACTTTACAGAAAATCAGAAAACAGTCCGTCCTGTTGCTTGTCGTCATCGGTCTGGCTATGCTGGCATTCATTTTGGGTGACTTCCTGACCTCGGGTTCGTCCCTGTTCCGCATGCAGCAGGAAAACATCGTCAAAATCAACGGAAAAAATCTGAATTACAAAGATTATGAGGCTCGTATCGCCGAAATGGAAGAGGTCTACAAGATGCAGACCGGTCTGTCCAACCTCGACGAGCAGACCACCGCTCAGATCCGTGAAACCGTTTATGAATCGATCGTCCGTGAGAACCTTCTCGATGAACAGGCTTCCGCTCTGGGCATTCAGGTGACCGAAAAGGAAATCTTCGAAGCCCTCAACAGCGAGAATCCCCCGTATATGGTCGCTCAGATGCCTTTCTTCCTGAATCCGGAAACCGGCCGTTATGACCGCAGTCTCATGATCAACTTCCTTCGCACCATCGAAGCCGACGACATGTCGATGTATTCGGAAGATGCTCAGGCTCAGATCAAGCAGATGAAGAACTACTGGCTGTTCTGGGAGAACATGATTCAATACAACATGCTGGAGGACAAGATCAGCAATCTCCTGTCCCATGCCGTGTCCGCCAGCTCCGTCGACGCCAAGTCAGCTTTCGACGCCCGTCAGCGTTCTGTCGATTTCGTCTGTGCCGTCAAGCCTTACTTCCAGATTCCCGATTCGACTGTGAAGGTTTCTTCCAACGAAGTGAAGGCCTACTACAGAGCCCATAAGGAAGAGTTCCGCCAGCAGCCCTACCGCTCAGCCAGCTATGTCACCGTCGATGTCCTGTCCAGTCAGGAAGACAACGATGCCGTAAAGGCCGAAATGGACCGCGCCTCTGAAGAGTTCGCCAGCGCTGAAGACATCGCTTCTCTGGTCAACTCCAAATCGGATATCCCTTATACCGACTGCTTTGTGGCCACCAACGCTTTCACCGGTTCGGTCGCCGATTTCCTGGCGTCAGCCAAGGACGGCCAGGTCGAAGGCCCGTACTTCGAGGACAACGCTTGGATCATGCTCCGTCAGATGGCGTCCATTACGCGTCCCGACTCCGTTCAGGTGAGCCAGATTTTCATCGCCGGCAAGCAGAAAGACAACCAGAAACTGATCGACAGCCTGATGAATGTCCTCAAGAGCGGCAAAACTCCGTTTGCCGAACTGGCTGCCAATTACTCTCAGGATCAGACCGCCCAGAACGGCGGCGAAATGGGATGGTTCCGCGAAATTGACGCCTTCTCGTCTCTGGGCGCAGAGTTCGTCAACACTTGCTTCACTGCCAAAAAGAATCAGCTTTACACGGCCGAGTCGAAATACGGTACCCACATCTTGAAGGTCACCGATATGACCAAGCCTGTCAAGAAAGTGAAACTGGCTGAAATGGTGATGGCCGTCAGCCCCTCCTCACGCACTTACAGCTCTTACTACAATCAGCTCAACCAGATTCTGGCCAACAACCAGACGGCTGACGCCTTCATAGCCGCCGCCCGCGAAAACGGCTATCAGGTGCTCTCCGCTCCCTCCGTGCTGAAGAACGACTACACGCTGGCCGGCATCGAAGGCATGCGCCAGGCTGTCCGCTTCATCTACAACGGCAAGGTGGGCGATGTTTCGACCATCTTCGAAAACTCCAACAACCAGTTTGTCGTGGTTGCCGTCACCGGCGCTTTCGATGAGGATTACCGTCCGATGAGCGAAGTCCAGAACCAGCTGGTCCGCATCGTGGCCAACGAAAAGAAAGCCGCCAAGTTCAAGAAGGAATTCAAGGCCGAAGAGGGCATCGAAGCTCTGGCCGAAGCCTATGAGATGGTGCTCGACACTGTCCGTCTGCTGACCTTCTCCAGCCGCCGCATCACCGGTATCGGTGAAGAACCCGCTCTGCAGGCCGCCGTCATGGCCGCTCCTCTGAACGAGGTCTCCAAGCCCATTGCCGGCGAAAACGGCATCTATGTGTTCGAGGCCATCTCCGATGTGCTTGCTGAAAGCGCTTTCGACGAGCAGCTCGAAAAGACCGGTTGGAACGCCAACGAAACGTACCGCGTGCTGTATCAGGCTTACGCCGCCGTCCTTGACGAGGCTGAAGTGGAAGATTCACGCATCCGTTTCTATTGATTCGAATTTGTCGGAGTCCTCTCCGAATCACCTAAAGGCTGCTTGCTTCTCCGTAAGCAGCCTTTTTTTACTCTGTCATGTCTGAGGAAAAATTCATATTGTTGGGAAAGAGCGCTGCCGAAATCAAGCAGTGGGCCGTGGAGCAGGGAATGCCGTCGTATGCGGCATCCCAGTTGTTGGATTGGATATATCGCAAGCGTGTCCGCCGATTCGACGATATGACCAACCTTTCCCTCAAACATCGGGCCTTCCTGGCCGAAAAGGCCGACTTGGGGTTTTCAGACCCGATCGATGTGGCCGTTTCCAAAGACGGCACCCGAAAGTATCTCTTTGGCACCTCCTGCGGAACAGGCGTGGAAACGGTCTACATTCCCGACCGTGACCGGGCCACTCTCTGTGTGTCCTCACAAGTGGGCTGCAAGATGCATTGCGCCTTCTGCATGACCGGCCGTATGGGCTTCAAGGCCCAATTGGCCTGCCACGAGATTCTGAACCAGATTCTGTCCATCCCGGAGTCCTCCTCCTTGACCAACCTGGTGTTTATGGGCATGGGCGAACCTTGCGACAACGTCGAGGCGGTTCTGCAGACCATCCGCGTGCTGACAGACGAAGACGGTTTTGCCTGGAGCCCCAAGCGCATCACCTTGTCTTCCATCGGCCTGTGGCCTGGTCTGAAACGTATTTTGGAAGAGACTTCCTGCCACATCGCCATCAGTCTGCACACGCCCGATTTCGAACAGCGTCGCGAGTGGGTGCCCGCTGAGAAGGCCTGGCCCCTGAAGGACACCGTAGAAAAGCTCAAGGAATATGATTTTTCCCATCAGCGCCGGCTCTCGTTCGAATATGTGATGTTCGATTCGTTGAACGACGACCTGGAGCATGCCCGCATGCTGCTCCGCCTGCTGTCGGGTCTCAAATGCCGTATGAACCTCATCCGTTTCCATACGATTCCCGACACGCCCTTTGTCACGGCCAAGGATGCTTCCATTCAGGCATTTGCAGACTATCTCAACAGCAAGGGCCTTCAGACGACCATCCGCGCTTCGCGTGGGGAAGATGTTCAGGCGGCCTGCGGTTTGCTTTCAAGCCTGAAAAAATGACAAAAAGTCAGTTTCCCGTTGTATATCATGTGCAATTGAACTATTTTTGTCAGCTAACAGAACAACTATGAAAATCGGCGACACTCTTTTGGCTTCATTAGCCGTCCTGATGGCCTGTGCGGGATTCAGTTCCTGCAAGAGGCAGATACACAATCCGCTCAGTGTGGGCTCGGTGGGAGCTCCCTGGGAGGTGCTGGTCGTGATGGACAAGTCCGCGTGGGAGGCTCCCGAGGGACGAGCCCTGTTCGAGGTGCTCGATATGGATATCCCCGGCCTGCCCGCCTCTGAGCCCATGTTCAAGATATCGCGTTGCGACAAAGCCGATTTCACCGGCATTCTCAAGCCTGTGCGCAATATCATCCAGGTGGAGATATCCGATATCTATTCCATGACCAAATTCCATTTCTACGAAGACCTCTGGGCCAGCAATCAGGCTGTCCTGACCATCACTTCGCCCGATAAGGCCCAGTTTGCCGCTTATGTGACGGAACACGCTGACGAACTCTATTCCTTCTTCGAAGAATATGAGATGAAGCGCAATATCCAGTATATCCGCAAGAGTTACAATCGCGACCTCTCCGAACTGATTCTGAAACAGTTCGGCGTCAAGATCATGGTGCCGAAAGTGATGACCCGCTACAAACAGGCCGACGGTTTCTTCTGGGCGTCCAACGACATGGGTCAGAAACGTCAGGATTTGGTGGTCTACACTTTCCCCTACACGGATGTGCGCACCTTTACGCCTGAATATCTGAACCACAAGCGTGACTCGGTGATGAAGGCCAACATACCCGGAGGCCCCGCCGGTTCCTACATGGCCCGTCAGGAAGACGTTCCGACCGATTATAGGGCTGTCAGCATCAACGGCAAGTACGCCGCCGTCATCCGAGGCCTTTGGGAGGTCAGGGGTGATATGATGGGCGGCCCTTACGTCAGCGTTTCCCGTCTGGACGAAATCAACCAGCGCATCGTGACGGCCGAAGTTTTCCTTTACGCTCCGGAAGAATACAAAAGAAATTTGATCAGATATAACGAATCGGTCATTTACAACATGCAATTGCCCGGTGAGTTTTCAACAGAAACCAATTGAAATGAACAACGGAAGATTGAAGATAGCTGTCACCCAAGGTGATATCAACGGCATTTCATACGAGGTCATCCTCAAGACCTTAGCCGAACCCAGAGTTTACGAGCAGCATGCGGTGGTCATTTACGGATCGCCCAAGGTCGCTGCCTATTATAAGAAGAATCTGGAACTCGATTTCCCGATTACGCAAGTGCAGTCTGCAGAAAACGCCGAATATGGCCGTGTCAGCATCGTCAACTGCAACGACGAGGAAGTCAAGGTGGAAGCCGGACATTCGACGGCAATGGCCGGACAGGCGTCGTTTCAGGCTCTTGAAGCGGCTGTCCGCGATCTGAAAGCCGGTCTGGTGGACGTGCTGGTGACCGGTCCCATCAACAAGGCCAACATCCAATCGGAACATTTCCATTTTCCCGGACACACCGAATATCTCGAGCAGTCTTTTGCCGAAAACGGTCAGCAGGCGCTGATGCTGATGGTGGGAGAGTCGCTTCGTGTGGCCGTGGCGACCGGTCACATGCCGGTCGACAAGGTGGCCTCTTCGCTTTCCAAAGACCTGATCGTGCGCAAAGTGAAAGCGCTCGACCAGAGCCTTCGCCGCGACTTCGCTATCGATTGTCCCCGCATTGCCGTTCTGGCGCTAAATCCGCATGCCGGCGACAACGGCCTCTTGGGCAGTCAGGAAGCCGACATTCTCATTCCGGCCATCGAAGAACTGCAGAAAGAAAACTACTGCTGTTTCGGACCTTTGTCGGCCGACGGCTTTTTCGGAAGCGGCCAATTCTCCTTGTATGACGGCGTTTTGGCCATGTATCACGATCAGGGTCTGATTCCCTTCAAGGCTTTGTCGGCCGGACGCGGTGTCAACTTTACGGCCGGTCTGCCCATTGTCCGCACCTCACCTGCGCATGGCACGGCCTACGAACTGGCCGGTCAGAACCAGGCCGACGAAATCTCCTTCAGAGAGGCTCTGCTGATGGCCTGCGACATCTATTTCAACCGAAAGGAATATGCTGAAATCCACAGCAATCCCTTGCGCCGTCAGCGCGTCGAATCGGGAGATGACACCAACGACATTTCCGCAAGTGAAGCATAAGATATGAGCAACGAAGAACTGCTTCAAGTCAAACAACGTTTCGGCATCATAGGCAACAACCCTTCGCTGAACCGTGCGATTGACGTCGCCGTTCAGGTGGCTCAGACGGACCTGTCAGTTCTGGTCACCGGAGAGAGCGGCTCGGGAAAGGAATTTTTCCCGCAAATCATCCATTATTACAGTGCGCGCAAACATGGTCCTTATCAGCCTGTCAACTGCGCTGCCATTCCGGAAGGGACTATCGACTCGGAACTCTTCGGACACGAGAAAGGCGCCTTCACAGGCGCTATCGCCGAACGTAAGGGCTATTTCGAAGTGGCTGACGGCGGAACTATCTTCCTGGACGAGGTCGCCGACCTGCCTTCTTCTACGCAAGCCCGACTGTTGCGTGTGCTGGAATCGGGCGAATTTATCCGCGTCGGTTCTTCCAAAGTGCTGAAAACCAATGTGCGCGTCGTGGCTGCCACAAACAAGGACATGGCAGAAGCCATCAAAAGCGGCCATTTTCGTGCCGACCTGTTCTACCGCCTGAACGCCATTCCCATCAGCGTCCCGTCTCTCCGTGAGCGTCCGGAAGACATTCTGCGTCTGTTCCGCAAGTTCGCGGCCGATGTCTCCGAACGTTACCGCATGCCTGCCATCCAACTGACCGAAGACGCCCGCGAAGCGCTGGTCAGCTACCGTTGGCCGGGCAATGTGCGCGAACTTAAGAATGTGGCCGAACGTGCGGCTGTTCTTGGCGGCGGACATCAGGAAATCACGGCCGATGTGCTGCGTCAGATGTTCGACAGCACCCTCACGATGCCGGTTCTCTACAACAACGGACAGAGCGCCCAGGCCGGCGATTTCGCCACCGAGCGCGAAATCCTCTACAAGGTCCTCTTCGATATGAAGAAGGATGTGGCCGACCTGAAAGTCCTTGTGAACCATCTGATGAGCGGTTCGGCACCCGTCGAGCGTGAAGACCTTTCGGCGGATTTCTACAAGGAGGCACTTTTGGGACGGACAAACGAATCGGAAAACCAGGAAGTTCTGGCACCTACCCATATCCAGGCTCCCATCGGGAAAAAGGACAAGTCGGAGGTGAAATACCACGACGCGTCGGAATATGTCGAAGAATCCCGCTCGTTGGACGAAATGGAAAAGGACGCCATTGTCAAGGCTTTGCAGCGCAACAATGGACGCCGCAAGAATGCGGCCGCCGATCTGCGCATCTCGGAACGTACACTTTACCGGAAAATCAAAGAATATGGCTTGGAATAAACGATTGCCGATTGTTTTGAGTCTCTGCGCCCTGATGGCGTTGAGCGCCTGCACCGTTTCCTACAAGTTCAACGGCGCCTCCATCGACTACACGACCACAAAGACCATCTCCATCAAGGATTTCACCAATCAGGCTCTCTTGGTCTATCCGCCGTTGGCACAGAACTTTACGGAACAGTTGCGCGACATCTACACGCGCCAGACCAAGTTGCGCGTGCTGAAGTCGGAAGGCGATCTGCAGCTGGAAGGGGAAATTGTCGGCTACGATCTGACGCCTCTGGCAGCCCAGTCCGACGGCTATGCCGCCGAGACCAAACTCACGATGACGGTCAACATCCGCTACGTCAATACGAAAAACGAAAAGGAGAATTTCGAACAGCGTTTCAGCGCTTATCAGACATTCCCGGCCACCTCGATGCTGGATGACGTGCAAGACAGTCTCCTGGAAGAAATCATCAAGGAAATCACCGAAACGGTGTTCAACAAGACAGTCGCCAATTGGTAATGAAGTCGCAGTCTCTCATCGATTGGTATCGGAATCCCGGACAGATGGGGGAGGACGAGGTTTCGGCGCTTGAGCGCCTGCTGAAGACCTATCCCTGTCTGGTGCTGGCTCAGATGCTGCGTCTGAAGGCCATGCCTGCCGACGATTTGGAGAACGAATCCATGCTTTTCCGTACAGCGCTTATGGTGCCCCAACGCCGTGTGCTGCGCGACTTCATGCTCGGCCAGGCATTGCCTGAAAGCCCGTCGGCCGCTGCGGAAGAACCCGTGGATGACGGCTTCTCGCTGATCGATTCCTTCCTCAGTTCGCAGGGTGCCTCGTCAGACGGCCCGACGACTCCTCCTGGCTTGGCACAGGCGTATCCGACCTACTCCTTGGAGAAGGAACACGGCGACGGCAGCGATGTCAGTCTGCCCGATGATGCGGCCAGCCGCTTTTTGGACAATCCGCAGGAATCCATTCCTCGCGCAGCCGATGAGGAACAGCAGGTAATCGATATGTTCGAGGCTGAATCTCAGCGCATTCCCGATATCTCCTTTACCGAGACGCTGGCCATTATCTATCTGAAACAGAAAAAATATGCGCAGGCTCTGGAAATATTCAAATCATTAGAGTTGAAAAATCCGGAAAAAAGTATTTACTTTGCCGACCAAATAAGATTTTTGGAGAAATTAATAAAACATTTAAACAAATAGATAACTATGTATCTGGCTCTTACTATTTTAGTATTCATTATCGCCCTGGTTCTCATCCTGATTGTCCTGGTTCAAAACTCCAAGGGTGGCGGTCTGGCTTCAGGTTTCGCTTCTTCAAATCAGGTGATGGGTGTCAGAAAAACCACCGATTTTCTTGAAAAAGCCACATGGACCTTGGCTGGAATCGTTCTTCTGGGCAGTATCCTTTCAACCGCTTTCATTCCGAAGCGTGTCTCCGGTGAGAAGCAGTCCATCCTGAAAGAGCAGGTCGACAATGCCGTAGCCGTCGATCCCAACCTGACTGCTCCCAACTTCGAAGATGCTGAATAAGATTCGGATATCGAAAATACAGAAAAGGGTGTCGCTTCGATACCCTTTTTTTGTCGCTTGGCTGTTCTTGATTTGCGTGTTCTGTTCGTGTGGACGGAACGGTAGGTCAGGCGCGGCTTCATCGGCTGCCGATGCTGATTCGGTCGCCGTTCTCCATTATGCCAAGGGTTTCGAATTGGCTTATTTCAAGGACTATGTCCGAGTGACGGTTTTCCAGCCCGGCAAGGAAGGTGAGTCTGCGGACGGACAGCGCTGTTACCTGTATGCGCGCGGGTTTGAAAAGGTGGATGAACTTCCGTCGGACGGGCCGAGAGTGGCTGTGCCGGTCGAAAAGGCCGCGCTGGCATCCTGCCCGCTGGTGGCCTTCTGTGACCGCTTGGGAGTCCTGCCGCAAATCTGTGCCGTCAGCAATGTCGGCGAAATTTATCAGGAAGATGTCTGCCGTGCGCTGGCGGAGGGAAAAATGGCCGATATCGGTGACGCTTTTCATCTGAATGTGGAAAAAGTCCTTTCTTCCGGCGCAGAAGTCCTGTTTGTCAGTGGCACCGGACAGAGCGACGCGCAGACCGAATTTCTCCAAAAGGCCGGTCTTCCTTTGGTCACCACTTACGAATGGAAGGAATCCGATGTGCTGGGTAGGGCAGAGTGGATCCGTCTGGTCGGAGCCTTCTTCGCTTGCGAAAAACAGGCAGACAGTCTCTTTCTCGAGGTCGCCGGCCGCTACGAATCCCTGTGCGAACAAGTCAGGAAGCGGCCTTCCGGACAGGACCCGACCGTGTTGCCTGGAGAAGATTTCCGGGGGACTTGGTACCTTTCCGGTGGAAAAAGCTATATGGCATCACTGTTTCGGGATGCCGGAGCCCGGTACCGCTATGCGGACGACCCCCATACGGGCAGCATTTCGAGCAGTCTGGAAAAAGTGCTGCTGGAGATGCACGATGCCGACATTTGGCTGGGCGTGACCGCCACGTCACTGGACGAATTGATAAAGCGCGACGCCCGCTATGAACTCTTCGATGCCTACCGCAACGGCAAAGTCTATCATTACGGCAGACGCAGCCGCCCGGGAGGAGGCAATGACTTCTGGGAAAGCGCCGTCGTCCGTCCCGACTGGCTCTTGGCCGATCTGGTGGCCCTGTTCCATCCCGAATGCCTGTCCTCCCACGAGTGGATCTATATCGAACCTCTTCAATAAACGTAGCCGTATGAACCGCAGAAGAAACCTGTTCCTGATCTTGAGCCTGACATTGGTGCTGTCGGCCTGCCTGGATCTCTGTCTGGGCAATGTGACGCTTTCCCTGCGCGACATCTTTTCATCGCTCTTCGGCCATCAGGAGCAGCCTGTCGTCCGTGAAATCGTCTGCCGTTACCGTCTGCCTAAGATGCTGACCGCCATTTTGGCCGGTGTCTCTCTGTCGCTTTCCGGACTGCTGATGCAGACACTTTTCCGCAATCCGCTGGCCGGACCGGATGTGCTTGGCGTCAATTCGGGCGCAAGCCTTGGCGTGGCTTTGCTGACCATGCTCAGTTCGGTATTCGGGGGTGTCGCCCTTTCCTTGGGTTCCTGGTCGCTGGTTGTGGCGGCTGTCATAGGCGCTTTGCTCGTCCTGATGCTGGTGCTGGCTGTCTCGCGCCATACGCCAGACGTGGTTTCCCTGCTCATCGTGGGTATGATGTTCGGCTATCTGGCAGGCGCTCTGGTAAGCGTGCTTCAGAGCCTGAGCAACCCGGAGGCGCTCAAAATATTCGTCGTCTGGACCTTCGGCAGCCTGAGCGCCGTATCCTGGCAGATGATGCCCGTTCTGTCGGCCATGGTGATACTCGGCTGTCTGATGTCGTTTCTGCTGTGCAAACCGATGAACGGAATGATGCTGGGCGAGTCTTACGCGGCCTCTTTGGGCATTTCCGTCAAACGTGTCCGTTTCTGGATGATTCTGGCCACAGCCCTGATGACCGGCGGCATCACCGCCTTTGCCGGTCCGATTTCGTTCGTCGGAATCACCGTTCCGCATATCGCCAGAGGACTGTTCAAGGAATGGGAACACCGCACGCTGATTCCGGCCGTCATGTTGTGCGGCGCCAGCCTGCTGCTGTTGTGCGACATCGTCTGCAGCCTGCCTTGTTTCAACGCCAGTCTGCCGATCAATGCGGTGACGGCTCTGGTCGGCGCTCCGGTGATTGTCTGGATTATTCTGAAAAACAGAAAATAAGCATGGCATCCGGCCATTCGCGCCAGCAGATGCGGAAAGCCTGCTCATTCAGATAGGCCATGGTCTGCCCCTCGGTCGGGTCTTCTCCGTTTTCCGATACGGCATGGAAGTCGCAGATGTCGAATTCGTGGCACAAATCGAGTCCTTCGATGCCGGCGGCCTTGTAGAGCGCTTCTTTCGAACACCAGTAGAGCAGGTCCATTTTCATCCGTCTGTCATCGCAGGTGGCGGCGGCTTTGATGAGCTCCTGTTCCGATTCGCGCAAATACCATTTCTCCACTTTCAGAATCCTGGGCGCTTTCATCTCCACATCAATACCGATGCGGAGCCCCCTGGGCCCATGCATCAGACAGACGTAATCCTTGGTGTGCGAAATGCTGATGGCACTGCCGTCCGCCAGCGTGGGCGCTCCGGTCGGCAGGTGGCCGATATCGGACGGACGGATGCCCATGGCCAGGGCCAGACGCTGTTCCGCGTAATACTCCAGCTGGCGCTGCCCGGCTTTGGCCGTGCAGACGGGAACATCCGGCAGACCGGAAGAAATCTCCTGAAGAGACTCTTCCAGTCGCCAGATGCCTATTCGGCATTGGCCTGTCGTTTCAATGGACAGCAGGCTCATGAAGCTCAGAAGGGCATTTGGTTGACATCACCTTGACTGGCCGGTGGCAGATCGTCGACGGAAGGTTCCGACAGAGGCGCCTGCGGCTGTTGAGGCTGTGGCTGTGCGCCTTTAACCATAGGAACATCGGTGCCGAGCGGGGCGAGGGGAGGACGCTGACCTTCCGGACGCCGTCCGAGCAGCTGCATGGTATCGGCCACGATTTCAGTGGAATAGTGTGTCACGTTGTTCTTGTCGTTCCACTGGCGGTAGGTGATTTTTCCTTCGATGTAGAGTTGGGTGCCTTTGCGCACATATTTTTCGGCCACATCCGCCAGATTGCGCCAAACGACAATCGTGTGCCATTCGGTACGTTCGGGCACTTGCGTGCCGTTGTTGCCAGTGTAACTGCGTTCGCTGGTGGCCAGCGGAAAACGGGCTACAGGGACATTGCTGTCGATGTAGCGGACTTCGGGATCTTTGCCGACATTGCCGACGAGGATGACTTTGTTAATCATAGCTGTTAGGTTTAAAATGTGAATATGAAAATGAACAGGTCAAAAGTAATACAATTTATTGGTAAAACAAAAATAAATTCAATATTAAAGAAATTTTAATTTCGAAATGAATCCACTGCTGAGCGCGGAGAAGGCGTATCGCGAAACCTCTTCTTTTGGGATCAGTATTATGGCTTCATTTCCAGGAAGTTGAACAAATTTGTCCAAGGACTCCGGACTGAGTCCGACGGCAAAACACGCGGCCTCCAGACGCTGATGGCTGAGGATGTGCTTGCGAAAGACGGGCAGATGCAGTGTCGGCTGGGCCTCATGGGCGGATTCCGACAGGAAACGCTTCAAACCCGGCCATTCCTGCAGCAATTCCTCCCACTGACGGAGAGCCGAGCCGTGTTCCAACAAGGGAAACTCCCACAGATGATGCCAGATGTCTTTCTGCTGGCGCTGATAGATGGCCAGGCGCGCGCCGTCGCTCAGACAGAGGTAGTGCAGGAACCGCTGCTTTTTCTGCATCGGATGATGCCTGACAGGGCGGAGTACCACGGTTCCGTGAGCCAGCGCCAGACAATGTCCGGCCAGCGGACAGTCCCCGCAGTCGGGCTGCTGGGGCTTGCATACCAGAGCGCCCAGTTCCATCATGGCCTGATTGTGCAGGGCGGCTTGAGAAGGGTCCATCAGTTCGCGGGCCGCTTGCTCGAAAGTCTTTCGGGAAGCCTGGTCTAGAATGTTCAAATCGATGTCGAGCAGGCGGGCGATGACGCGGAACACATTGCCGTCGAGAACCGGGCAGGGCAGGCCGAACGAAAAGGAAGCGATGGCCGCTGCCGTGTAGGGACCTATACCTTTTAATGAAAGGAGACCTTCGTAACTCGAAGGAAACGCACCCTGCAGCTGGCGGCTGACATATCGGGCGGTGGCGTGAAGATTCCTGGCACGGCTGTAATAGCCCAATCCCTGCCAATGGCTCAGCACCTCATCTTCGCTGGCGTCGGCCAAATCGTGCACGGTCGGAAAGGATTCCGTGAAATCCAGATAGTACGGAAGCCCTTGTGCAATGCGGGTTTGCTGAAGAATGGTCTCCGACAGCCATATACGGTATGGGTCTTGTGTATGCCTCCAAGGCAAATCCCTTTTGGCCGTTTCATACCAATCGACCAACAGATGGCTGATAACCATTGAGTTATATGAAGATTCCCTTTGAATCATGAAAATTGAAATTCTTTTTGTAAAGATATTTTTTTTGTTGGAAATAAGCTATATATTTGCAGGCCAAAATAATAGATAATCAATTCATTGTATAATACTTTAAAAATTTAAGTCATGACAAAAGCTGATATCGTCAATGAGATCGCAAAAGAGACTGGCATCGAAAAAGCCGTCGTTCTGAAAGTAGTAGAGGCCTTCATGGATTCTGTCAAGGATTCCCTGACCAAGAGCGAGAACGTTTATCTGAGAGGTTTCGGCAGCTTCATCATCAAGAAGAGAGCTGAAAAGACCGCCCGCAACATCTCCAAGAACACCACTATCATCATCCCGGCTCACAACATCCCCTCATTCAAGCCGGCCAAGACTTTTATGAACGAAGTGAAGAAATAATTAAATTCTACGACAATGCCTAGCGGAAAAAAGAAAAAAGGGCACAAGATGTCCACGCACAAACGTAAGAAAAGACTGAGAAAGAACAGACATAAGAAGAAATGATTCTTTCTTGATCCCATACAAGAACAAACCGAAAGGCAAGAAAGGCCCAGAGGTTTGTTCTTTTTTTTAATCGTCAATCTTAACCGTAGTTCCCCAAATGAAAACTGAACTTGTAGCTGATGTCCAGGACAAACAGGTTTCCATTGCCGTGACTGAAGACGGCCGTCTGGTCGAGTTTCAGCAGGAAGCGCGCAATGTCTCCTTTGCTGTCGGCGACATCTTTCTGGGCAAGGTCCATAAGGTCATGCCTGGGCTGAATGCCGTTTTCGTCAATGTGGGCTATGAAAAAGATGCATTTCTCCATTATTTGGATTTGGGTCCCCAATTCGCCACCCAACAGAATTACCTGTCCCAATTGCTCGGCAACCGCAAAAAGATGATGCCGGTGGCCAAAGCGAAGAAACAGCCCGACATTCCCAAAGACGGACAGATTTCGGAAATCCTGCAGCCCGGTCAGGAAATCCTGGTTCAGATCGCCAAAGAACCGATTTCCACCAAAGGGCCCCGTCTGACTTCCGAAATCTCCATTGCCGGCCGTTTCCTCATCCTGATGCCCTTCTCGGACAAAGTCTCCGTCTCCACCAAGATCAAATCGGTGGAAGAGCGCGAAAGACTCCGTCAGTTGTTGCAGAGCATCACCCCCAAGGGATTCGGTGTCATTGTCCGCACCGTCGCCGAAAACAAGCGCGTGGCTGAACTTGACACAGAACTGAAGGTGCTGTTGAAGCGATGGGACGACATGATGCTTCGCATGCAGGCCGACACCGCCAAATCGCCCCGTCTGGTCTACGAAGAGACCAGCCGCACGGTGGTGATGTTGCGCGATCTGCTGAACGCCTCCTTCGAGCACATCCATGTCAACGACCACAACACTTATGAAGAAATCAGGGATTATGTGACGCTCATCATGCCCGAAAAGGCCGAAATCGTCAAGGAATACGTCAACGAAATTCCCATTTTCGATCATTTCGGCATCACCAAGCAGGTGAAATCGGGTCTGGGCAGAGTGGTATCCATCCGCAGCGGGGCCTATCTGGTCATCGACCACACCGAAGCCATGCATGTGATAGATGTCAACAGCGGCAACCGTATGAAACCGAAAGAAGGCGGTCAGGAAACCAATGCTTTCGATGTCAATATGATGGCTGCCGAAGAGATTGCCCGCCAGTTGCGGCTTCGCGATATGGGCGGCATCATCGTCGTTGACTTCATCGACATGAACGAAGGTGAGAACCGTCAGAAACTGTTCGATCATCTCCGCGAGCTGATGTCGACCGACCGCGCAAAGCACAACATTCTGCCGCTCAGCAAGTTTTGCCTTATGCAAATCACCCGTCAGAGGGTGCGTCCCCAGACCTTCATCCAAACCAACGAGGTTTGTCCGGTCTGCTTCGGCAAAGGCGAAATCCGTCCTTCCATTCTGTTTACGGACACTTTGGAAAACAAGATCGGCTACGTATCCCAACAGTTGAAACTGAAGAAATGCACTTTGAGAGTCCATCCGTACGTGGCGGCATACATTGAAAAGGGAGGCCTGTTCTCCCTGAAATGCAAATGGCGCATGAAGTATGGTTTCGGTTTGAGAATCGTCCCCTCCCAAGCTCTCGGCTATCTGGAATATACATTCCTCGATTCGCACGGCCGGGAAATCGACATGAAGGAAGAAATCGAACTGAAATGAAACCGGCGCCTGCAGCGGGGTTCCCCGCGAGCCGAACCTGAAAGTGTGGCCCCCGGAAGTCTGAAAGACTTCCGGGGGCCACAAGTTTTCAAGCGACAGGCTTCGATTCAGGCGACGGACAGCACAGTCCGCGCGTACCTCAGCCCACCGAGTAAAGCTGCTCTATTTCCTTGGCGTAGCGCTCCGTCACCACTTTGCGCTTGATTTTCAGCGTAGGAGTGAGAATGCCGTTGGCCTGCGTCCAATCGTCGCTGACCAGATGGAAACGTTTCACTTTTTCGTAATTGGCGAATTCCAGGTTGCAGTCGTTGATCTCCTTCTGGAAAAGTTCCATCACGCCGGGCTGGGCAAACCACTTGGCCTTGTCGGCCGACACCGGAATGCCGTTCTTCTGGCAGTAGGCCGTCAGATTGGAGAGATCGGGAACGATGAAAGCCGTCGGGTAGGGACGTCCGTCGCCCACCACCAGCGAATTCTCGATATAAGGCGACTGGTTGAGCGCCTCTTCCAAGAGGAAAGGATTGACATACTTGCCCAAAGATGTCTTGAAAATCTGTTTCAGACGGCCTGTGATGACCAGCAGACCATCCTGAGTGAAATGGCCGGTGTCACCCGTGTGGAACCAACCCTCCCGGTCAATGACTTCGGCCGTCAGTTCGGGAGCCTTGTAATAGCCCATCATGACATTGCGCCCCCTGCAGACAATTTCACCTTCTTCCGTCATCTTTATCTCCACGCCGGGCAAAGCGGGACCGACCGTTCCCTCACGGCGCTGGTCGCGTCGGCTGACGGCGATGACAGGAGCGGTTTCGCTCAGACCGTACCCTTCGAAAACGGGCATCTTGATGGCGTTGAAAAACGCAGACTGCTCCTTCTGAATGGCGGCGCCTCCCGATACGACAATGTCGAAATTACCACCGATGGCCTCACGCCACTTGCTGTACACCATACGGTCGAAAAACTTGTACTTCAGCGTGTAGATGGGGCCGTTCCCGTCCATACGGTAACGCTTGGCGTGTTCGAAAGCCTTGTAGTACAACCATTTGGAAAGACCTTTCTGATTTTTCCCGGCCGCGTAGAGACGCGTGTAGAATTTCTCCATCACGCGCGGAACCGATGTCATCATCGTCGGCTGGACAGCCTTGATGTCGTCGGCTATCGTGCCCATGTTTTCGGCGTAGTAGACCGACATGCCCAGATACTGGTACATGTAATCGAGCAGCCGTTCGTAGGCATGGCAGAGCGGCAGAAAACTCAAAGCCCTGTTGCTCCATCGGGCAGGCGTGTCCTGAATGCCCATGATCTGGAAGACGATGTTGTCGTGCGAAATCATCACACCTTTGGGCGTGCCGGTGCTGCCCGACGTGTAGATGATGCTGGCTAGATCGTCCGGGCTGATGGAATCCTTGATAGCCTGCAGTCCGGCTTCGTCGGGATGCTGTTCACCCAAGCGGCAGATGTCTTCCATCGAAAGGCAGTCTTCGCAGGGATTCAGCGTGAAGAAGCGTTTGAAATCGGGCATTCCGTCGGTGATGGGCCGCAGGTTGCGGACCAAGCGGTTGTTGTCGGTGAAAATGTATTCGATGTCCGCGTGGGGCAGGATGAACTCGTAGTCGTTCTGGCTGATGGTCGTGTAGATGGGCACCACCACGGCACCGACCTGCATGATGGCCATATCCCAGAAATTCCATTCGGGGCGGTTGCTGCAGATGAGACCGATCTTGCAGCCTTTTCCGATACCCATCGACATGAGCGCATAGCTGATGAGCCGCACCTTCTGTGCATATTCCTTTGCGCTGTAGCCGACCCACTGACGGTTGACTTTGCCGGCCAATGCGGTTTCCTGGTCCGGATATTTCTCCACATAATGGTCGACCAGATCGAATAGTCGGGTTACTTCCATAGAGAATAAGGTGTTAGGATTAAATTGGAATTGTAGTAGCGCGCATCTCCGCTCACTTCTTCGCCCAGCCAGTCGGGCCGATCGAAGGGCGTAACGGCATCGGGCAACTCGATTTCGGCCACGATCAGACCTTCGTTTTCGCCGTGGAAAACGTCGACTTCCCAAGTCAGCTGACCGGAACCGGGAATCAGATGGCGCTCCTTTTCAATTTTGCCTTCCTTGCAGGTCGAGAGCAGAAGCAGCGCTTCCTCTTCGGTCAGCTCCTTCTCCCATTCGAAGCGGCTCAAACCGTCCGACATCACCGGGCCCTTGAGCGTGAGGATACCTTTGCCACGGCAAAGTCTCACGCGCACCGTCTTGCCTTTTTCGTGACAGAAATAGGCTTGGGCAATGGCGTAACTCTCGTGAGGCTTCGACAGGAATGCCGTGTCTTTGACCAGAAATTTGCGCTCGGTTTCAATAGCCATATCAAGAAAAGCAAAAAAGGGCATTGATTGCTCAACACCCTTTTAGGTAAATCGTTGTAGTGCCAGAGTTCCGCATAAGAAGGAATCCGTCAGAACGGCAGATCGTCTGCAGATTCGTCTTTCAGGTCGGCGGAAGAGGCGGTAGTAGGAGCGGCCGGAGCGAACGTTTGGGCGGTAGCGGCGGGTGCAGCCTGTTGAGGCATGTCGGAAGCCTTGTCGACCTTCCATGCGACGACATCCGTGTAGTAGCGGCCGTTGTATTCGCGGCTCAGAACATCGACGGAAATGACCACTTCTTCATCGATCTCCAGAGGATACTTGTCGACATTGTCGTTGCGCAGGCTGAAACATACGGTCTTGGGAAACCGATCTCCGTATTCGAGAAGATACTCCTGACGTTTCCAGCTGCCGCCGTTGCGGCTTTCACCGCTCTGAAGAGACAGTTTTTTAAGGATTTTACCTTTGATTTCCATATAAATGCCTTTTTGTAGGTTTTGTTGGCGGAGGAAGAGGGATTCGAACCCCCGGAACCTCGCAGTTCAACGGTTTTCAAGACCGCCGCAATCGACCACTCTGCCATCCCTCCAAGAAGAAGCCGGAACGGCGGTCAAACCGTTCCGACTTTTCCGTCTTATTCAGCTGATTCTGCAGCGGGAGCGGCTTCCTCGGCGGGAGCTTCGGCGGCGGCTTCAGCCTGAGCGGCTTCTTCAGCGGCCTTCTTTTCGGCCAGCTTCTGAGCGACAGCTTCGGCTTTCGCTTTGTGAGCGGCTTCTTCGGCTTCCTTGCGGGCTTTGGCCTTGGCGCGCTCGGCATCTCTCAGTGAAGAGAGCGTGTTGTTGAGAGCGGCGGCTTTGCTCTGTTTCCAAGCCTCGAATTTCTTTTCAGCTTCTTCCTGAGTGAAAGCACCCTTGGCGACACCGCCCTGGAGATGCTTCATCAGCATCACGCCTTCGCGCGAAAGAATGTTGCGGACGGTGTCAGAGGGCTGAGCGCCGCAGTTGAGCCAATACAAAGCACGTTCGAAATTCAAATCTACTGTAGCAGGATTAGTGTTCGGATTGTACGAACCCAATCTTTCAATAAATTTACCATCTCGTGGTGCCCTGCTGTCGGCTGCAACAATGTAGTAGAAAGCATAGCCCTTGTGGCCATGTCTCTGCAGTCTGATTTTTGTTGCCATTTTCTTTAAATTTAAAAGGTTGTTGCATTAGCGGGTGCAAAGGTAGCAAAAAACTTATACCCAAGATGTTTTTTAATGAATTTTTTTTCAAAATAATTGTCTTTCCGGCTTTTCGTTTACCCACAGACTTTTTATCTTTGTCCAAAAGGTGAAAGACCGTCTGCCCCCTATATGTAAATAGGAGCGGTAAATTTCGCTTAACAATTAATTAAAATTAACCCTCCGACTCTTGCAGAGAGAAAGGGAAGCCTCTATATTTGCGTCGAAACAATAACAACAAACAACCGATACGTATGGCAAAGCAGAATTTACAGGAAAATGCCGCTCAAAACGCGGCTCAGAAACCGTCACCCTCGGCCGAGAAACTGAAGGCCCTGCAGATGGCGATGGAAAAAATCGAAAAGAATTACGGCAAGGGCTCCATCATGAAGATGGGCGACGACAAAGTCGAAGACGTGCCCGTCATTTCAACCGGTTCGGTGGCCCTCAACCTGGCCTTGGGCGTGGGCGGTTATCCGCGCGGCCGCATCATCGAAATCTACGGTCCCGAATCGTCCGGAAAGACCACTTTGGCCATCCATGCTATTGCCGAGGCTCAGAAGCAGGGCGGAATCGCCGCCTTCATCGATGCGGAACACGCCTTCGACCGTTTCTATGCCGAAAAACTGGGTGTGGATGTGGAAAACCTCTGGATTTCACAGCCCGACTGCGGTGAGCAGGCCCTGGAAATCGCCGACCAGCTCATCCGTTCCTCCGCGGTGGACATCGTGGTGGTCGACTCGGTCGCCGCTCTGACGCCGAAAGCCGAACTGGAAGGCGACATGGGCGACAACAAGGTTGGTCTCCAGGCCCGTCTGATGTCTCAGGCCCTGCGCAAACTCACGGCCACCGTGAGCAAGACCAACACCACCTGCATCTTCATCAACCAGTTGCGCGAGAAGATCGGCGTGATGTTCGGCAATCCCGAAACCACCACCGGCGGCAACGCCCTCAAGTTCTACGCCTCGGTCCGTCTGGACATCCGCCGCATCGGCCAGCTCAAGGACGGCGAGGAAGTCATCGGCAGCCAGACCCGCGTCAAAGTGGTCAAGAACAAAGTGGCGCCTCCCTTCCGCAAAGCCGAATTCGACATCATGTACGGCGAAGGCATTTCCAAAACCGGCGAACTGGTCGACATCTCGGTCGAACTGGGCATCATGAAGAAGAGCGGTTCGTGGTATTCCTACAAGGATGCCAAATTGGCCCAAGGCCGCGAGTCCGCCAAGGAGATCCTGCGTGACAATCCCGAATTGGCCGAGGAAATCGAACAGGCCATCTACGACGCTATCAAAAACAAAGGCATATCCGAAGAAGAAAACGCGTAATTATGGAAAAAGATCCCATCGAGTATGACGACGAGAAAGCGATCGCTTTCATCCGCAATCAGGTCCCTCAGGAAATGAAGGAAAAGCTGGCAGACGATGACGTATGCTATTATCTGCTGGACTGCATCTACGACTATTACGAATCGAAAGGCTATCTCAACGAAGAAAGCGACGACGAAGTCGACGTGGACATCGACGATCTGACGGCCTTCGTCGTGAAGGGCGCCAAGAAGGAAAACCTCAAACTGACCCAGGAAGAGATCGGCTTCTTCGTAGATGCCGAAATCGATTATTGCGACCAGTTGGGCGTCTTCGTCGACTGAGGCTTTCGGTCACCCCCAAAAAAGAAGGGCATCCGCTTCGTCAAGGAAGCGGATGCCCTTTCTGTTCGGCCGGATGCGCTTGTCCGGCGACAATTCCTTATTCGGCTTTCTTCTCTTCTTCGGCCTTTTCATCCGAAAAATCGTCGTTGCCGCTCTTTACCAGCAGGTTGTACCACTGGATGAGTTTGCGGATATCGGAGTGGCGGACGCGGTCTCGGTCGTAAGTGGGGAGCACTTTCTCCATGAAAGCTGCCAGTTCGTCTTCGCTGGCTTTCTTGTGGTCGATTTCCACCGGACCTTGGAACTGGGTCTTGATGGATTCGAAGACCTGGTTGAGGGGCTTTTCATCTTCGTCGGTATACATGGCGATTTCTCCCAGAGAAACGATTTTGTCGCGCTGGTAGGTGGGCATGCGTTTGCCGTCGATGAGCGATTCGACGATCAGCATATGGTTGCCTTGCGAGATGAGCTTGTACAAGCCGGGTTTGCCGGAGATGGCAAGAATTTTCTTCAACATGATGTTTGAACGGGTTTATGGGTTAATACTTCAATGATATGTTCAATCTGAGGAATGAGCGGAAGGGCGCCGCCGTTGTCGACCTGATGGTCGGCCTTTGAGGCCAGTGCCTCGGGACTCTGCTGGCGCCGCATGCGTTGGCGTACTTCTTCGGGCCGCAGACCGCTGCGCCGTCCGACACGTTCGATGCAGACCTCTTCCGGCGCACTGACCGCAATGACGCTGTCGAAGCGGATGTCGAGCTGACGGTCCGTCAGAATGGCGCTTTCAAACAAGACCATCGACGCCCCTTTCCGGCTTTGCCCATCGGCCCATGACAGGAAATGGCGCACCAGGGCAGGGTGGGCGACCGCTTCCAGTTGCCGCAGCGCCTGCGTGTCTTGAAAAACGATGCCGGCCAAAGCCGCGCGGTCCAGCCGCTGTTGCGGACCTTTGAATATATCCTTTCCAAACAGACGCCGCATTTCATCTTTCAGCGCGTCGTCCGAGTCGTAGAGCGCCTTCATCTGCGAGTCTGAGTCGTAGACAGGGTAGCCGTATGTCTGAAACAGCTTGGCGACAGTCGATTTGCCGCAGCCGATACCTCCGGTCAGTCCAACGATCAGCATGGGAATCAGCGTTTTTCGATGAGGCAGTCGACCTTTTCAGGCCGGATGCGGATGTTGCGCGCCTGTTCGGGAAATCTTTCCATCAGCACAGGCTGCAACTCGTTCGGCGACTGGCGGAGAGCCTCGTAATCGATGCAGAGGCTGAAATCTTCGACACGCAGTCCGCTGTAATATTTTTCAGCTATGAGAAACGTCACCTGAACCTGCTGGGGAAAGGCGTGAAGCTGTATGCCGTCCGGAAAATTCTTCCCTCCGACGGGCACGCTCATAGTGCATTCCGTGTAGGCTTCCGATGTCAGGCAGACCAAGACGCCCGGCTGGGACAACTGTCCGCCTTCGATGGCTTTCAGTTTGACTGTCAGCTCCATCGTGTCTTTCAGCTCTTTCACGCTGAGGTGTTCCGTCTCGACCGCGTCCAGATTCTCCAAAATGGCTGGGGGTGCGTATACGGTCACCGTGGACGGCGTGACGATCGGTTCGTGCGTGAGCGTGTACTGCTCGGCCAACTGGATGTCGGCCTCCAGGCGCACAGGCACCTCCTTGCGCTCCTTTTCCACGAAATAAACCAGTATGCTGTCGGGCGAAATGCGCAGAATCTGCGAACTGGGTTTCAGCTTGGAAGACAGACGGCCCTCGTAGAAGGAGAGCGGTATGTGTCCGATGCCGTCGCGCGAGCGCCAGACCATCAGGTCGATGTCCATGGCCAGCGACTTGCGCATGAGCGAATAGCGGGCCAGCACGCTGCCTTTGTCGTGAATCGTCACGCGAGCCTTGGCGGGCAGGTCATTGACAATGGTGATGCTGTCGGGAACAGCCGAGTATCTTACGGGTATGTTGAAAGAACCGTCCTTTTCGGTCTGTGCGTCCTGAAGGAACCACGCCAGAGCGGCGAGCGCCAGGAAAAACAGAAACGACAGCAACTCGCGATTGCTGGACAGACGCAGAAAATCGGCAAGACCTCTGAAGCCTTGCCGTATGTTTTTCCAAAAACCCATGGGAACGGATTACTTCTTCTTCTCTTCCTTCTTCTGGGGCTGGGGAGGAACAGCGGAAAAGACGGCCGACTTTTCGATGCGGACACGTACGTTGTCCGAAATCTCGACGATGAAGCTGTCTTCCTTCACTTCGCGGATTTTTCCGTAGATGCCGCCGTTGGTGAGCACCTTGTCACCGGGGGCGAGAGCAGCGCGGGCCTTTTCGATCTCTTTCTGTTTCTTGTTCTGCGGACGGATCATGAACAGCCAGATGATGAGGAAAATAAGGATGATGGAAACGAGGCCACCCATACTGTTGCCGCCCTGAGCGGTCTGCTGGAGTAAAATAGTCAGGTTCATTTTGAGACGTTTTATGATTTGAACAATTTGTTTTCTGCGCGGAGATTCTTCACGATGGAGTCAAGCGTGCCGTTGATGAAAAGACTGCTCTTTTCGGTGCTGAAGACCTTGGCCAGATCGATGTATTCGTTGAAACTGACACTCACGGGGATGTCTTCGATCTCCATGATTTCGGTCAGCGCGATCTGCATGATGAGCAGGTCCATCGTGGCCAGGCGCTCCAGCTCCCAGTTCTTGATGGAAGAGGTGATCAGCTCGCGGTACTGCGGACCGTTCAGCAACGTCTGACGGAACAGGCGCATGGCGAAATTGCGGTCGTCGGCATCCTTGAACATGGGCAGAAGCGGCTGACGGTCGCCTTCCTCCAGGTTGAAATGCCGGATGGTCTTCAGGACGAAAGTGATGACGATGTCCAAATCGTCGTTCCAGTAGATGCAAGTGTCTTCGAGCGCCTGCGCCAGTTCGGGACTCTCGGCCAGCACCTGTTTGAAAATCCTGCGCCAGACTTCCTTGTCGGCTTCGTAGTCGCAAGTCTCAGCCTGCATGTATTCCTGATAGGCGGCACTGCCCGAAATCTGTTCGAAAAGCGTGTGGAAAAGACCCTCGTTGCGCGACCAGTCCAGACCGTGCGAAGAGGCGAAATGCTCCAGATCCTTGTTGCGGCGGACCTGTTCGGCCAGCCGGTTGTCGATGAAACGGGTGTTGGGATGGAGGTCTTCTTCCGTCGGGAGATATTTGTTCAGACCTCTTTCGATGCGCTCCTGCGCATAAAGCGTGATGCCGGGAATCAGCATGAGCAGATAATGGTAGAGTTCATAACTCTTTTCCAGACTCATGTCAAATTCTTTCTGAGCTTTTTCCAGGTCTTGGTTTTCACTCTGGTAATAGGCGTATACCATTTGTAAAACCTTTGAACGGATGAGAACGCGGTTAACCATATCCTGTAGACGATAAAATCGGTGCAAATGTAATACTTTTTTTGGCTTTCTGAAAAAATGCACTACCTTTGCGGCGCTTTTTAAGGCACCCGTGTGATGGGGAATTTCAAAGCAAGACAAAATTCTGAGTAACACAAAAAAAGAAAAAGATGAAAACGTTAGAACTCAAAGGCACTCCGAGAGCCGATTTCGGAAAGAGGGCAGCCAAGGGTATCCGCAAATCCGGCGATGTACCCTGCGTCATGTACGGCGGTGAAGAAGTGAAGCATTTCCAGATTCGCGAAGAAGATCTGCGCGCTCTGCTCTACACTCCCGAAGTCCTGCTCGTCAAACTGTCTCTCGAAGGCAAGGAACATCTGGCCATCCTCAAGGAAGCCCAGTATCATCCCGTCAAGGACACCACTCTCCACATCGACCTGCTGGAAGTGTTCGAAAACAAGCCCATCGTAGTGGCTCTGCCCATCCATCTGAAAGGCCACGCCGCAGGTGTGAAAGCCGGTGGTAAGCTCAGCCTCGACATGCGCAAGATCAAAGTCAAAGGTCTCTATAAGGACATGCCCGAAAGCATCGACATCGACGTTTCCGATCTCGAACTCGGCAAGTCCATCAAGGTCGCCGACCTCAAGTTCGACAATCTCGAAATGGTCAGCCCCAAGGCCGCCGGTGTCTGCTCTGTAAAGGCCACCCGCGCTGCCGCTCAGGCCGCCAGCGAGACCGCTGCTGAATAAGAAGACTGAATGAAGTACCTGATTGTCGGATTGGGCAATATCGGTGAAGAGTACCGACACACCCGCCACAACATAGGATTTGACATATTGGACGCTTTTTCCGAAGCGTCCAATATTGTTTTTCAGACCCGCCGATACGGGGATGTGGCCGAGTATTCCCTCAAAGGACGCCAGCTCATCCTCCTGAAACCCTCCACTTTCATGAACTCCAGCGGGCTGGCTGTCCGCTATTGGATGCAGAAGGAGAAAATCCCCTTGGAAAACGTACTCATCCTTGTCGATGACTTGTCCTTGCCTGTCGGACAGATCCGACTGCGGGCCGATGGCAGCAATGCCGGACACAACGGTCTGGGCAGCATCTGCGAAGTGCTCGGAACAGACCGCTACGCCCGTTTGCGCATGGGCATAGGCCGCGATTTTCCCCAGGGAGGCCAGGTCGACTACGTCCTCGGACGCTGGTCCGACGAAGTCCTGGCACAATTGAAGCCCCGCTTCGAACTGGCCTGCGACGCCGTCCGCGCTTTCTGTCTGAGCGGCATCGAATTCGCCATGAACCAATACAACCGCAAGGGACTCTGAGACGCCTATGCCTTCAGAAGTGAGAATCGACAAATGGCTCTGGGCCGTCCGCGTGTACAAGACACGCAGCCTGGCGGCCGAAGAATGCAAGAAAGGCCACGTCACGATGGACGGAGTGGCCCTGAAGCCCTCGCGCATGGTGAAATCCGGCGATGTGGTCCAAGTCCGCAAACCGCCCATCACCTTGTCACTGAAGGTATTGCAGCCGGTCGAAAACCGCGTGTCGGCCAAACTGGTGCCCGAACTGATGGAGAACATCACACCGCCCGAACAGTACGAACTCCTGGAACTCTCCCGCATCAGCGGATTCATCGACCGGGCCAAAGGAACAGGCCGCCCCACCAAAAAAGAGCGCCGTTCCCTCGACGATTTCATGGACATTGAAAGCTTCCTGGACGATTTTTAATCTTTAAACCGAACCCATATGAAACGGAAACTCCTTATTCTTGCCGTAAGCTGTTTGACTCTTTCATCTCTCAATGCCACAGAAAACTGGGGCATCAGCCCTTTGATCCAAAACCTGCCCGGCCGTCAGTGCCAGCTATTGGACGGCCATTGGAAGTATATCCTCGATGTATACGAATTGGGCTATTACAACTATCGCATGGCCGAAGACCGGTGGGGCTGGTTCCGCGATGCCAAGGCCCAGAAACCGGAAGACCTGGTGGAATATGATTTCGACCATGCCCCTCAGCTCCATGTCCCCGGCGACTGGAACATGCAGGAAGAAGAACTTTTCAATTATGAAGGAAATATCTGGTACAGAAGACAGTTCGACTGTCATCCCACTTCCGGCACCCGCCAGTATATCTATTTCGGCGCCGTCAACTACCAGTGTGTCGTCTATTTGAACGGACAAAAAATCGGCGTTCACGAAGGCGGTTTTTCACCTTTCAACATCGAAGTGACCGGCCGTCTGCAAAACGGCACCAATACACTCATCCTCAAGGTCGACAACCGTCGCCGCGAAGAGGGAGTCCCCACCGTCAATACCGATTGGTACAACTATGGAGGCATCACCCGCTCCGTCCATGTGGTGACCGTCCCCGAAACCTATATCAGAGATTATTTCGTACAGCTCAGGAAAGACAGTCAGAATCTCATTGCCGGATGGGTTCAACTGGACGGTGCAGGCTCTCAGGAGGTCCTTCTCGAGATTCCCGAACTGAAACTGAAACAGACCGTGAGCACCGATGAAAACGGATTCGGCCGTTTCGAATGCAAGGCACGTCCGCAACTCTGGAGTCCGGAAAATCCCCGTCTCTATCGCGTGAAACTCAGTTCCGGCCAGGATTCGGTAGAAGACGAAATCGGATTCCGCTGTATCGAAACCAGAGGAAAAGACCTCTATCTCAATGGAGAAAAACTCTTCTGCCGTGGAGTCAGCATCCACGAGGAAGCCCCCTTCCGTTCGGGAAGAGCCTGGAGCCCCGAAGATGCCATGATCCTTCTGGGCTGGGCCAGGGAAATGAACTGCAACTTTGTTCGGCTGGCTCATTATCAGCACAACGAATACATGATACGTGCAGCCGAACGTATGGGATTGCTGGTCTGGGCCGAAATCCCTTGCTACTGGACGATCGACTGGGACAACGAATCGACCTACGAAACGGCCCAGGACCAGTTGGATATGCTCATCGGGCGAGACCGCAACCGTGCCAACATCATCATTTGGTCCATCGCCAACGAAACCCCCGTCTCAGAACCCCGCAACCAGTTCCTCGGACGTCTTATCCAGCGCGCCCGTTCGCTCGACGACACGCGGCTGCTGGCCGCCGCTATGGAAAAGAAAGAACTCCCCGGAAAAATCATGACCCTCGAGGATCCGCTGTCGGCCCAGCTCGATGTGCTCAGTTTCAACCAATATGTCGGTTGGTACGACGGCCTGCCCGAGAAATGCGATCAGGTGAAATGGCAGTTCAACGAGGATAAACCAGTGTTTATCAGCGAATTCGGAGGCGGCGCACTGCAGGGCTATCATGGCCCTGCCAATCAGCGCTTCACGGAAGAGTTTCAGGAAGAACTCTATCGCCATTCGGTCTCGATGCTGGAAAATATGGAAGGCCTGTCGGGCTGCACCCCCTGGATTCTGACCGACTTCCGCTCACCGCGTCGTGTCCTGGTAGACATCCAGGACGGTTTCAACCGAAAAGGCTTGATTTCCGATCGCGGCATCCGCAAGAAAGCCTTTTACGTGATGCAGGAGTGGTATGGCAAACTGTCTGGTAAATAAACTCCCTGTCATGAAAGAAATATATCGCATTTTTCTGGCTCTGGCCATGAGCCTGTTGATTCTGTCGGGCACTTCCTGCTCCAGACATCACGAATTCAGCATCGGCGACGGCTGCTTCCTCCTCGATGGAAAGCCCTTCGTCATCAAATCGGGCGAAATGCACTATCCGCGCATTCCCGCCGAATACTGGGAACAGCGCATACAGATGTGCAAAGCCATGGGCATGAACACCATCTGCCTGTATGTATTCTGGAATGTGCACGAACAGCGGCCCGGCGAGTTCGACTTTACCGGCAACAATGATGTAGCCGCCTTCTGCCGCCTGGCCCAGAAGCACGGCATGTACGTCATCGTGCGTCCCGGCCCCTACGCCTGTGCGGAGTGGGATATGGGCGGACTGCCCTGGTGGCTGCTCCAGAAAGAAGACATCAGCCTGCGCTCACAGGATTCCTATTTCATGGAGCGCGTCCGCCTGTTCATGGGAAAACTCGGCGAGCAGCTGGCCGACCTTCAGCTGGCACGCGGAGGCAATATCCTCATGATGCAGGTGGAGAACGAGTTCGGCTCCTACGGCACCGACAAACCCTATCTGCAGGAAGTGGCCGCCGTCCTCAGAGAATCTGGCTTTACGGATGTGCCTCTATTCCAGTGCGACTGGAGCAGCAACTTCCGGAAAAACGCCTTGGACGGACTGGTTTGGACCATCAATTTCGGAGCCGGTTCCGATATCGAGCGCCAGTTCAAGCCCCTGAAAGAGGCCGATCCCCATATGCCGCTGATGTGCAGCGAATACTGGTCGGGCTGGTTCGACCGCTGGGGCAGTCCCCACGAGACCCGCAGCACCGAATCGCTGGTGAAGGGAATGAAGGACATGCTCGACCGCGACATCTCCTTCAGCCTCTATATGGCCCACGGAGGCACCACCTGGGGCCATTGGGCCGGAGCCAATTGCCCGCCCTATGCCTCCTGGTGCAGCTCCTACGATTACGACGCGCCCATCAGCGAAGCAGGCCATACGACCGAAAAATTCTGGGCATTGCGTGAGCTTCTGGCCGGCTACTCCGACGAAGAACTGCCCGAAGTGCCCGAAGAATATCCCGTGAAAGCCTTCCAGGCCACCCTCGACGAAGTGGCCCCGCTTTGGAGCAATCTTCCCCAGCCCCTCGCATCCGAAAACGTGCGTCCCATGGAATTCTTCAATCAGGGCTACGGCAGCATCCTCTACCGGACGCATCTGAAAGACGGTCTGAAAAAGTCCGCCCTCCTTGTCATCGACGAAGTCCACGACTGGGCCGAAATCTTCATCGACGGCCGCCTCATCGGCATCCTAGACCGCCGTCACGGCGACAAGGAATTGCTCTTGCCCGCCTGCCGGGCGGGCAGTCGGCTGGACATCCTGGTCGAAAACATGGGCCGCGTCAACTACAGCCGTACCATCTACGACTGGAAGGGCATCACCAAATCCGTCTCCCTGGGTGAAAAGGAACTCAGCGGCTGGGAAGTCTACTGCCTGCCCGCCGACTATGCCTTTGCCGCTCATAAAAACTACGAAGCCTTTGCCACCCATCCGGTCGAACCCGGCACATCCGCCAAGGACGAGCGGCTGACGGAAGGCCCCGCCTTCTGGCGCGGCAATCTCTGGCTCGATTCCGAACCCGCCGACACCTACCTCGATACGAGAAATCTGGGCAAGGGACTGGTGTGGATCAACGGACACGCCATCGGCCGATTCTGGGAAATCGGACCGCAGCAGACACTCTACGTGCCCGGTTGCTGGCTGCGTGAAGGCAACAACGAACTGATTGTCCTGGACCTGCTCGGACCCAAAAACAACGCCCGTCTGCAGTGCCTCACCGAGCCCATTCTCGACGAACTCCATTCGGAGGAAGCAATCAAGGCCGGCGAAACCGGAAATTGGAACAGGGTAGACTGAAGCCCGCTCAGTCCGTGTAGGGCATTGCCGGAATGTGCTTCTGCACAATCTTCAGCAAACGCGAATGGTTCACGGCCGAATTGGCCGCGAGAACCAAATCGATACCGTCCAGACGGGGCAACGCTCCGTCCAGATGGCTGATGCAACCGCCGGCTTCCTGCAGAATCAGCATGCCCGCCGCATAATCCCAGGGCTGCAGACGCATTTCGAAATACAGTTCGCAATAGCCGGCAGCCAGAAAACAGAGCTCCACAGAAGCCGCTCCAAACCGCCTCAAATCGTTGCACTGGAGATAAGTCTCCATGATGATGTCGTTGCAGACACCGGCAAACTCCTTGCGGTAGGTGCTCATCGCTGTGCAGAAAAGCCCGTTTTTAAACGACCTGTCCGACACATGGATAGGCTCCCCGTTGCAAAAGGCGCCCTGACCGCGGACAGCCGTGTACATCTCCTTGCGGGCGGGGCTATAGACCACACCCATTTCCAAGCGGTCATCTTTTTTCAAAGCCACGGAAATGGCGCAATGGTCTATGCCTCTGGAATAGTTGGCCGTGCCGTCGATAGGGTCGACAATCCAAGTGTAGCAGGCATTCTCTCCCGCGGCATCCGAGGACGGAGCGTCCGAGAGGCTCTCCTCGCAGAGAAACCGGCTGCCCGGCAGCAGAAGGCCCAGCTCGCGGCACAGAAATTCCTGAACGGCCAGATCGGAAGTGGTGACGATGTTTTCCAAGCCGTCTTTCTGCTCGATGGCAAAATCGCGCTTCATCATCAGCGAAGCGGCTCGGGATACGATATCGGTAATTTCTTTAATCATAAAGCGGTTTTCTGAAGAATGCAGACATCTTCGTAAGAGTCGCCGATGCGGTGCCAGTCGCGCAGACAGCCCGCCCGGACAAAACCTTCGTTTTCGAACAGCTCCAAAGACGCCCGGTTGTTTTGGGCGATATGGGCATAGACTTGGTGAAGTTGCAGAAATCCCAAAGCATAGTCGCACAGCAGCCGCAGCGCCCGGCGGGCATTGCCCCGACGGCGGAACGGCGTGTCGACGACGATGCCGATGCCGGCCCGGCGGTCGCAGAGGTCCAGATCGAACAGGTCAATCAGGCCCAGACGCTCCTTGTCCGATAGCCGTTCGATGACCAGGCGCACCTGATGCATCTCGTAGATATCCTGCGAGAGCGAAGCTTCTATGTACTGTTTCAGAGCGAAGCGCGACACAGGAGCCTGCTGCTGCCCGCACGGCCAGAGGCTGCTGTCGTTTTCCAGACGGTAGAGAAAATCCAGGTCTTCCGGCTCCAGAGCGCGGAGGCCGACCTGTCCGTCAGAGAGTTTCGCTTCCATAAGAGCTCAGTCGTCGAGAAAACGGTCCGAGTGGATTTCGTCCGGCCGGGCATTGTCGTCCTGCCGGTTCTTCGGAATGAAATCGTCATCCTCCTCGTCCATCACCGTGAAATTGCCCACCTTCCCGGCTTCCTCCACCGGAGCCTGAGGCTCATAGAGGCTGCCGTCGGCATTCAGCGCGATGTCTCTCAAAAGCGGAGCCTTTCCCGGAATGGCGAAGAAATAGAAGATCATCACCATGGCGTAGAACATCTTCGCCTGCACCATCGTGGTGAAAACCAGAAGAAAAATCGTTGCCAGGGCAAGAAAGTCCAGAAACAGGATGCGGGCCAGCGAAGCTTTGGCATAGCCTCTAAGGCGCAGCTCGGCCTCTTCCAGCTGGCAGAGTTTACCGCAACGCTTGTGGAACCACAGCAGCGAGCCCGGAATGCCAATCATGAAAACGATCAGGCAGACCGTCTCGATGACCGTGGTGGCGGTGCCGGTTTCGATGAGCTCCATTTTGGGAATGACGCCATAGATGGCGCACAATCCGATACCCAGCATAAGGGCGGCAGAAATGCCGAAATGTATCCAATTTTTTTTGAGCGTTTTTGCGATAAGCTGTTCCATATATAGTCAAACGTTTGGTTTACGAAGAGAAAGGCGTGCGGTTCAGAATGGAGCGCCCCAAGGTGATCTCGTCGGCGTATTCCAGCTCGTCACCCACCGAAATGCCTCTGGCAATCACAGAGATGCAGATAGGGTAGGCCGACAGCCGGCGGTAAAGGTAGAACGCCGTGGCATCCCCTTCGCTCGTGGCCGAAAGCGCCAGAATGACCTCCCTGATGTCGCCTTTGGCCACACGGTCCACCAGCGAATCGATTTCCAGATCGGAAGGCCCCACGCCATCCATGGGAGCAATCAGGCCCCCCAGCACATGGTAGACACCCCGATACTGCTGAGTGGCTTCCACCGCCATCACCTCCCGGATGTTCTCCACCACGCAGACCGTCTGGAAATCGCGTTTCGGGTCGCTGCAGATCTGGCAGAACTCCGTATCGGATATGTTGTGGCAGAGCTTGCAGTAGTGCACCTCCTTCTTGAGCCGGCTCAAAGCCTGGCAGAAAGAGTCGACCGTATCCTCCTCCTGCCGCAGCAGATGCAGGACCAGACGCAAGGCAGTCTTGCGTCCGATGCCGGGCAGACGGGAAAAAGCCTGCACGGCGTCTTCCAGCAATTGAGACGGATAGGATGATGTCATAATCGTCGGATGATGTCTGCAAAGATAGTGGATTCTCCAGAAAAAGCGTATTTTTGCAGAAAAGAAAAAACGGATGAATCCCACACTCACCGCCATCCTCGTTCTGGTCTATTTCGGCATTCTGATGCTGATTTCGCACAGCCAGAGCCAGCACTGCAGCAACGATTCCTTTTTCCGCGGCAACCGCAAATCTCCCTGGATCGTCGTGGCCATCGGCATGGTAGGCGCATCGCTTTCGGGCGTCACCTTCGTCTCCGTGCCCGGCATGGTGCGCGGCAACGACATGCTCTATCTGCAGACCGTCCTAGGCTTCTTCGTCGGGTACATCCTCATAGCCAACATCCTGCTGCCCACCTATTTCAAACTGGATTCCCCCAGCATCTACGTGTATCTCAGGAAACGCTTCGGCAACCGCTCCTACCGCACCGGAGCCTCCTTCTTCCTGCTTTCCAAGACCATAGGCGCCGCCGCCCGCCTCTATGTGGTGGCCATCATCCTGCAGACCTTCATCCTCGACGCCTGGAAAGTGCCCTTTCCCGTCACGGTGTCGCTCATCATGCTCATGATCTGGCTCTACACCCGCAAAAGCGGCATCAAGACCATCGTGTGGACCGACCTGCTCCAGACCCTCTGCCTGCTCACGGCCCTGGTGCTCATCATCACAGGTCTGGTCCGCTCCCTGGACATGACGGCAGGCGAGGCCTGCCGCGCCATCGTCCGCGACGAACATTTCCACCTGTTCGAATTCCGCGACTGGAGCAGCAAACAACACTTCGTCAAACAGTTCTTCAGCGGCATCTTCATCGCACTGGTCATGACCGGTCTCGACCAGGACATGATGCAGAAAAACCTCAGCATCAACAACCTGAAGGATGCCAAAAAGAACATCTACACCTACGGATTCTGTTTCCTGCCGGTCAATTTCCTTTTCCTCGGCCTGGGAGTGCTGCTGCTGGTCTTCGCCCAACGCAACGGCTTCGAACTGCCCGTCAAAAGCGACGACATACTGCCGGTGCTGGCCACCCGCCATCTGGGACCGGCCGTGGCCATATTCTTCATGATAGGCATCATCAGCGCCGCCTTCTCCAGCGCCGACTCGGCCCTCACAGCCCTCACCACCTCCTTCTGCGTAGACATCCTCGACCGGCCCGACGACAACCGCCTGCGCAAACGGCTGCACCTGCTGCTCTCCGCCCTGATGCTGGCCATCATCCTCATCTTCCGTCAGGCCAACAACGGCAGCCTCATCGACGCCATCTACGTGATAGCGGGCTACACCTACGGACCCCTGCTCGGACTCTATGCCTTCGGCCTCTTCACCCGCCGTCCGATCAACGACCGACGGACCCCCTTCATAGCCGTCGCATCGCCACTCGTCTGCGCCCTGCTGCAATACCTCTCCACGCATTTCCTCCATTACGCCATGGGCTACGAATTGCTTATGTTGAATGGCCTGCTGACGTTCTTCGCACTTTGGATCAGCGGCCTGCACATGGAAGAAAAAACAGTGTAAATCAGTTTGTTATGGATATAAAGTCTGCTACATTCGTCATCAGTAGCGCCGATGTGCGTTCCTGCCCCTCAGGAGACAGCCCCGAGTTCGCCTTCATCGGCCGTTCCAATGTAGGAAAATCCTCGCTCATCAACATGCTCACCGCTCGCGAAGGACTGGCCAAGACATCCTCCAAGCCGGGCAAGACCCTGCTCATCAACCACTACCTCATCAACGGCCAGTGGCATCTGGTCGACCTTCCCGGCTACGGCTACGCCCAAGTGTCGCTTTCGCAGCGCGAGAAACTGCACAAGATGATCACCCGCTATGTGGAGCAACGCGAGCAGATGGCCTGCCTCTTCGTCCTGCTCGACGCGCGCATCAAGCCGCAGCAGATCGATTTGGATTTCATGGAATTTCTGGGAGAGTCGCAGATACCCTTCGCCCTGGTGTTCACCAAATGCGACAAGATATCCCAGTCGGAGCTCAACCGCAACCAGTCGGCCTACAAAGCCAGACTGCTGGAAAGCTGGGAAGAGCTGCCACCCATCTTCCTCACTTCCTCGGCCAGCCGGCGGGGCAGGGAAGAACTCCTCAACTACATTTCCGAAGTCTTGAAACAAATGAAAGAAGGCTGAAACCGATCCGTTTCAGCCTTTTCTGAAGAAACTGTACAGACCGCGGTCCATCCAGGGCTTCCGGTAGCGGCTCATCCACCAGCAGCACAGCAGGGCAGACAGCGTGCCGATGAAACTGCCCACGGTGACGTCGATGAGAAAATGCTGCGAAAGATACATCCTAGCGTAGGCCACCAGCACGGCCATCATCAGCCATACCATTTTCCAGACAGGCTTTCTGGCTATCAGCGCCAACACACAGAACAGCCCGAAAGCGCCGGTCGTGTGGCCGGAAGGAAAACTGTGCGACGAATGCAGGTGCACACCGTCCACCAGATGGAACTGCAGGTCGGGATTGTCGGCCAAAAGCTCCTGCATCAGTATTTTCGGACGCGGACTCACAGGCCATACGACCCTTTTGCCGAATTGGGTGCCCAGCGACGAAAGCGCCGCCGAAGCGCAGGCCGTCAGACCGTGGCGGACCGACAGGAAAAAGCAAATCAGGCAGACAGGTCCGATGAAGGCAAAGGTGCCCATCTCCGAAATCCATTTGAAACAGATGTCCGCCACCGGACTGTGCCACGAATTGATGGCGCAGAAAATCTCCGCCTTCGACAGCCCGCACAGAGTCACCGTGCTGGCAGTCAGCAAGACGAGATAGGCAATCAGCCACAATCGGTTGGCCCTCAGAATCTCTTTTAGCGTCATACGCGGGCTTTGAACGAAAGGTCAAGGCCTTTGACAGAATGGGTCAGGGCGCCGACCGAAATGAAATCCACGCCGCATTCGGCATAGTCGCGCAGCGTGTCGATGGTGATGCCCCCCGACGACTCGGTCTCGTAGCGGCCGGCGATGCGGCGCACGGCCTCGCGCGTCAGTTCCGGAGTGAAATTGTCGAGCATGATGCGGTCCACACGACCGATGCGCAGCACCTCTTCCAACTCGTCCAGGTTGCGCACCTCAATTTCGATTTTCAGCCGCTTGTTTTTGGACTCGAGATATTCGTGACAGCGCACGATGGCCTGCTCGATGCCGCCGGCGAAATCGATGTGGTTGTCCTTGAGCAGAATCATGTCGAACAGACCGATGCGGTGATTGCTGCCGCCGCCCAGCACCACGGCGCGCTTGTCCAGCAGCCGCATGCCCGGAGTGGTCTTGCGGGTGTCAATGACGCGGGTGTGCAGACCTTCCAGTCTCTCCACATAGCGGTGAGTGGTGGTGGCGATGCCGCTCATGTGCTGCATGATGTTCAGCATCAGACGCTCGGTCTGCAGCAGCGAACGGGTGGGGCCGGAGGTCTCGAAGACAATGTCACCCGGCTTTACCGGAGTGCCGTCCTCGATGAAGACCTTGGTCTTCAGCCTAGGGTCGAAAGCCTCGAACACCTTCAGCGCTATGTCGACACCGGCAATGATGCCGGGCTCTTTCACCAACAGATAGGAACAGCCCTGTGCGTCCTCGGGGATGCAGCAGAGGGTGGTATGGTCGCCGTCGCCGATATCTTCCGACAGACAGGCTTTGATAAACAGATCCAATTCGTTCATATTGAGATTATTGATGTTGTACACGAAGTAAGTCGTTGACCGTTTTCACAGGGTTGAACGTCTCGATGGGCACCTCCACGAACACCGTGTTCCAGTCGCTCATGGCCCCGTTCCACAGACCCGGCAGCTCCAGCGCCTTCAGCTCCTGACCGTTTTTCGACTTGCTGGAAATGAAACCCGTGGCAGGATCCACAAACTTCGGCAAATCGTATTTTTCGCCTTTCCAGTTGCGGATGGCGCAGACCAGATCCACCGGGTTGAAATGCGTACCCTTTCTGAACATCGCCGCCTTTTCGGGATCGTTCATGTCGATTTGCGAACTCTCCAGAATCTGCAGCGAAACGCTGCCGTCGCGGTTGTAGGCAAGGAAAGGACCGCCGCCGGGCTCTCCCAGATTGCGCACCATTCCGCAGACGCGCATCGGCCGGTCGAGCTTCTTCTTCAGAAAGACGGCCAGCTCCGAATCCTCCATCTGCTCAATTTCGGGATGGCTGATGAAAAGCTTCTCCTTCAGGAAACGGTCTATCTCGAGCAGTTGCGCGTGCGAATACCGGCCGCTCTCCAGCAGCCGCAGCCAATCGGCGGCCTGCGCCTGAAGGCTCACCAGCAGGCCCGCCAGCACCTTCTTGTAGTGCACGGTGGCGTCTTTCAGCCCGTCGGGCACCACATTGTCGATATTCTTGATGAAGACGATGTCGCCGTCCAGTTCGTTCAGATTCTCGATAAGCGCACCATGTCCGCCGGGGCGGAACAGCAGACGGCCCTTGTCGCGGAAAGGCCGGTTGTCCTTGTCGGCGGCAATCGTGTCGGTCGAAGCCTTCTGTTCGGAGAAGCCGATGTGAAAATGCACGCCGTATTGCGCCTCCACAGCCGGAACCGACTCTCGTGCCTGGGCTTCGAACAGCGTCCGATGCTCGGGCGAAACCGTGAAATGAAGCCACACGTTGCCCCGGCTGTCGGCCGTGTAAAGCGCCCCTTCGACCAGATGCTCCACCATAGCCTTGCGATTGCCCGCTTCGTACCGGTGGAACGTGAGCAGCCCCTTGGGCAGCTGGCCGTAATTCAAGCCCTCAGCCCCGAGCAGATTGGCGACAATGCTTTTGTATTGGCCTTCCCGGGCCAGCTGCTCAAGGCTTTTCCCCTGACGCCTGCGGCAGACTTCGTCGAGTTCACCGCTGAAAGCGAAACACTGGCAATGGGCGCAGAACGCCTTTTCAAAATCGGTCTTCGGCTCGTCGTAAGGCGCATCCAGAAAAGCGAACAAATCCTTGAACATACGGCTGGCGGCACCCGAAGCCGGCACAAACTTCACAACCTTGTGCCCCGACTCGGCGAGATAAGCGTCCCAAGCCTTCAGCAGAGAAGCTTCCTCCTCAGGCGAGAAAGACAGGATGCCGCCTCCCTTTTCCAGCGAGGCGCTGGCGGCCAGTCTCAGATAGGGGAATCCGTCGGCGAAACACTGCAGCTGGGCGGCCACCTTTTCGGGAGTCATGCCTTTTGCCTCGATCTGCTGCAGATTCTCCTGACCGAACTGACTCACAGCCAAAGCTTCCAGAATACGGCCGGCAGCCTCTTCGGGCGTGATGTCGTCTACATCGACCACCAGGTCAAACTGGCTCAGGTCGCGGTAGTCGGCCTGATAAAACTTCATGAAGCGCCGGCATTCCGATTCCTTGCGCTCGCGCAGACTCTCCATCGTCTCCTCCAGCGAAGCCGTCACCGGCTCGCCGCTGCGGATCTTGTCGGCCATCACGCGTCGGGCAGCCACTTGCGGACTCACTTTCAGATACACCTTGAACGAACTCGGCACAAAGAACCAGGCCATGCGCGAGTCCAGGATGTAGCGGGTCTCAGAGCTGCTGTCGGCCTCGATGTGGCGCAGGAAATCGTCGATATACTTGTCCACGTCGATGTTGCCTTCCGAAGCCTTGTTCAGGTCGAGCGTGTTCATGCCGCGCTGGGCGGCCAGCTGGCGCTGAAGCGAGCCGGTGGAGAAATACTCGAAAGGAGCCTGCTGGCAGATAAGTTTGGACACGGTGCTTTTGCCACTGCCCAGGTCGCCGGTGATGGAGATATGCTTTTTCATTTTTTTTATGGCTTGAATCGATGGCGAAGATACGAAAAAAATTAATTTTACGGCTCAAAATCGTCTTATGGAAACAAGTAGGGAAGAACGTCGCCGAATATTGTCCTTAAGTCTTCATCTGATGAGACTTACAAAGGATTCCATCACGCCCGCCGAGCGCGCGTCCGTGCGCCGCATCTGGACCGAAGCCCTCACCGAAGGCCGCATCACGCGCAGCCATCCCCGCATCCATCCCTTGGAGAAGTCCCTCGAAACCTCCCTCATCGTGGCCCGCGAAATGGGTCTGAGACGTTCATCGGTCATCGCCGCGCTGCTCTTCAACGCCGAACTGCTCGCCGGACTGCCCCTGGAACAGGTCGAACAGGACTTCGGGCCCTCCACGGCCGGCATCCTGCGCGGTCTGCAGAAAGTGAGCCAGCTCAAAGGCCGCCAGGTGGCAGTCGACAACGACAATTTCCGCAACCTGCTCCTTTCCTTCGCACAAGACGGCCGCGTCATCCTCATCCTCATCGCCGCCCAAGTGTACGGCATGCGCCATCTGGAGCTGTTCCCCCTCGAAGAACAGGCCCAGCTGACGGCCAACGCCGGCCTGCTCTACGCCCCCCTGGCGCACCGCATGGGCCTCTACGCATCCAAGACAGAGCTCGAAGACCTATCGCTCAAGTTCACCCAGCCCGTCGTCTTCGACGAAATCACCCGCAAGCTGGCCGAAAGCAAACAGGTGCGCGAACAGTACATCGCCCGCTTCATCGAACCCATCCGCGCCAAAATCGCCGAAGTGCTGGACCTGCCTTTCGAAATCAAAGGCCGCACCAAATCGGTGCACTCCATTTGGAACAAAATCAAGAAACAGCAGATATCCTTCGAAGACATCTACGACATCTTCGCCATCCGCGTCATCATCGACGCTCCGCCAGAGCGCGAAAAAGCCTCCTGCTGGCTGGTCTATTCCGTCGTCACCGACATGTACCGGCCCAATCCGGCGCGCACCCGCGACTGGCTGTCCATCCCCAAATCCAACGGCTACGAATCGCTCCACACCACCGTGCTGGGCCCCGAAGACAAATGGGTGGAAGTGCAGATCCGCACCACCCGCATGAACGAAGTGGCCGAAAAAGGTCTGGCGGCCCATTGGCGCTACAAAGGCATCCGCGGAGAGAAAGGCATAGACGAAATGCTCACCCGTATCCGGGATGTGCTGGAAGCCCCCGATTCCCAGCTGCTGGACGATTTCAAAATGGAACTCGCCGGCGATGAAATCTATGTGTTCACCCCCAAAGGCGACCTGCACAAGCTGCCGGCCGGCGCCTCCGTGCTGGATTTCGCCTATTCCATCCATACCCGCCTGGGCGGGCAGTGCGTGGGTGCCAAGGTCAACGACCGCAACGTGCCCATCCGCCACCGCCTCAAGAGCGGCGACACGGTAGAGATACAGACCAGTGCCAACCAAGTGCCCAAGCAAGACTGGCTCAACTGCGTGGTCACCTCCAGAGCCCGCAGCAAAATCAAGCAGTCGCTCAAGGAAAACCTGCAGAAACTGGCCGAATTCGGCCGCGACAACCTCGCCAGACGCCTCAAGAACCGCAAGGTGGAGCTCGACGACGCCACTCTCATGAAACTCGTGCGCCGTTTCAAGATGCAGCACGTCACCGACTTCTACGCCGCCATCGGCGACGGCCGCCTCGACGTGAACCAGGTCATCGACGCCGGCATCGCCCTGCAGGCCACCGAAAAGCCCGCCGTCGCCCCCGAAGTGGCGGCCCTCCATTCGGCCGACAAGTTCGAATTCGACCCCAACGCCCATGTCCGCGAAGACGTGCTGGTCATCGGCCCCGATCTGAAAGGCATCGATTTCAAGCTGGCCCAATGCTGCCATCCCATCTACGGCGACGATGTCTTCGGATTCGTCTCGGTCACCGGCGGCATCAAGGTGCACCGCACCGACTGTCCCAACGCCCCGCAGATGCGCCAGCGCTACGGCTACCGCATGGTCAAGGCCCGTTGGGCAGGGCAGGCCGAAGGCTCCCAGTATGCGGTCACCCTGCAGGTCATCGGCAAAGACGACATCGCCATCGTCACCAACATCACCTCACTCATTTCCAAAGAATCGAATGTGAGCCTGCGCAGCATACGCATCGACTCCACCGACGGCCTCTTCCGCGGCTACCTCACTCTGATGGTGCAGAACACCAAGCAGCTGGACGCCATCATCAAGAAAATCCAGACCGTCAAAGGCGTCAAACAAATCATCCGCGACTGAGACACGCCCCCACGGACAAAACGCGAACGACCGGTCGGATGCCCGACCGGTCGTTCGCTAATTTTCATGCGCTGTCCGATACCTCAGAACATCAGCGCCAGACTGATGCTGAAATTGCGGTGCTTCATTCCGCTGAAGAGATTCACATCCTGACCGGCCAATGCATCGTTCTTGATGGCCTTGGCCTCGGCCATGCCGTAGTCGTACTTGACAGCCAGCTGGAGAAACAGAAACTCGACACCGGCACCGATGCCGATACCGTAGTCCAGCTTGTTGAGCGGATCGTCGCCCAGTTCCTTCATCTTCTCCTTGTAGGCCTTGTAGAAACCGCCGTCCTCGTTGGTCACTTCGTCGGCGAAAAGCAGCGAAGCGTAGGGACCTGCCTGCACATACACGCGGGCCAGGTCGCCCAGGTCGATACCCAGCTGCAGGTTGAGCGGCACTTCGATGTAGGACTCTTTCAGCGTGATGGCATTGGGCATAGACTCGCCCGAAAGAGTGCTCAGAGCGTTGAGCTTTTCATCGCTGCCGTCGTTGTAGAGCTCGGCGCTCTTCACCGACATCAGCAGTTCGGGCTGAAAACGGAGCATGCCCTTGCCGAACTGGAACACCAGACCGCCCTGGTAGCTGTTGGCGTTTTCGACGTGGTCAATGAGCTCGTCTTTGGTGAAGTCGGTCAGGCTGGAGATGTTGGCGCCGGCCTTGATGCCGAATTTCGCCGAAGCGGGGAGCGAGATGCACAGAATGGCCACTAAGGCAATGACAATCTTTTTCATACGTGTTATGATTTGTGGATTTGTTTCGTTTTGCCGATTTGTAAATTGTATTTTCGACGCGGCAAAGATACAATTTTGCTGTTAAGAAATACAAATAGAGTAAAAAATATTTTGTTTCGACATTTTCCAAAACCGACGTAGGTTATTAAGGTATTTATATGTAAATTCGCGCCCAAAATCATAAAGAGGAATTTTCTGTATAACCCAATAATTATGTCAACACTTATCAACATCAAGAAAGGCTTGAATATCAACCTTCAAGGTGCTGCTCTGAAAGAAACCGCATCGGCTTCGTACACGACATTGTACGCTGTCACGCCGAGCGATTTCCACGGACTCGTGCCCAAGTTGGTAGTCAAGGAAGGGGAGAAGGTCTTGGCCGGCAGTCCGCTGATCGTCGACAAGAAATTCCCTGAGATCAAGTTTGTGTCGCCAGTCAGCGGTACCGTCAAGTCGGTCCTCAGAGGTGAAAAGCGCCGTCTCCTGAATGTCGTCGTTGAAGCTGACGCCCAGACCGAGTATCTGGAATTCCCCAAACGCAATCCCGCCGAAATGAGCGCCGATGAAGTGAAGGAAGCTCTTCAGACCGCCGGCCTGTGGCCCTTCATCAAACGCCGTCCCTACGACGTGGTGGCCAATCCTGCCCGGCAGCCCAAAGCCATCTTCGTCAAAGGCTTTGATTCGGCCCCGCTGGCTCCCGACTACGCCTACGTGCTCAAGGGACAGGCCGCCGACCTGCAGACCGGATTCGACGCACTGGCCAAACTCACCCAAGGCAAAGTCTATCTGAGCCTTCCCGCCCAGGGCGCAGCTCCCGAGCTGGCCGCCGTCAAGGGCGTGGAGACCTGCATCGTCAAAGGCCCGCATCCCGCAGGCAACATCGGCGTGCTCATCAACCATACCGAACCCGTCAACAAGGGTGAAACAGTCTGGACCGTCAACGCACTGGATCTGGTCTTCTTCGGCCGTCTCTTCAACAAGGGCATCGTCGACCTGAGCCGTCTGGTAGCCCTGGCCGGCGCCGAAGTCTATGCGCCCGCCTATTACAGCTGCAAGCCCGGCATCTGCCTCGAAGCGCTGCTCGAAGGCAACGTCCACAAGGAAATCCCCCTCCGCTTCGTCAGCGGCAACGCCCTTACCGGCACGGCCGTCGAAAAGAACGGCTTCCTGGGCTTCTACGACTCCCAGGTTACCGTCCTCCACGAAGGCACCGACATCGACGAACTCCTGGGTTGGGTGATGCCCCGCTTCAACCTCTTCAGCTCCAGCAAAAGCTACTTCACCGGCCTCATCCGCAAAATCTGCCCCAAGACCTCTTACGTGGCCGACACCCGCGTCCTGGGCAGCGAACGCGCCCTCATCATGTCGGGCGAATACGACCGCGTCTTTCCCATGGACATCCTGCCCGAACGCCTGCTTCGCGCCTGCATCGTGAAGGATCTCGAAGAAATGGAAGCGCTCGGCATCTACGAGGTGGCCCCCGAAGACTTCGCTCTCTGCGAGTATATCTGCACCTCCAAGATCGAGGTTCAAAAGATTGTCCGTGAAGCCTTGGATATGCTGAAGGCTGAAAATGGCGACGATTAAGTATTAACGCATAAAACTATAAGGCTTTGAAATCATTACGTCAATTGCTCGACCAGATGAAGCCGACCTTTACCGAGGGCGGCAAACTGTCGAAGCTGCAATCCGTTTTCGAAGGATTTGAAACCTTCCTTTATGTTCCTCATACCACGTCCAAGACCGGAACGCACATCCACGACAGCATCGACTCCAAGCGTACGATGTTCTGGGTGGTTCTCGCGCTCATCCCCGCCTTGCTTTTCGGTATGTTCAACACCGGTTACCAGCACTATCTGGCAACCGCAGCGGTGATGCCCGGATTCTTCCAGATCTTCTTCTGGGGTCTGCTGGCCGTCCTGCCCTATGTCATCGTGTCCTACGCCACCGGTCTGATCATCGAATTCGCCGCTGCCCAGATCAAAGGTGAGGAAATCCAGGAAGGCTTCCTGGTCACCGGCATGCTCATTCCTCTGATCATTCCTATCGGAGTGCCCCTCTGGATGGTCGCCGTCGCCACTGCCTTCTCGGTCATCTTCGTCAAGGAAGTCTTCGGCGGCACGGGATTCAACGTGCTCAACGTGGCCCTCAGCACCCGTATCTTCCTGTTCTTCTCCTATCCGACCAAGATGTCGGGCGACAGCACCTGGATCAGCCTGCGCGACTACTTCAGCTACGGCACCGCACAGCCCGCTCTCGACGGCTTCACGGGTGCCACCCCGCTGGGACAGGCAGCCGCCGCCATGGGCAGCCAGAGCATGACCCTGACCAACGCCCTGGGCGACCCGCTCAGCTGGTGGGACATGTTCCTCGGCCTGATTCCCGGTTCCATCGGCGAGACCTCCACGCTCTTCATCCTGTTGGGCGGCCTGTTCCTCATCTTCACCGGCATCGCCTCCTGGAAAATCGTCGTCTCCGTCTTCGCCGGCGGCGCCCTCATGGCCACCGTCCTGAACATCTTCGCCGGCGGCGACCCCTATCTGGCCATGCCCTTCTGGGAGCACTGGTGCCTGGGCGGCTTCGCTTTCGGCGCCTTCTTCATGGCCACCGACCCCGTCACCGCTGCCCGTACCGAATGCGGCAAGTGGATTTACGGCCTGCTGGTCGGTATCCTGGCCATCCTGCTGCGCGTGCTCAACCCCGCCTATCCCGAAGGCATGATGCTGGCCATCCTGCTCATGAACATCTTCGCCAAGCTCATCGACTACTGCGTGGTCCAGCGCAATGTGAAGATGCGTGCCAAACGTGCGCTTAAAGTTGTCAATTCTGCCAAATAACTACGACTATGAATAAGAACAGCAATACATATACCTTTATTTATGCTTCTGTCATGGTCATTCTCGTGGCCGCCGCCCTTGCTTTCGTCAACGGTGCGCTCAAAGAGAAGCAGAAAAAGAATGTCGAAGTCGACAAGATGTCGCAGATCCTGTCGTCGGTCAACCTGTATCCGGCCTATTCCGAAGCGGAAGAGCTGTATAATAAGGTAATCGCCGGCGCCTATATCCTCGACGCCCAGGGCAACAAGGTTTCCGAGAACGCCGCCGAGGCATTTGCCGTGGATATGGCCAAGGAAAACGCCAAAGCCGTCGAAAACCGTCAGCTTCCCGTTTTCGAAGCCAGTCTGGACGGATCCAAAAAGTACATCATTCCTCTCTACGGAGCCGGTCTTTGGGGCCCGATCTGGGGTTACATCTCTCTGGAAGAAGATGCCAACACCGTCTATTCGGCCTCTTTCTCGCATCAGGGCGAGACTCCGGGTCTGGGTGCCGAAATCACCACCGAAAAGTTTCAGGCTCCCTTCGCCGGCAAGCACATCTTCCGCGACGGTGAATTCCGTTCGCTGGCCGTGCTCAAAGCCGGTCACAAGTCCGAGACCCAGGATGGGGTAGACGCCATTTCCGGCGGCACCTGCACCAGCCGTGGCGTGGAGGAGATGCTCTACAACTGTCTGAGTGCTTACGAACCTTTCTTCAAATCGCTGCAGGCTGCTCCCGCAGAAGCTGAAGAAGCCCAAACTATGGAGGATTAAGCTATGAATAACGAAAAGAAAGAAGTTTTGTTCGGCCCGATCAACAAGAAGAACCCCGTCATCGTACTGGTTCTGGGCATCTGCTCGGCTCTGGCCGTCACGTCTCAGCTGAAGCCCGCCCTGGTCATGGGCATTTCCGTGACGGTGGTGGTGGCTTTCGCCAACGTCATCATCTCGCTGCTGCGCAACACCATTCCCAACCGTATCCGCATCATCGTCCAGCTGGTGGTCGTCGCCGCGCTGGTCATCATCGTGGAACAGATTCTGAAAGCCTACGCCTATGAGGTCTGGGGTCAGCTCTCCGTCTATATCGGTCTGATCATCACCAACTGTATCCTCATGGGACGTCTGGAAGCATTCGCTCTGGGCAACGGCCCCTGGGACTCTTTCCTCGACGGTATCGGCAACGGCCTGGGCTACACCGCCATCCTGGCCATCATCGCCATCGTCCGCGAGATTCTCGGTTCGGGTTCGCTGCTCGGATTCCAGCTCATTCCCGACAGCTGGTATGCGGCCGGCTACATGAACAACGGCCTCATGATCATGCCGCCTATGGCTCTGATCGTCGTGGGCTGCATCATCTGGGTGCACCGCAGCCTCAACAAGGACCTTCAGGAAAAATAACCCCTAAGAAGTCTGCATTATGGAAGCATTGAATTTGTTTATCAAGTCGATTTTCATCGACAACATGATTTTCGCATACTTCTTGGGTATGTGTTCGTTCCTGGCCGTGTCCAAGACGGTGAAAACCTCCGTCGGTCTGGGCCTTGCCGTCACCTTCGTGCTGCTCATCACCGTGCCGGTCAACTACCTGCTCGACACCTACGTGCTCAGAGAGGGCGCCCTTACCTGGCTCCTGGGCGAAACGGCCGCCAGCATCGACCTCAGTTTCCTGAGTTTCATCCTGTTCATCGCCATCATCGCGTCGATGACTCAGATTGTGGAAATGGTGGTGGAGCGTTTCTCTCCCTCGCTGTATGCCTCTCTGGGCATCTTCCTTCCCCTGATCGCCGTCAACTGCGCCATCCTGGGCGCTTCGCTCTTCATGCAGCAGCGCAACTTCCCCAACGTGGGTCTGGCCACCGTCTACGGTCTGGGCTCCGGTCTGGGTTGGATGCTGTCCATCGTCAGCCTTGCCGCCGTGCGTGAACATCTCAAGTACAACAAGATTCCCGCTCCGCTCAAGGGACTGGGCATCACCTTCATCCTGGTAGGCCTCATGGCTATGGCCTTCATGGGATTCATGGGTATCAAACTTTAAGAGGAGGAAACCGTTATGATTATACTTGAAGTATCTTCTCAAATCGTTCTCATGGCCGTCATCATCTTCCTTTTGGTGACGCTCATCCTGGTGGGTCTGCTGCTTTTCATCAAAGCCAAGCTGACTCCTGCCGGAAAAGTGAAAATTGAAATCAACGGCGAAAAGTCCATCGACGTGGACATGGGCAACAGCCTGCTCAGCTCGCTCAGCAACAACGGCATCTTCCTGCCCTCCGCCTGCGGTGGAAAAGGCAGCTGCGGCATGTGCAAATGCCAGGTGCTCGAAGGCGCCGGCGAGATGCTGCCCACCGAAAAAGGCTTCTTCAACCGTCAGCAACAGCAGAACAACTGGCACCTCGGCTGCCAGGTCAAGGTGCGCAGCGACGTCAAGGTGAAGGTGCCCGAATCGGTTCTCGGCGTGAAAGAGTGGGAGTGCGAAGTCATCAGCAACAAGAACGTCGCCACTTTCATCAAAGAGTTCATCGTGGCTCTGCCTGCCGGCGAACACATGAACTTCGAGCCCGGTTCCTATGCCCAGATCAAGATCCCGGCATACAGCATGGACTACGACAAAGACATCGACAAGAGCCTCATCGGCGACGAATATCTGCCCGCATGGGAAAAATTCGGTCTGTTCGGTCTGAAGTGCACCAACACGGTGCCCACCGTGCGCGCCTACTCCATGGCCAACTATCCGGCCGAAGGCGACCGCATCATGCTTACGGTCCGTATCGCCACACCGCCCTTCAAACCGAAGCCTCAGGTAGGTTTCCAGGATGTGATGCCCGGTATCGCCTCGTCCTACATCTTCTCGCTGAAACCCGGCGACAAGGTGACGATGAGCGGCCCTTACGGCGAATTCCATCCGCTGTACCACACCGGTCGCGAAATGATGTGGATCGGCGGCGGCGCCGGCATGGCTCCGCTCCGCGCCCAGATCATGCACCTGACCAAGACGCTGAAGACCACCGACCGCAAGATGTCCTACTTCTACGGTGCCCGTGCCCTCAACGAAGTGTTCTATCTGCAGGACTTCCTCCAGCTCGAGAAGGAATTCCCCAACTTCAGCTTCCACCTGGCGCTGGACCGTCCCGATCCCGCCGCCGATGCCGCAGGTGTGAAATACACCGCCGGTTTTGTGCACAACGTGCTGTGGGAGACCTATCTGAAGGATCACGAAGAGCCCGAGGAAATCGAATACTACATGTGCGGCCCCGGCCCCATGTCGAAGGCAGTGGTCAATCTGCTCGACAACCTGGGTGTTCCGAAGGAAATGATCATGTACGACGATTTCGGCGGATAATTCCCTGCGAAGCGACAAGAAAACCGTCACGAGAGCTGCGCTCCCGTGACGGTTTCTTTTTTAGGCGGCACCTGTCGGCCGGCCCGCGTGCCCGTCTACGGCCCTTTTCAAGCCCCGTAGACGGCTTTCCTGAAGTGAAGCGTCTGATAGACCGAGCGGGCCAGCAAATGCGCGAAATAGGCTCCCAGCAGCAAATGGATGAACGTCTGGCCGCCACAGTCGGGACAAAGCTGCCGCAGCAGCAGGCAGCCCGCCGCCCACACGCCGAAAAAGGCCAGCACCGACCACAGCATGGTGTTGCGGATGGCCCTCGAAGCCGTCGCGCCCACATAGATGCCGTCGCAGGTGAAAGCGATGCAGCCGAACACCGGCATGGGCAGCAGCCAGATGAGGAAGGGCCGGCAGGCGGCAATCACCTCCGCGTCGCCGGTCATCAGTCTCAGCAAGGGCACCCCCGAAAGGTAATAGATGCCCACAAACAGCAGCGAAATGCCCAGACTCCACACAAACACCCATCGGATGCTCTCCGTCAGGCTGCGGCGGTCGCCCGCCCCGATGTACTTGCCCGTGAGCGCCTCGCCGGCATAGGCAAAGCCGTCGGTGAAGTAGGAAAACAGCATCAGCAGCTTCATCAGAATGGAAGCCGAGGCCAGCAGCAGGTCGCCGTAGCGCGCCGAAATGACCGTATATCCTATGTAAATGCAGATAAAGCAGAGCGAACGCACAAAGAGGTCGGCGTTCATCTTGGTGAACTGCCTCGTGTCGTCCGAACGCAGGGCCCGCAGCGCATGGGAGAGACGCAGTCCGGCCACCACAGAGCGGTGTCGGAAGGCCGTCAGCAGAAATGCCGTCAGCAGGCCGCTGTACTGGGCCAGCACCGTGCCCAGCGCAATGCCCGGGAAGCCCATACCCGACCAGAGAACTTCTTGAGGGAACCATGCCTGCAACGGTCTCAGACCCAGCGCCAGCACCAGACTTCCCAAAATGTTGATTCCATTCACCACCAGGTCGGTAATCATCGAGCTCAGACTGTCCTGCATGCCGATGAACCAGCCCTTGAAAGCCATCAGGCCCAGAGTGGCCGGAGCCGCCCAGATGCGGATGTAGAAGTATTGCGAGGCCAGGCCCCTGACCTCCTCGCTGCAGGAGACAAACAGAAAGGCAAACTGCACAAACAGCCATTGGATGGCAATCAGCCCCAGCGCAATGATCCACGACAGCGCCAGGCTGCGGCCCAGCTGCGTGGCGCAGTTGCCCCAATCCTGCCGCCCGTAGGCCTGGGCGGTCAGTCCGCCTGTGCCCACCCGCAGGAATCCGAAATTCCAATACAGCAGGTCGAACAGCATGGATCCTATGGAGATGCCCCCGATGACGGCGGCCGCCTGAGCCGACAGATGTCCGGCCACGGCAATGTCCACCATGCCCACCAGCGGCACGGTGATGTTGGCCAGTATGCTGGGAATGGCCAACTTCAGTATCTCTCGGTTGACAGAGCCTCTGAAGCTACGGTTCATGGAAAACACCGGAGCCTTATGCTCCGCCGGTATGGGAGTCTTTCTTGACGGGGTCACAGGTGAGGCCAATGCCCAACTTGCGGAAAATCTTGCGGTCCACCTCGCTGAGCATCACGGTGCAGTGCACCTGACAGCCGCTCAGAGAGGGCAGTTGCTCGAGCGCACGGCGGCAGTTTTCGTCTTGAGTGCTCAGAATGGAGAGCGCCACCAGCACCTCGTCGGTGTGCAGGCGGGGATTGTTGCCGTGAAGATACGTCACCTTGGTGGTCTGTATGGGCTCTATCATATATTGGGGAATGAGCCGTGTATCGTGGTCGATGCCGGCCAGATACTTGGTGGCGTTCAGCAGCAGGGCGGCGCTGGGGCCCAGCAGGGGAGTGGTCTTGGCGGTGATCAGGGTGCCGTCTTTCAGCTCGATGGCCGAACAGTGGAGTCCCGTGTGCTCCTGCCGCTGCTTGGCCGCTGCGGTCACCCGGCGGAAACCGGTGGAGATGCCGGCCTGCTTCATCAGCAGCGATATCTTGTTCACCTCGTCTTCTTCGCAGTCTCCCTGGGCAAATTTTTCCAAAGAGGCATAATAACGGCGGATGATTTCGTGTTTGGCGGCCGTCTTGCAGGCTTCCTCGTCGTCCATACAGAAGCCGGCCATGTTCACGCCCATGTCGGTGGGCGATTTGTAGGGATTCTCTCCGTAGATGCCTTCGAACAGGGCGTTCAGCACGGGGAAAATCTCGATGTCGCGGTTGTAGTTGACGGCGGTCTTGCCGTAGGCTTCCAGGTGGAAGGGGTCGATCATGTTCACATCGTCCAGATCGGCCGTGGCGGCTTCGTAGGCCAGATTGACCGGGTGCTTCAGCGGCAGGTTCCAGATGGGGAAAGTCTCAAATTTGGCGTAGCCCGCCTTCACGCCTTTCTGATGGTCGTGATAGAGCTGGCTCAGGCAGACGGCCATTTTGCCGCTTCCGGGGCCCGGCGCCGTGACGATGACCAGCTGGCGCGTGGTCTCCACATAGTCGTTGCGGCCGAATCCGTCTTTGGAGTCGATGAGCGACACGTTGGTGGGATATCCGTCGATGGTGTAGTGCACGTAGGATTTGATGCCCAGGCGTTTGAGACGCTTGCGGTAGGCAATGGCGCTGGCCTGGCCGTTGAAATGGGTGATGACGACCGACGACACCAGGAATCCGCGTTTTTCAAACTCTTCTTTCAAGCGCAGCACGTCCACGTCGTAGGTGATGCCCAGGTCGGCGCGCACCTTATTCTTTTCGATGTCGAGGGCGCTGATGACGATGATGATTTCGGCGCAGTCGCTCAGCTGCATGAGCATACGCAGCTTGCTGTCGGGCCGGAAGCCGGGCAGCACGCGGCTGGCGTGGTTGTCGTCGAAAAGTTTTCCGCCAAACTCCAGATAGAGTTTGTCTCCGAACTGCGCGATGCGCTTCTTGATCTGTTCGGACTGGATGGTGAGATATTTCTCGTTGTTGAATCCCTGTGTCATAACGGGGTACAAATGTACATAAAAATGCGAATCACAGTGCGTATCTGCCGCTAAGGTACGGAATTTTTTTGAAAATGTCCGGTCGCGGGGGCAGAGTGTGGTTCCAGGCGGCTGGAAGCATGTTTTTGCCACTAAGGTCGGGGGGAAACCGCGTCTGAGGGCCCTTCGCGGCCGACCTTAGTGCGGTTTCAGGCGGCTGGAAGCATGTTTTTGCCACTAAGGTCGGGGGTAAACCGCGTCTGAGGGCCCTTCGCGGCCGACCTTAGTGTGGTTTTAGCCGGCTGAAGGCATGTTTCTGCCACTAAGGTCGGGGGAAAGCCGCGTCTGAGGGCCCTTTGCGGCCGACCTTAGTGCGGTTTTAGGCGGCTGAGAGCATGTTTTTGCCACTAAGGTCGGGGGAAAGCGGCAGAATACGGCCCGCGGGTGGATGCGCCTTCGAGACTGCCGGCACTGACGTCCTGTTTCTTGATCATTCCATTGAGTATTGCCATAAGGGTAAATGCGTTTTTGGGGTTGGACGAAAACCGCCGTCTGCGGGCATCGTACCGGTCGGCTCTCTTTTGTGCCTCTGAAGCGTCTCAGACGTGCCTCTGAAGTGTCTCTGACGTCCCTCAGAAGTGCTTCCAAAGTGCTATCGATGTGTCCCGAAAATTTGCCAGTCAAATAAACGGACTTACAACGGACTTACAACGGAGGAACGACGGACTTACTGCCTAGCACAGGAGAGCTGCCTTTGACCCCGCTGACGACTCCTCGTGAATGGCACGGCAAAGATAGCACACGTCCCATGCCGGATGATACTCTTTTCGGTGGAATTCGAAGGCTGTGTCGGTGGAATTCGAGGGGGTGTTAACTGTTAACGCGTAACTCAACATTTTTTTGATGTCACGTTTGCCTGTCTTACCCTAAAATAAGTTGAGTGAACTAAATATATCCCTGCTGCCGGTTGAATGGATTAAATGAAGCCTGCTTTTATCTGGCATTGCCAAATTTTGGCAAAACGAAGTCACCGAAACCGGTAGCAAACGGTGGATTTATGCTTTATATTTGTGGTCATAACACACAAGAAACTATGGCCAAGACAATATCACCCAGACGACTGAAAATAGTGGAACTTCTCTCGAAAAAAGGAGCCGGATACTCCGTGGAAGAACTGATGGACCTGATGAACGCGTCGCAACGTTCCATCTACAGAGATATCTGTGACTTGAAGAGCCAGGGCTTCCAATTTACCAAAAACAGCGATGGAAAATACTGTATCGTGGACTGTAAACCCGATGTGGATCAGGATATTGAACTGCATTTCACACCAAAGGAACTGGGCATTTTCAAAATGGTGCTGCAGGGGCTGGTGGAGAGCCGGCACGACGGCAGCAACCTGCAAGACCGGCTGGCCAAAGTCTACAAAGTGAACAGCGCCCAAATGGACGGCATGGACGAGGATTCCCGCCGATACATCAGCCATGTGAAACTGCTGAACCAGGCCATTGCCGACAAAAAGACCGTCTGTCTGAAAAACTACGAATCGGGCCAGTCGAACAGGCGCAAGGACTATGTCTGCGAGCCCTACGGTTTCACCAACAATCTTGAGGAAGTGCTGGTTTTCAATCTCGAAGACGCGGCCTGCCATTCGATGAAAATCTCCCGTATCGGCGAAGTGGAACTGACCGACACGGCTTGGGCTCACGAGGATGCCCACAGAGACCATCCCATCGACCTGTTCCGGATGGGTGGCGGTCAGGAGACTCGCATTCATCTGAAACTCTCCCTGATGGCCAAGAATCTGTTGCTGGAAGAGATCCCTCGCGCCGGCGAGTGTCTGCGCGAAGAGCCCGACGGCTGGCATTTCGAGACATCCGTCTACAGCATGAAAGGCATCGGCCGCTTTGTCATCGGTCTGGCCGACCAGATCGAAATCGTGGACGGCGACCCCCTGAAAGCCTATATCGCCCAGTTCAGACGCCACCTCGACCGTTTGGCGGAATAGTTCCAACGCCTCTCATCTCTGTCATTTTTGCCAATCTTTGGCAAAACGTCTTATTGCGCCAATTTCCATTGCATTAATGGCAATTATGTGGTAAATTTGGGGTATTGAAAATCCAGCAAGACATGGCATCGCAGAAAGACATGATTTTGAGTGTGGAAACACATAACAAAAAAAAGAACGAGGCAGTTATGCCCCGTCCTAAATGTTTTCACAACGGAATAATCCTTATTGTGAATTGCTTAAATCTTGTGCTGACAAAGGTAAATGATATTTTTTTGAAAACAAGACATATTTGTGAAATATTTTTCTTCCATGAATTTTGTCGATAAAAACAATTTGAAACGATGAGCAAAATTATAGGCTTAGATCTTGGAACCAACAGTATCGGTTGGGCTGTCGTAAATGCTGAAAATACCAAACGCGAAGATGGAACGCAGTATTTGAAACCGACAGGCATTGAAATGGCCGGAAGCAGAATCATTCCTATGGACGCTTCGGTACTTGGAAATTTTGATGCGGGAAATTCTGTTTCACAAACAGCTGATAGAACCGGTTTCAGAGGAACTCGGCGTTTGCGCGAGAGATATCTTCTCAGACGCGAACGACTGAATCGTGTCCTTGATATTATGGGCTTTCTACCGGATCACTATGCCTCCGAACTGGATCGATACGGAAAGTTCAAATCTGACGATACGGAACCAAAACTGGCATGGAAGCCAACGGGGGATGGAAAATACCAATTCCTTTTCTTGGATTCGTTCAGCGAGATGTTGGAAGATTTCAGGCAATATCAACCCGAAATGTTGGCAAATGGAAAGAAAATTCCTCTGGACTGGACTCTGTACTATCTGAGAAAGAAAGCCTTGACTAGAAGAATTACAAATGAGGAATTGGCTTGGATTCTTTTGAATTTCAATCAGAAAAGAGGGTACTATCAGTTAAGAGGGGAAGATGAAGAAGAAAAACCCGATCAGCTTGTCGAGTATTATTCTTTGAATGTCGTCAAAGTGGAAGACTCTGGCGATAAGAAAGGGGACGACGTCTGGTACAATGTCTATTTGGAAAACGGGTGGATTTATCGCCGTTCGAGCAAATATCCTTTGGATTGGGTTGGCAAAACGAAAGATTTTATTGTTACCACCGCACTGGATGAAGAGGGTAATCCCAAATTGGACAAGGACGGAAATGTGAGACGCTCGTTCCGTGCGCCCAAGGAAGACGATTGGACCCTCCAGAAGAAAAAAACGGAAAGCGACATAGAGCAATCGGGGCACTTTGTGGGAGAATACATCTATGATGCACTTTTGGCCAATCCGAATCAGAAAATCAAAGGCAAGCTGGTGCGTACGATTGAACGAAAGTACTACAAGCAGGAGTTGCAACAGATTCTCAAGACACAGATTGCTCTGAACGAGACTTTGCAGAATGGCGAATTGTTGCAGAGGTGCCTGGAAGAACTTTATCCGAACAATGAAGCTCACAGAAATCTTTTTGCGGGGAAAGACTTCGCCTATCTGTTCGTGAATGACATCATTTTCTACCAGCGCCCGCTCAAAAGCAAAAAATCTCTTATCAGCAACTGCCCGTACGAATACAATGTTTTCAAGGATCCGAAAACCGGCGAATTCAAAAAATCGCCCATCAAATGCATTCCCAAGTCTCATCCCTTGTATCAGGAGTTCCGTTTGTGGCAATTTGTCCGGAATCTCAGAATCTACGAAAGGACAAAAGTAATTGATGGAAACTTGTACACTGATGTCGATGTAACAGCAGAATTTCTGCAGACGGATCAAGACTATGTGGCACTATTTGATTTTCTGAATGAGCGGGCATCCATATCGCAGGACACTCTCTTGGGCAAACATTTCAATGTGAAGAAACCGAAAGGGAAAGACCAAGTGTATCCCTTCAGATGGAACTATGTGGAAGATAAGGAGTATCCCTGCAATGAGACAAAAGCCGGAATGACATCAGCATTGAAGAAGGCGGATCTTCCGACAGACAGTTTGACCAAAGAACAGGAACTGGCTTTGTGGCATATCCTGTATTCTGTGAATGATAAGCAGGAGCTTGAAAAGGCTTTGACAAAGTTTGCCCAGAAGCACCATTTGGGAGAAACCTTCGTTCCCGCATTTTCGAAGATGAAACCATATAACAGTGATTATGGCTCATATAGTGAGAAAGCAATCAAAAAACTGCTTTCTCTGATGCGAATGGGAAAGTACTGGAAGTTTGACAACATCGACAATAAGACAAAGCAGAGAATCGACCGAATCATTACGGGCGAGTTTGATGAATCCATCCGACAGAAAGTCCGTGAACAGACTATCAGCCTGAAGGAAGAATCGGATTTCAAAGGACTTCCTGTATGGCTGGCCTGTTATATTGTGTATGACAGACATTCCGAGGCCGGTGATGCGACCAAATGGGAAAGCCCGGCCGACTTGGATCTGTTCCTGGACGGCTTCAAACAATACTCGCTGCGCAATCCGATTGTGGAACAGGTGGTGCTTGAGACTCTCAGAACGGTCCGAGACATTTGGAAACAAACAGGCAGCATAGATGAAATCCACGTGGAAATGGGACGTGAGATGAAGAACCCTGCCGACAAGCGTAAACAAATGTCCCAGCAGATTGCTGCCAATGAAAACGCCAATTTGAGAATCAAAGCACTGTTGGCAGAATTTGTCAATCCTGAGTACAAGATAGAAGGTGTGAGGCCCTATTCTCCGACACAACAGGATATCCTGCGCATTTACGAAGACTACGCCCTTTCAAATCTGAAGCAGGAAGATGCGGACTACGATTTCATTCATAAGATGTCGCTGACGGCTCAACCGACTCATGCTGATGTGCAGCGTTATAAATTATGGCTTGAGCAGAAGTATATTTCCCCCTACACGGGGTGCGTCATTCCATTGGCCAAACTGTTCACGTCGGCTTATGAGATTGAACATGTCATTCCGCAATCCAGATACTTTGACGACTCATTCACTAACAAAGTGATTTGCGAATCTGAGGTAAATAAACTGAAAGACAAACAGCTGGGCTATGAATTTATCAAGAATCATGCCGGTCAGAAAGTCCAGATATCCATGTCGGACAAACCGGTTGAGATTTTCTCTGTTCAGGCCTATGAAGAGTTTGTCAAACAACACTATTCCGGGGTCAAGCTGAAAAAAATGTTGATGGATGACATTCCAGACCAGTTCATTGAACGTCAGATGAATGACAGCCGGTATGTCAGCAAATACATCAAGAGCCTGTTGTCGAATATCGTAAGGGAAAAACTTGAAAACGGCGAATATGAACAGGAAGCCATTTCCAGAAATGTCATCCCTTCAAATGGACAAATTACCGACCGCTTGAAGAAAGATTGGGGAGTGAACGATGTTTGGAATTCCATCATTTTACCTCGTTTCCAAAGGATGAACGAGATTACCGGACGTAGTTGTTTTACCGCATTGAATCAGCAAGGACATGAAATTCCGGCCATGCCATTGGAACTGCAGAAGGGCTTCAACAAGAAACGCATCGACCACCGTCATCATGCGATGGATGCTATTGTAATTGCATGTACCACGCGCGATCACATCAATCTGTTGAACAATGAAGCAGCCATGTCGAAGAACAATGCCAACCGGTATCAGCTTTCCAGAAAGTTGCGCAGATACGAGCCTGTTGTCATAGAACGTGATGGAGAGAAAAAGACTATAGATGTAGCAAGGGAGTTTCTGATGCCGTGGCCTTCATTTGCTGCTGATACCCGCTCGGCCCTGTCTGAAATAGTGGTCAGTTTCAAACAGAATCTTCGTGTGGTGAATAAGGCGACCAACTCCTATCAACACTACGATGAGAATGGTAGAAAGGTCCTCGTAAAACAGACATCCGGTGATAATATGGCGGTTCGTAAACCAATGCATAAAGACACGGTTTTCGGACTGGTCAATTTGAAACTGAAGAAATCCGTTTCATTGAACGATGCTTTGAAGAATCCTTCGATGATAGTGGATCGCACTTTGAAACAGAGGGTGTTGGCATTGCGGAAAGACGGGCTTGATGCAAAGAAAATCAAGAAAGAATTGGAATTGGATGCATCTGTCGGCAATAGAGTGGAGGTCTATTATTTCACCAATGAGACAAAAGACAGATATTTCGCCACAAGGAAGACTCTCGATACCAGTTTTGATAAAAACACGATTCTCAATTCTGTCACTGATACAGGTATTCAGAAGATTCTGTTAGCCCACCTCGAACGATGCGGCAATAAACCGGATATCGCTTTCAGCCCAGATGGTGTCGACAATATGAATAGGGACATTGTCGAATTGAACGGCGGCGTCCCTCATAAACCGATCTTCAAAGTCCGTTGGTACGAGAAAGCCGATAAGTTTGCCATCGGTCAGACCGGGAATAAGAAAACGAAGTATGTTGAGGCAGCGAAAGGCACGAATCTGTTCTTCGCAATCTATCAGAAAGAATCGGTAGACAAGGACACGGGCAGAGTGGTGTATGGCAGGTCATTTGCCACTGTCCCATTGAATATAGCTGTAGAACGTTTGAAACAACATTTGAAACCGGTTCCAGAGGTGAATGAGAATGGTGAAAAACTGCTGTTTTGGCTTTCGCCGAACGACTTGGTCTATGTGCCCACGCCAGACGAAATGGAAAGTGGACACATCTCAGAGCCCCTTGATAAGGGCAGGATATACAAGTTTGTTGACCCAGATGGAAACAACGGGGCTTTTACACCTTGCTCGCTAGCAGCCGTTATATTCGCTCACAATTATAATGATCAAAAGAAATTAAATATAAGTTTCCCAATTCAGGATGAGATAGGGTTAGGAAGCCCTAGGTCAAAAAATACAAAAGCGATATCGGGAGAATATATACGGAACATATGTGTTCCCTTGGAGGTGGATAGATTAGGCCGTGTTATTATCAAACCTGCTGCCAAATGATTAAACGAACCTTGTGTTTTAGTAATCCTGCCTATTTGTCTGTGAGGAACTCTCAACTGGTGATACAATTGCCGGAAGTTGAAAATAGTAATCTTTCAGAATCCATAAAGCAGGATTCTGTTCGGACTGTCCCAATGGAAGACATTGGTGTCGTAGTACTCGACAACAGGCAAATTACCATCACACAGGGAGCGATAGAAGAATTGCTTAACAACAATTGTGCTGTCATTTCCTGCGACTCCAATCATCTGCCGATTGGGCTGATGCTGCCTTTGGCAGGCAACACCACTCAAAATGAACGCTTTCGTGCTCAGATAGATTCCTCCTTGCCCTTGAAAAAACAGCTCTGGCAACAGACGATTCAATGTAAAATCCGGAACCAAGCTGCGGTGCTGAAAACTTGTCGTGGTGTTGAGGTTGGCAATATGATGGCATGGGCATCTAAGGTAAAGAGCGGCGATCCCGACAATCTGGAAGCTCGTGCTGCAGCATACTACTGGTCAAATATGTTCCCATCGATTCCCGATTTTACACGAGATAGGGAAGGGTGTCCACCAAACAATCTTTTGAATTATGGCTATGCCATCTTGAGGGCTGTGGTGGCGCGAGGTTTGGTGGCGAGCGGTCTTCTGCCCACACTTGGCATCCATCATCACAATAGGTACGATGCTTATTGCCTGGCCGATGACATTATGGAACCCTATCGCCCATATGTGGATAAACAGGTTGTCGATATGCTTGACGAAGGTGTTGACGCCACTTCTATCACGAAGGAAATCAAACAATCTCTACTGTCGATACCAGTGCTTGATGTCGTTATATCGGGGCAGCGCAGCCCTCTTATGATTGCAGTTGGGCAGACTACGGCATCAGTTTATCGTTGTTTCTCTGGGGAGTCAAGGAAAGTTGTTTATCCTGAAATGTAGTGCATAGTGGCTCTGGACAGGTTCAGCGAATATCGAGTCATGTGGGTGCTGGTCTTTTTTGATTTGCCGACAGAAACCAAGAAAGAAAAGAAAGCCTATGTCGATTTTCGGAAAAACCTCCAGAACGATGGATTCACTATGTTTCAGTTTTCGATATATGTCAGGCATTGTGCCAGTGCGGAAAATTCGGATGTTCACAAACAACGTGTCCGTTCCTTCCTTCCGGAAAAGGGAAAGGTGGGTATTCTGAGTATAACAGATAAGCAGTTTGGATCCATAGAACTGTTTATTGGTCGGAGAGAAGATCAGAAAAAAGCAGCCGGTCAGCAACTGGAGTTATTTTGAAATGAAAAATCTCCCAAGTGTGAAAACAAAAACCAGCCGTTGAGGGCTGGTTTTTTGTTTTCATGAAACAGCTGTAAGATTCTGTAATTGAGTTCTTTGCTCTGATTGAGCTGTTTCAGAGATCAAAGATACAAGATTTTGAAAGCAATTCACAACAACTCCTCGAAGTTCCCTGCGGCGAAAGCCACTGTTTCAGAGATCAAAGATACAAGATTTTGAAAGCAATTCACAACTGGTGGTTTCTACTTTGCGTAAAATGTCAGCTGTTTCAGAGATCAAAGATACAAGATTTTGAAAGCAATTCACAACTAATACGCTTTCATAATACTTTGGATGAAGCTGTTTCAGAGATCAAAGATACAAGATTTTGAAAGCAATTCACAACTGCCGAGTGCGGAAGCATACGCGACACCGGGCTGTTTCAGAGATCAAAGATACAAGATTTTGAAAGCAATTCACAACAGGGAGGGAGCCGGTGAAACGACTCTCTCTGCTGTTTCAGAGATCAAAGATACAAGATTTTGAAAGCAATTCACAACGACACAGCGAATATCGCACAAACGCCATTGCTGTTTCAGAGATCAAAGATACAAGATTTTGAAAGCAATTCACAACTGGTATGTGGAGTGAATCGCGATGCAGTTTGCTGTTTCAGAGATCAAAGATACAAGATTTTGAAAGCAATTCACAACCAGTCGCTGTCAGTATGACTGCATTTCCGTGCTGTTTCAGAGATCAAAGATACAAGATTTTGAAAGCAATTCACAACATCTTCGCGGTCGTAACAGCGCCGTTTGCAGCTGTTTCAGAGATCAAAGATACAAGATTTTGAAAGCAATTCACAACCTGCCCTGCGGTCAGATGAAAGGCATCTGCTGTTTCAGAGATCAAAGATACAAGATTTTGAAAGCAATTCACAACAGGCGTTTGTCGCCCGTCTTGGAAACGGAAGCTGTTTCAGAGATCAAAGATACAAGATTTTGAAAGCAATTCACAACACATAGTATGAACAGATATCGGAACACTTGGCTGTTTCAGAGATCAAAGATACAAGATTTTGAAAGCAATTCACAACGGGAACGGGGTATTCCTGCAATCCGCGATGCTGTTTCAGAGATCAAAGATACAAGATTTTGAAAGCAATTCACAACAGGAGCACGGACTGGCCAAGGAATATGCGGCTGTTTCAGAGATCAAAGATACAAGATTTTGAAAGCAATTCACAACGTAGCAGCAGGGAGGTCCGCTGCAGTCGGGCTGTTTCAGAGATCAAAGATACAAGATTTTGAAAGCAATTCACAACTGGCGAAGCAGTCCCAGATAACTGTTTATGCTGTTTCAGAGATCAAAGATACAAGATTTTGAAAGCAATTCACAACTATAGTGCTGATTGACACCGCCCCGCATCCGCTGTTTCAGAGATCAAAGATACAAGATTTTGAAAGCAATTCACAACACGGTCAAAGCTTCATGCTGTATGAGTTTGGCTGTTTCAGAGATCAAAGATACAAGATTTTGAAAGCAATTCACAACCCTGCAGCTGCGGAACCAGATCCGTAAATGCTGTTTCAGAGATCAAAGATACAAGATTTTGAAAGCAATTCACAACTATAGTGCTGAGTGACACCAACGCACATCCGCTGTTTCAGAGATCAAAGATACAAGATTTTGAAAGCAATTCACAACGTAGGGTAGGAGCGAAAAAAAATAAATTTGCTGTTTCAGAGATCAAAGATACAAGATTTTGAAAGCAATTCATTTTGTTGTTTCACTGCTTTGCCACTAAGGTCGCGGGAAAACCGGCTCAAAATCGCTCGTGCCGGTGGAATTTGTAGTGCTGTTGAGGGTATTGCTGTGTTATACGGAAAATCCTTTATAAATTCGCACCAAGATTATCACCAAGATCGCACCAAGATTGTCTGCAAGATTGTCTGCAATAGTGGGTGTCACTGGGTTATGCTGGAAAGAACATATAAGAACATATGATATGAAACGATTGGTTGTCATCCTTTTCGCCGTTCTCTGTTCGGCATCTGTCATTGCTCAGAACGAAAAGGCGGTTGTGCCGGTTCTCGAAGTTGGTGCCGGGCTCTCGTTGGAAGTGCTTTCCGGCTACGGTGAACTTATGCCGGGTCTTGCCACTGAGCTCAATTTTGGCTTGGAAATACGTGTGGACGACAAGTGGTCTGTGATGCCTCAGATTGGCCACAACACCATGATTGGTGCTGCATGGTATCTTTTCCTTGGGTACGTCGGTGGCGATATTGATGTATACAGTTTTTTCAATACTGCGGTCCTTGGCCGTTACAAACTCGACGATGGTTTGGCTCTGGGATTTGGACCGGCCTTCTACATCACCGAGGGCGAAGATACCTACTACATCGACTCTAACCCTTTCGATCCGCGCGCTGGCCTGGTCAAGATAAAACCGTGGGATTTCGGCTTGCGCGCTACCGTTACAAAGGATTATGGGGAACACTGGCGCATTGGAGCCTTGGCTAATGTCGGACTTCGCAATATGCTGATTCAGTATCCCGATGTTGGAATTAGCGGTCACACTTATCTCTTCTCTTACTGTTTCACTGCCGGTTTCCGTTTTTAACCGAGCTGCAGCGGCTTGCAACTGCGGCGACCGACCTTAGTGCGGTTTTAGGCGGCTGGAAGCATGTTTTTGCCACTAAGGTCGCGGGAAAACGGCCCAAAGCGGCCTGCGGCGGGGAACCTTAGTGCGGTTTTAGGCGGCTGGAAGCATGTTTTTGCCACTAAGGTCGCGGGAAAACGGCCCAAAGCGGCCTGCGGCGGGGAACCTTAGTGTGGTTTTAGTCGGCTGGAAGCATGTTTTTGCCACTAAGGTCGGCAAAACCGGCCCGCGGGAAGACTGAGGGAAAATAATCATACTGAGGGTATTGATAATCCGGAAGGAAAGGATACCTTTGCCTCTGAATGCCGTTGTTTGCATCTGACAACACACACACACACACATTTGGTCATGCGAGGAAGAAAAGTACATATCACTCCGCTCGGATGGTTGGTCTTTTGGGCGATAATTGTTGTGATTTTTATAGGAAGTATCGTCCTTACTTTCGTTTTGGATGACGGCACTGAGTATTGGATGATTGGCCAGCCTGTGGCATTGATCCTTATTGGCATATTGTTCGGAGGGGCGGAAAGCGACGACTAGCGGTATTGAACTGACTTCATACAAAATGCCGGCCCTCTTGGGGGCCGGCATTCGTTTTTGTGCTCGCGATAATTACTCGTGTTAGTTTCCCGTGATAAAACCGCGGAAATGGGCTGAAACGACCGTCCTTAGTGTGGTTTCAGACGACTGAGAGTATGTCCTGTTTGATTCCGAGCTTATTCGTGAGCTTGTTGGCCTCCTTTAAAAGTGCCGTCGTTTGTGTGATTATGATTGATTTTGCCATAATATAAAGTCTGTTATAAGTTGTCTCTGACAATCATTACCACATAATTAATGCAATGGATTGCCAATGGGAGATTGAAGCATATCTGCCCATAGCCAATGGCTGAACCTATTCGAGTTCCCAGTAGTTCGCTTTCTGATTTTGACCAGAACCAGCGGGGAGGAACATCGACAGCCCATTGTGATGCACCAAGAAATATCCCGATAATCAGACCTGCTATCGCGGCAGTCCACACCAGTGGCGCATGAAAATCATTATATACCGCTATTTCACAAATCCCCAAAAAACCGAGCAGGTTTACAGTTGGTCCTATAGCTCTTAAAATCAACATTAAAAAGGTCATAACTATTTAATCCATATAATCGCTAAATCCAAAGAAGTTGACAGGGCGCTCAAGCATCTCCTTGGGCAATGGTTTCTCAACCTCATCATCGAAATGCCGATTGCTATCGAATACGCACACTAACTAATGCCTGAGTCTATCAAATCCAGACATTAACTTTGTTCAATGATTAATCGACAAGAATGACGACATTGAAACCAAATGTTTTGAACAGGGATTCAAGCTTCGGCTTACCGGACGATACGGCCTTGTCCAAAATACCATATTCAATTGCGTCCTGTCTGATCTCATCTTTTGCTTTACTTTCAATAGCAGTTGTCTGCTCTTCACTCCAATTTCCGAATCTGTCGAATAACTCCATATCACTTGGATTGACAATTACATCGAAAATTTCCGCCTGGGGCAGATGAATCGTTATCGTATCACTCGAAATAATAAAACCCTCATCGGAAATCTTTGATAAATCGTATCCTGCCCTTACTATTCCGTGGGTAATATAGGCAATTTTGGCACTTAAAACTGAATCAACAATGGTCCCGTCTAGTTTTTTCTTCGGAATTTCCAGGATGCCCATCAATTTGTTGTCACTAGCCGTTATTTTGTAAACTGGCGTTTCTTTCATTCTGTACTGTTCTCCTACCAATGCCTTTTCTTCATAAAAACAAGCAGTAGTAAATTCACTGATTTTTTTTATTTCACTAACGACATTGTTAGTTTTTTCAATTGTCAATGGATTTGAACCAAACAAATGAAATGAAGGGAAAGCGATTTTTTTTACACCAATTAACAATGCAATAATGATAACGGCAATTATCACTGTTTTAATTAATCCCGATATGGAATTCACAGTATCTGTTAACGTATTTGTGTTTATATTAAATATTTTCATAATCATTCAAAATTAACGATAACTTTATTATAACCTAAGCTGGAAAACATAGTTTCAATAAACAATTGTGCATTTTTTTCGGCATCTTCCAAAATGCCCATGTTCGGAACATCTTCACGTATGGAGGCCTCGCCTTGCTGCTTGAGCGACAATCTTTCTTCTGTAGAAAAATTGGATCTGAAACCGCTGACTCTGCAATACTCCTCCTTTATCAGCTCTAATGGCATATTCATTGATAACAACTTCGCTTTTGGCAATGTCGCAGTAATTGTATTGTTTTCATCATCAACTACAATGTCTTCTGCCGTAATGCCAGACATATCAATGCCGGCTTTCAAATATGCAATACTGGAATACAATATCTTTCGATCACCATACTTATACCAGTCCTCATTACTATCGCACTTGATGATTTTTTTGACAGTATACTCTGCCGTACCTAACTCGGCCATCTCTGTGAGACTATGGATTTTTTGCCCTACAACCTTTTCTTTCGAAGTTTCGCAAGATGACAGCAAACACAACGTCAAAAGAGATGTCAATAAAAAATTCATAGAATTACTCATAATTACATTTCGTTTATTGATTATTGATTAACTCTCAGTCACTTTCTTTATGAATATTCAGGCTAATTTTCTCTCGCGAAATTGATTCCAATTTTTCATAGATTACTTGTGCTTCATCTTTAATGGAATTTAATCTCGAACGGATGTTTGACCTGGATTTGTCCATAATAACGGATATTTGATAACTTATATGCCTTCTTCTCTGGCCAGTTGTCCGATTGTCAGCTTGTCATATTCTTTCTTGTTTCCTCCTTTGGCATCCTTGATTTGCACAGTAACGCCAAATTTATCAGAGAACAGTTTCTCTGTCTCGCCGACTTTCATGCTGGCCTTGATTATCAGGTCTGCAGCTTTTGTGTTGACATCCTTCGTGGTTTTCTGGTTGAGCTGATTCAACGTAAGATTTCCGTCGGCAATCTGCGCTCCTTTGTAGAATACCAGGTTTAGTCCAAAAGCCTTCATGAAATCTGCTGAAATAGTTTTTAACTTCTTGTTAGGAGCTACGGAGAACTCAGACTTACTGAAGTTGTCCATGATGTTGTTTAAAAGTCCCATACCGATATTGGTTTAATAATTATTTTGAGTTTGAAATTCGATTTGTTGGCAAAGTTCAAAAGTATTGACGCGTTTTTCAATGTCATTTGATGTCATTTTTCCTTCTGAAGGCTCCGAAGTCCGATGCCGGTATCCATCTGGCCATGCTGAAACGTGAGTATGAACTGTCTGTCGGCTGTGGGCTATCTGCACAAGAATGGCGTGGTACACAATGACCTGAAGCCGGAGAACATACTTGTGAACCGTTCAGACAACGATGTACGCATCATTGACTTCGGACTGGCCGATGATGACGCGCATTACATGATCCGCACTCCGGGGCTGTCTCCTTATTACTCATCGCCCGAGCTCCGGGCTGTGGCCCGCGGGGACAAGGCGGTGATTGATGCCCGCAGCGATGTGTTCTCGCTACATTGTGGGCCAGAATAACGGTCTCACCACCTTGGAAATCCTAGTCGGCTAGATTTCCGCCAGCCATACCAAATGACATCAAATGACATTGAAAAACACGTCAATAGTTTTGAACTTCGCCCCACAAATCGAATGGATTGTTTTTAATCTGCGCAAAGGACAAACGTATCTTGGGTATAAAGAATCCATCTGCAATCCGTTCGTTGGGAAGCGTGTGGAATATGACAGCTGCATCGAAAGGGGCACAGTGATTTGTATTATGATAAAAGGTATTATAGAATTAATCCGTTTTTTAAAGATTTCAAAACCAATTGATTGTAAATAAAGATAGAAATGAAAAAAGTATTCGTTCTCCTCGCCGCTGTAGTTATCTGCTTCAGTGCGTGCGCTCCAGGCGCAAAACTCGTTAATTCGGCTTCGTATTCCAAGAGCTCGGCCCCAACCCCGGTCGCTGCCGTGTTTGCCGATGTTGAGGTGTCTCCGAACAGGATCACCTACTTCATGCTACCGACCAAGACAGTGGCCACGGGTGGCTATGACAATGTGGTTGCGACAGCAGTCCGCGAGGCACTCGATGCAAACGGCGGAGGTGATGTGCTCGTCGCCCTTGAGACCCAAGTGAAATATAACGAGGATGGCAAGATTGAGTCCATTACCGTGTCTGGCTATCCTGGGAAATACAAGAATTTCCGCAATCCGGGGGATGACTACCTCAAGGGCCTTTCTCCTGAGAAATCGGCAGAGAAAATGTCCGGACCTTCCCTTCCTTTGGGCAAAAAGAAATAGCATATGAAAAGATATGTTCTTGTTTTGATGCTGTCGCTACTTTCAATCGTAGCGGTGGCACAGAACAGGATTGTGCGGGGTGTTGTCTTTGATTCATCGCGCAATCCGTTCGTGGGTGCGGTCATCTCTGTCGATGGGCAAAGTGTGACTGCCGAGTCGAAGATTGATGGCACTTTCGAGATCAGTGTCCCGGTATACTGCAGGTCGATATCCGCTTCCAAGGTGGGTTACCTTTCTCAGACTCTGGAGATTGACGGTTCATATCTGGTTTTCACGATGAAAGAGGACAAGAAAAGGGCAGAGGCGAGGGCGATATTTGTTGATGACAGTACAGCGGCTGCCCAAGCGGCACTGAAGGCTGCAAAGGACGAGGAAGCGCGCATAGCAGCTGAAAAGGCTGCAGCAAAGAAGGCAGCAAAGAAGGCAGCTACGGAGAAATATGATTCACAGTATAAGAACCACGGTCTTGTCAAAAGCATTGATTTTACCTACGGCTATCAGCCTTTGACGGGTGATGTTGTGTTCAAGGACATGGGCTGGCGCGACTACGGCGACCAGATTCCTTTTCAGTTGACATCTTCCATCGGTTACCGTGTTAACTGTTTCTTCGCGGTCAGTGCCGGTGCCGGTGTACTATATGACGTGAAGAATATTGCCATTAAGAATGACACCTTTGCTGAGGGTTATTACCCAAACTTCAAACTTCACCGGATAGATGTCCCTATCTTCGTGAAGGCTGATCTCTTTATGACCAAGGGCAAGGTGCAGCCGTTGCTCTCCATGTCTGGAGGTCTGTACGTGCTCAGTGAAACCCCTCTCATCGACGGTGGCATAGGCTGCAGCATCAGAATGTCTAAATCATCGGCTATCAATATCTTGGCCGGTGTCAGGACCACTCCTTGGCCATTCTTTCACGAGAATAGCAGTTCCAGTGGCTACATGATGGCCCTGACACCGAGCGTAAAGGTCGGTTTCTCTTTCTAATCAAACAGCAGAATGAATATACAGAAGTTTATATATATATGTCTGGTTGCAGAATTGCTGTCCTCATGCATCCAGGATGTGCAACCTGAAGGTCAACATGTCAGCGGCATGTGGGCGATTGTGAACGAACAGTCCCAAACAAACAAATACATACAGTTTAGAGATGGCTACATGGCTGAGTACTTCGCTTCTGACTTACTGACCGTGGCAGATGGGCTGATCTGGCATTCATCGGAAGATGATTTCATAAATTCGAAGTCAAAGAAGTACAGACTTGATTCTGACGGTAATCTTTTCCTCGAAGGTAAAATCGCTGGAAAGCTCATCATTGATGGCGACAAAATGAAATATGGCAAGGTGGATGCTGTTGCCGTCACCGGATTCTCAGAAGATTGGTATTCGACCATTGTAACCGGCGTCAGCAATAATCAGATATATGCGGACCTGCTTGCGCAGGAGTTTACGTTTGACCTATCTGTGACCAATCCTATCCCGAACTCTTCTGTAACTCTTTCTGTCTCACCAGCGGGAAGTGCCACTGCAAGTATATTGCCGGATAATAAATGTAAAGTCGCATTGCCGGAGTCCAAGACAAATTCAAAAGCAACCATCACTTTCAGTTATCCTGGTGCTGCCAATGTCATGGTCGACGTGATCCGTAGTGCAAGTTCCTTTATTTCCGTGTCCAAGACGGACTGGGCGTATGAGTATAATTCCCAGAATGTTTCCATCCCGTGTACTCTTGCCAATCCGTTGGCTGGAGCATCAGTGGCAGCGGAACTCATAACCCCGGTATCCTGGATAAAGGGACTTTCAACAGATGGCTCGTCGGTGAAATTCTCGATAGATGCCAACAATGATCTATCCGTGAGCTCCCGGATGGCTAGTATAAAACTTTCAGCGAATAGATGTCAGGATGTGATTCTCAACATCACTCAGATGGGTAAAAATTATGCTGTTGATCTTGGCCTGAGTGTCAAGTGGGCTGCCTGCAATCTCGGTGCCACAAGTCGTGAGGAATATGGTGGTTATTACCAGTGGGCCGGAACAAAGGACGTGACCAGTACCAGCATTTATCTTGTTATGAGCAACTGCCCTTACCATACCGGTTCAAGTTATTCGTCAGGTTGGACGAAGTACATTCCTTCAGGAAAATCATCCTACTGGTCCGGTTCGGGCAGTCCCGATAACAAGACGGTCCTCGATGCCGAGGATGACGTGGCCCAGGTCAAGTTGGGCGGCAAGTGGCGTATGCCGACAAGAGAAGAGTGGGATGAACTTAGGAATACAAGCAACTGTTCATGGACATGGACTTCCATCAACGGAATCGACGGATACAAGGTTCAGTCCAAGAAGCCAGGATACACTGGTAATTGGATTTTTTTGCCCGCCGCGGGCTATCGCAACTACGACAGCCTGAGCGGTGTCGGTTACAACGGTGACTATTGGTCTTCGTCGCTCTCTGCGGACTCCCCGAACGGCGCGTACGGCCTCTACTTCAATTCGAACTACGTGAGCACGCCCAGCAACAACCGCTTCTTCGGGAAGTCTGTGCGTCCCGTCTCAGACTAATTTTGCTATGAGTCCAAGCGTCAGCAAGGACTCGTAGCATTAAAGGCAAAGCCGTCAGGCGAAGCCGCAACTAAAGGTCCCTGCCGGAGGCGGGACCGCCTCTCCGCACGGCGAAGCTGTGCGGTGGCATTCGGCTGATCCGAATGTAGGGGCTTTTGGATTCTTTGTGTATTGAATTGACTTCATACAAAATGCCGGCCCTCTTGGGGGCCGGCATTCGTTTTTGTGCTCGTGTCAGCTTCCCGCGGCAGCTTTCCGCAGGAAGCTGCCGCGGGAAAGCCTTACAGACTTACATTGTCGGGATTCTGCTCCAGAGCGGGGTTGGAATCCAGATCGCCTTTCGGAATCTTGAACAGGAAGTTCTTGGCGGGTTTGAAGAGCACTTCGGCATCGAAATAGGTGATACCTTCGGTTATGCCGCGGATGCACTTCTGCGAGGAGTAGTCGGCCAGAACACCACGACGCAATTCGTCGAAGAAGATCTTGCCTTCGCCCACGAACTCGAAGCGGCGCTGCTGGAAGATTTCCTCGTCCAGATCGGAGCCGGAGTAATCGGCCAGACCGGCACGGTTGCGCACTTCATTGACACAGGCTACGGCCGTGGGACCGCCGGTGGCGGGAGCGCCCAGCAGGTTGGCGGCTTCGGCATAGTTGAGCAGCACTTCGGCATAGCGGAGCATGGGGAAGTTGGCGTTGGGACGCTGCAGCGAGAAGTCGGTGTGCTGGTCGAAATACTTGCAGTTGAACACGGCACGGTGTTCGGCGTTGCGGTCGTTGGTGATGACCGGATTCCAATGCAGGGTGGCGGCGTCGAAGGTGTGGGCGGTGCCGTCGTTCTCTTCGAAATAGGTCAGGAAAGCTTCGGCACGTCGGTCACCGTTGTTGACCATTTCCTGATAGAGGAAACCGGACACACCCATGCGGGCATACTGGTAGCAGCCCATGTAGTTGCTGTAGGTGCGGCCCAGACCGAAACGGATGTGCATGTCGTTGCTCTGGCTGGGAGAGTTGGCAAACTGGAGTTCGAATATCGATTCCTGGTTGTTCTTGGCACCTGCTTCGTTGAACCAGTAGAACTGGTCGGTGAAGTTGGGCATGAGGCTGTAGACACCCGATGCGATGACTGCGTAGCTGTAGTCGCGGGCGGCCGTGAGGAACTCGTTCTTGCGGGCCTGTTCTCCGTTGACATCGCTCATGGAAGCGCGGTAGAGGTATACCTCGCCCAGAAGTGCCTGGGCCGATCCTTTGCTGGCGCGCCATACGTCGTAGCCGCTGGCACCTCTTTCGGGCAGCAGGCTCTCGGCCAGTTTCAGGTCTTCGATGATGCGGTCATAGGTCTCGGCCACGGTTTTGCGCGGGGTTTCCAGACCTTCGATACCGTTGGTGTAGGTGGTGGGAAGGGGCACACCGCCAAAGAGACGGAGCAGATGGAAGAAGGAGTAGGCGCGGAGGAAATAGGCCTGTCCGTTGATGCGGTCGGCACTCTCCTGAGGCATGTCGGACACGCTGCCCACACGCCCGAGGACGATGTTGGCGCGGTTCACGCATTCGTAGGCGACGCCCCATACTTTGTGGACACCGTTGCTGGCGCTTTCGTTGTTGGCGTCAGACCACTTGTTGATGAGCTCCATGTTGTTCTTGTTGTACGTGGGCCATGCCTGCTCGGTGAGCAGCTCGATGTTGGCAAGATACAACTGGCTGTTGCTGCGGTAAATCTGGCGAAAACGGTTGTAGGCACCGTTCAGAGCCTGATTGACCTCTGCCTCGGTCTTGTAGAAGGCGTTCGGGTCGATGAAGGTGTAGGTGGTCTCGGTGAGGTCGTTGCACCCCGTCAGAGACAAACCGCCCAAAACGGCTGCTGCCATGGCAAAACGGGCAGCGAAATTTTTGATATGTTTCATAACTGTTTCTGTCTTTAGAATTTAGTACTGAGTCCGAAGAGAACCGTCTTGGGGAAGGGGTTCGAAACGTCGCCGTTCTCGGGGTTGTAACCCTCGTGGTTGGCGGCTGTGACAAAATTCTGCAGATTGACATTTAATGTCAAATCGCTGAGACCGGTAATCTTGACGAGCTTGGAGAGGTCGTAGCTCAGCTGGATGTTCTTCAGGATGAAGTAGTTCCAGTTGCCGTTGGTGCGGTCGCTCAACATGATGCCCTTGGCGCCGGCGCAAGGATAGGTGCCGTTGGGATTGGTGGTGGCGTTGAACATCTGCTCGTAGGCGTTGCGTGAGGGCACGCCTGCCAGGTTGCGCACGTTGCTGTTGGCCCAGAGCAGGTAGCTGCCGATGTTCTGGTAGCCGATGGCCCAGCGGGTTCCGTTGGCATTGGCATCTTCGGCACCGGCCATGGAAGCGTAGTCCCATGCGCCCTGTCCGTAGGCGGAGAAGGTGAAGTCTTTGAACTGGAAGCCGAGGTTGAGACCGTAGAAGTATTTGGGCTCGACACTGCCGATGCAGTAGGCGTCGTTGACGGTGAGCTGGCCGTCGGGGGTTTCGCCCATGTCTTCATACATTTCACTGCCGATGTGGGCGGTGCCGGCTGCGCCGGGAACGCGGGCAATGTAGTCGTCGAGTTCGGCCTGGTTGTGGATGATGCCCATGGAATGACGGGCATAGACGCCGTTGACGGGTTCGCCCACGCGGAGGATGCCGCAAAGGCCGGTGGTGGTGAAGCCGTCATAGACGATCACCTGGTCCACGTCGCCGTAGAGCTTGACAATCTCGTTGGTGTTGTAGGTGAAGTTGGCTCCGGCGAAGAGGCGGAAGTCGCCCGTGCGCAGGATGTCGCCGTCGATGGAGAATTCGAAACCGCGGTTGTTGACTTCACCCACATTGCTCATGACTTTGCTGAAACCCGAAGTGGAGGGAATGGGCACTTCGTAGAGCAGGTTGGTGGTGTTGCGGTTGTAGTAGTCGAAGATGATGTTGGCGCGGTCGAAGAGGGTGAGGTCGAAACCGAGGTCGACCTGGGCCGTGCGTTCCCATTTGAGCTTGCTGTTACCTACAGACTCGTAGTAGCCGGTGAGGTTGGATGTGCCGTCGGTGTAGTTGGAGTCGCCATCGGAAGTGGCCAGTCGGGAAAGCGATCTGTAGTTGCCGATTTCCTGGTTGCCGGTGATACCGTAGCTGGCACGGAGTTTCAGGTTGGTGATGGCTTCGACGTCTTTGAGAAAGCTTTCCTCAGAGGCGCGCCAGCCGAGACCCACCGAGGGGAAGGTGCCCCATTTGGAGTCGGCGCCGAAGCGGGAGGAACCGTCGCGGCGGACAGTGGCGGTGAGCAGGTATTTGTCGGCAAAGGCGTAGGAGAGGCGTCCGGTCCAGGAGATGAGACGGTTGCCCTGGATGCCGCTGGCGTAGGTGACGGATTCCTTGCTGGCACCGCCGAAATCGTAGGCCTGGAGTGCCATGTTGGAGAACTGTCCTGAGAGGGAACTGTTGTTGTAGCTGTAGTCTTGCCAGGAATAGACGCCGGTGAGCGTGAGTCGGTGGTTGCCCCACTTATTGTTATAGGTGAGGATGTTGTCCATCAGTTTGCTGCGGGTGCGGTACCAGCTGTGGCTGCCGGTGCCGGTGGTGGAGCCTGAATCGATGGCTCTGGCACTCTGGTTGCCTGTCCAGCGGTAGTTGTACGAATACTTGGTGTCGTAGCCGACGTTGAGGCGGTAGTTCAGGTGCTTGTTGAAATCGATCTGTGCGTAGAAGTTGCCCAGGAAGCGCAGGTTCTTGCGGGTGATGCGTTCGTTGTTCTGTGCGGCGACTGCGTTGAAGGCTTCGCCGTGTCTGACGACGTTGTAGGAACCGTCCTCGTTGTAGACGGGGTCGGTGGGCCAGCCGTAGCGGTAGATGTCGTTGAGCACTTCTTCGTGCGAGGTGCGACGGTTGGTGGTGACGTGCATGCTCGAACCGATCTTGAGCCAGTTGTTGACTTGCTGGTCGAGGTTGTTGTGGATGGTGATTTTCTCAAATCCGACATTTTCGACCAGGCCTTCCTGATCGTAGTAGTTGACTGAGAACATGTGGCGGGTGCCGTTGTGGCCGCCCAGGATGTTGACACCGTAGTCCTGTGTCATGGCGTTGTCCTTGAGGGCTTCGTCCTGCCAGTCGACGTTGGTGACGGTGGGCTCGGTGGGGAAGGGTTCGCCGTTGCCCTGCTGGGCATAGGCCTGGCGCATGTAGCTGACGAATTCGTCGCCGGTGAGCACTTCGGTCAGGCGGGTGGGCGACTGTATGCCGAGATTGGCATGGAGATGGACGCTGCTCTTGCCTTCGGCGCCTTTCTTGGTGGTGATCATGACCACACCGTTGGCACCGCGCGAACCGTAGATGGCGGTGGCGGAGGCGTCTTTGAGGATTTCCATGGACTCGATGTCGGAGGCGCTGATATCGTTCATGTCGGCGTCAACCAAAGGAAATCCGTCGACAACAATCAGAGGATCGGTCGAGGCGTTGATGGACGATGATCCGCGGATGCGGAGAATCGGAGCTTCGCCGGGCTGGTTGTTGGTGAAGACGGCCAGACCGGTCGATTTGCCCTGAAGGGCTTCGATGGGGTTGGCGGCGATGGTGGTGGTGATGGCATCGCTGCGCAGAGATACGGTCGAGCCGGTCAGGTCGGCTTTTTTCATCGTACCGTAACCGACGACTACGACGTCTTCGAGTTCCTGGTCATTCGAAAGCATGACGATGTCGATGGACGTGCGTCCGGCAACGTTTTCTTCCTTTTCCTGATAACCGAGGTACTTCACCACGAGGATGTCCTGGCTGCCCGCATTGATGGAAAAGCGGCCGTTGACATCGGTGACGGTGCCGTTCTTGGAGCCTTTGACTTGAAGGATGGCTCCGATGAGCGCTTGCCCGGTATCGTCCTTGACGGTGCCGGCAATCATCTTTTGCTGGGCATAGGCTGCCAGGCTGAGAGTGGCCATCAGCAGCGCTGCACACAGCTTTTTGGAGAGACTTTTCAGCTTCATACCAATTTTGATTTTAGGGGTTAAATAGTAAGGGTGAACGATAATATAGTTAAATAATGTATATAAATCGGCCTTTTTTTTGATTTCGGAACTTAGATAGCGAGACAAATATACAATTTTAATGAACAATCCACAAAATTGTAAATTTTTTTTGTCTGTTGTCCTTTCAATAGAATTGCACTAAATAAGAGTTCACCGACAGGTACCATAGGAATCATTGACGGCAGGGAGGCGATGGTGGTCGATCTTGGCGGGACAATCGGCAAGGTGGCTGTTGCTACAATGAATGTGGGTGCAGAAGATGTAAATGACTGTGGAACATCTTTTGCTTCAGTCGACGGCCTGGATACTGCCAGGAATGGTCTGACCGACGGATGGTATGTGCCGACGGCCGATGAACTGACGGCCCTGAAAGACTGCCTGGTATGGAAACGGTGGGCGGCTTCGCGCTGAAGGGCTCGTTCCGGCAAAAGCAGCTGGACGGAGCAGAGAATGAGAACCTATACTATCTGAAGGATAATGAGTTCTATCATGCCAACAACAAGATCAACATTGCACCTTTCCGGGCCTACATCGAGGGCATGGGAGGTTTTCCGGCAAAGAGTCTCATGCTGATTGCAGAGGATGATGAAGAAACCACCGTCATTCCGGGCCTGATGGATGCTGATGGAAACATAGATGAGACGGAAGCCTCGAACAAGGATTTTACACAATCCACGAGGGTTCCTGCACAGAAGAAGATGTGGACTGACTTTGGTTCAGGCCGTTATTCGCAGACGGGACGTATGGTCAGGCCTTCGCGGCGTGAATTGGCAAAAATCCGGGCAACAGCACTGACGTCATTTTCCTGGATATACATGCCGGACGCCTTGTAGTCGCTGATTTTAGGCTCTTCTTCGACATCGGCACTGCTGAAGGACCGGTAGGTCGATGACCAATAGTAGCCTTCGTTGGGGTAATAGGGATTGTAATATTGGGTGTTGCCATCCTCGTCTGCGATATATTTACCGGCAAAAGGCAGGAAGATGTGAGGGTCGGAAGTTGAATAGCTGCCCGACTCCTTGAGCTTGTAGACTCTGTATCCTTTTACTCCTGTGTTCTCGTAGTTGGTTTCGCAGACCCAATGGCAGTCGGTGATAAGTTCATTCATTTCTTCCCTGGTCGGCATACGCCAGGGAGATGCCCACTTTGTAAGGGCGGCATCGTCTTCAGAATCCAAGGTGAGCTTTTTGTCGGTAGCGTTGTACTTTGTCTGGGATTCCAGCCTGCCAAATGGATAGTCGGCCCAGGTCCAGGTATTTTCCACCGATCCGGACGTCACATTTCCCCACGAAAAATAACTGCCGTATTCGTCAGGTGTCTTGGCGCCTATGTTGCAGGTGGCCCAGAGTACACTCAGACCCAGGTCGACGAATTTGTGTTTGTTGTAGGAGTCGGTCTTGAACGAAGCATTGGTGATTTTGGAGCGTTCGATTATGAGAGACGAACTTGAAGGAAGGGACTTTGTCATGTCGCCGAATTCTATCGTCACATCGGTGTAGGTGCCGGCGGGCAGGGCTATGTAGAACTCTGTGCCGGCAGCGGAAATCGAGACAGGGTTGGCGCAACTCAAGCCCATGCGTACGGAACTGGAATTGTAGTTTGCATTCAGGTAGATATCCTCGACAGTCATCTCCTTGACTTTGCTGATGGTGAGGCGCAGCAGGCCTCCGATGTTGGTGAAGCTTGCGTTGCTGGGCACGCCGTCTTTCACTTCGACCTCTGCGAGCATGGGAGAGTTGGCGATTCTGCCGGCAGTGTAGGTCTGTGCGGTTGGAATCTTCCCGTCTGTTGTGCCGTAGTATGCCGTATAGGTGCCGTCGGCAAGGGATGGGCCGGTGAATGTGCCTCTGGTTGTGCCCGCACCTTCGGAGAGGGTGAATGTTTTAGTACCGATAAGGATTTGGTCTCCTTCGCTCCAGAGCACGTCGTAGCCTGTGGCGTCGCTGCCGCTGAGGGCGGTCCTGGTCTGACTGTTTTCTGTAGAAGCGAATATGACGGTCTTTGCTTCGATTCCCAGATTGTTTCCGGGGGTCAATATTTCCTGGTTGCAGGAGGACAGGGAATACAGTGCAACCAGGGCAGCCAGTGCAATGATTGTTTTCTTCATAATGCGTGCCGGTTTAGTTCCAATCTTCATCATCATAGCTGTAATCACTCATCTGGAACTGTTCGGTAGTTCCTTCGCTCTGGCAGATGATGGCCTGAGCCTTGATTTCCACGGTCTTCATCTGCGGAGACACGTAGAGAGCCTTTGGTTCTTTTACCATGTTATGTCTGTGTATTTGATATGCAATTGTATATTGGCCGCAAAATTACAACATTTTTGTGGAATATCATTGTTCGGATGCTTCAACTTGGAATGATAACAGGACTTGTGTGTCTGGATGACGGCTCGGTGAGCTGTTCTGAATTTCGATCGACGGAAAACTGTTTCCGTTTGGTTTGCAGATGTTGCGGCGATGGCTTACATTTGCGAGAAAAGGAGTGTTGTATATGAGAATGCTGAAGAAATCTGCGGTGCTGCTGGCACTGGCGATGGTTTGTCTGGCTCCGGTGCAGGTGTGCCGGGCCGATGTGAACGGTCCTGTGCAGTCGGTTGACATTCCTCTGCAGTCGTTTGACAGGGTGGAGGGAGGTCTGAGTTGGGGCGTGCCTTTCCTGCCGGGTGAGACTTCGGAAAAGGACACGTATGTGCTGGTGTCGCCCGACGGCTCCGTTTGGCCGACTCAGTCGTGGACTTTGGCCGGCTGGAGCGACGGCTCGCCCAAGTGGTTGGGTTTCGCCGCTGCGCCTGAGGCTCCTGAAGGGGCTGCAGCTCCTGCGGCTTCTTTGGCCGGCGGTCTGGACCAAGGATGGAGTCTTCGGAAGCTTTCGAAATCGGAGGCGAAAAAATGGAAGGCCGGTCGGAAAGGTCGGGGCATAGCCCTTGAAGAGGCGGCCGATGCCTGGCTGATAGACAACGGACTGTTTGTGTGTGAGTTTCCGAAGGCCGGTGCCACGGAAGTGTTGAGGGGCATCCGCTACGGCGGGCGTGAAGTGGCAGGCAAGGGGCGGCTGGAAATGTCGCTCGAAGACCGCAGCCGCTGGTCGGAAAAGATGCTTCAGTATCGGGATTATCTGAGCCACGTGGACGATGTCTGCATCGAACAGAGCGGCCCGGTGCGCGCCACGGTGCGGGTGGACGGCCACTTTGAGCGGTCTGCGCCACAGGCCGGAGAGTCTGTGGCCGATACGGCCATTTCGCTGCCGTTTACGCTGCGTTTCCATATCTATGAAAACAGCCCGGCCATTGGACTGGTGCATACCTTTGTCTTTGATGGTCGGCAGGAATGCGATTTTATCCGTTCGCTGGGATTGAGTTTCGAGGTGCCTATGCGCGAAGAGCTCTACAACCGCCATGTGGTGCTGTCGGGCGATTCGGGCCTGTGGCACGAACCGGTGCAGCCTCTGACCGGGCGCCGGGTGCTGCGCGAATCGCAGTCGCTTGAGCAGCGCCGTCAGGACGGGCCGCTGAAGCGTCCGGAAGACCGCAATCCCCAGCAGATCCGCAAAGAAATGCAGCAACAGCCGCAGTTCGGACGGATGGCAGGCCCTTCGGTGTATCACCGTCAGATGGCGTGTGAACGCATTGCTGAGAAAGATAGTTTCGACCCTTCGGGCCGGCAGCTGATTGAGGAGTGGGCCAGCTGGGACGCTTTCAAGCTGAACCAGTGGAGTGCCGACGGTTTCACTCTGCAGAAACGCACGCAGGACCGGTCGCCCTGGCTGTTTTGCGAGGGCGGCAACCGTTCGTCGGGCTTTGCGATGCTGGGCGATGTGAGCGGCGGTCTGGCTGTGTCGCTGAAGGATTTCTGGCAGTCGTATCCGGCCGCTCTGGAGATAGAAGGGGCACGCAGCGACTGTGCGCGGCTGTATGTCTGGCTTTGGAGTCCCGACGCTCCGGCCATGGATTTGCGCCACTACGATGTGGTGGCTCACGGGCTGAATTCGTCTTACGAGGATGTGCAGGAGGGCCTGAGCACGCCCTATGGCATTTCGCGCACGCACAGTCTCACGCTGTATGCTTTCGATTCCATCGCTTCGCGCGAGACGCTGAAGCAATGGGCCGACAGGGGGGCGGCTCCGGGTGTGTTGCTGCCTACGCCTGAATATCTGCACGGGAAGAAGGCTTTCGGCGGTCTTTGGAGTCTGCCGGCCGACGGGTCGGCCAGCGATACGCTCCAGTGGGTCGAGCGTCAGCTGGACGATGCTTTCGCCTATTATCACCGGGCGGTGGAGGACAACCGCTGGTACGGTTTCTGGAACTGGGGCGACGTGATGCACACCTACGACAGCGAGCGCCACAGCTGGCTCTACGATGTGGGCGGTTTTGCCTGGGACAATACCGAACTGGCGCCTGAAATGTGGCTGTGGTACAGCTTTTTGCGCAGCGGACGGCCCGACATGTTCCGCATGGCAGAGGCCATGAGCCGCCACACGTCGGAGGTGGATGTCTACCATATGGGCAGTCTGAAGGGGCTGGGCAGCCGTCACAATGTGAGCCACTGGGGCTGCGGTGCCAAGGAGGCGCGCATCGGCCAGGCGGCTTTCAAGCGTTTCTATGCCTACCTGACGGCCGACGAGCGTATGGCCGACCTGATGCATGAGTCGGCCGATGCGGATTTCACCACGCTCGACTGGGATCCGCTGCGCATCGCCATGCCGCGCAGCAAATATCCGACGGCCGCACCTGCCCGTCTGCGCTGGGGCCCCGACTGGGTGTCGTTTGCCGGCAACTGGTTCATCGAGTGGGAACGCAGCGGCAACCGCCGTTATCTGGACAAGCTCTACACGGGTTTCGAGTCTTTTGCCCGGATGAAGAACGGGCTGTTTACCAGTCCAGGTCCTCTGGGCTATTATCCCGAGACGGGCCGCATCATCTACGACGGGGCCGATCCTGATGCCACCAACAGCATTCATCTGGCCACCATCATGGGCGGTTTTGAAATCCTCACGGAGATGCTGCAGGATGTGGAAGACAGGGGCTTTATGGACAAGTGGACCGAATACTGCATTTTCTACAGTCTGCCTGAGGACGATCCGATGCGCACGCCCGACAAGGCGCGGCTGGGACCGATCATGAATTTCAACACGCCTCGTCTGACGGCCTATGCGGCCTGGTATTACGCTCAGCCCGAGCACGCTGACGCGGCTTTGGCGCAGAGCCTGAGGTCGCGTGCCTGGACGGAATTCCTGCAGGGAAGGCGCAATCCGTACTACGACATCAGCCAGCGGCCGATTTTCCGCGACCAGTTCAAGGCGGGTACGCTGCTGCCTCCGGAGACCATGCACGAGCGCTGGGAGAACCCTTCGGTGAGCACGAACGGCACCTCGCAGTGGTGTCTGAATGCCATTTTTCTGATGGAACTGCTCAAATAGAGTTGTATATGTAAGATTAATGCGCTACTTTTGCGGTGTCAATCTTTAGAAGACATGTATTTCATCGGCAAGCATATGGTCCATCACCATCATCACGGACGTTCTTGAGACGGCTGGTCGCTTGCTGTATGTTTGTATAACCCATCGGAAGGACTTGCCGTCAGTGCAGGTCCTTCTTTTTATAAATTGCATTATGTCGGAATTGTTGAGAATTGCCATCCAGGGTAAAGGCCGCCTGTATGAAGACACTATGTCGTTGCTGGAAGAGGCCAATGTGAAAATCGATGCCGGAAAGCGGGTGCTGCTGGTGCCTGCCAAGAATTTCCCGGTGGAGATTCTGTTTCTGCGTGACGACGATATTCCGCAGTCGGTGGCCAATGGTGTGGCCGATGTGGGTATCGTGGGCGAAAACGAATTTGTCGAAAGGGGTGAGGATGCCAAGATCGAGCAGCGTCTGGGTTTCAGCCGTTGCCGTCTGTCGCTGGCCATTCCCAAGGACGCCGAATATGCGGGTCCGGAGTGGTTCGAAGGCAGGAAGATCGCTACGTCTTATCCGAACATTCTGCGCAACTATCTTCAGAGCAAGGGTATCGACGCCCGCATCCATGTGATTACGGGTTCGGTGGAAATCGCTCCGGGCATCGGGCTGTCGGACGGTATTTTCGATATTGTCAGTTCGGGCAGCACGCTGGTGACCAACCGCCTGAAGGAGGTGGAAGTGGTGATGCGCTCGGAAGCGCTGCTGATTGCCAACAAGAACATTTCCGCTGAAAAACAGGCGATTCTGGACGAACTGATGTTTCGTTTCAATGCCATCCGCGAGGCTGAGGGCAAGAAATACATCATGCTGAACATTCAGAATGAGAAGATTCCGGCGGTCTGCGAACTGCTGCCGGGCATGGAGTCGCCCACGGTGACGCCGTTGGCCGAAACGGGCTGGTCTTCGGTGCATTCGGTGGTGGAAGAGAAGCGTTTCTGGGAGATCATCGCCCAGCTCAAGGCCATCGGTGCCAAGGGTATCCTGGTGTTGCCGATTGAGAAGATGATTCCGTAAGTGGGTTCCGACGAGACAGTTTAGACAATATGAACATTCATCTGTATCCTTCTCCCCAAGAGTGGGGGCCGCTGCTGAGCCGTCCGGCCAGCGATCCGAGAGCGCTGTTCGACAAGGTGGGCGGCATTCTGAAAGATGTGCGCGACCATGGTGACGAAGCTGTGCGCCGCTATGCGCTGCAGTTCGACGGTCGGGCGCCTGAGTGTCTGGAGGTCGGCGCCGAGGCTGTGGAGGCGGCTGCGGGGCTGCTGTCGGAAGATCTGAAACAGGCTATCCGGCAGGCCAAGGCCAATATCGAGAAATTCCATTCGGCCCAGCGTCCGCAGATGCCGTCGATGGAGACTATGCCGGGGGTGTGCTGCTGGCAGAAGTCGATGCCTATCGAGAAGGTGGGTCTGTACATTCCCGGTGGCACGGCGCCGCTGTTTTCGACTGTGCTGATGCTGGCTGTGCCTGCCCGTCTGGCCGGCTGTGAGGAGATTGTGCTCTGTTCGCCCATAGACAAGAGTCGGGGTGAGATCCATCCGGCTGTGCTGTATACGGCCGGTCTCTGTGGGGTGAACCGCATTTTCCGCATCGGCGGTGTGCAGGCCATCGCGGCCATGGCCTATGGCACGGAATCGGTGCCCAAGGTCTACAAGATTTTCGGCCCGGGCAACCAGTTTGTGACGGCTGCCAAGCAGATGGTGAGTCTGGAGGACACGGCCATCGACATGCCTGCCGGACCTTCCGAGGTGGAGGTGCTGGCCGACAAGACGGCCCGCGTGGAATGGGTGGCTGCCGATCTGCTGTCGCAGGCGGAACACGGGGCCGACAGCCAGGTGGTGCTGGTGACTGACAGCGAGGAACTGGCGCGCCAGGCGATGGACGAGACGCTTCGCCAGTGCAGTTTGCTGCCGCGCCGTGAACTGGCCGAGAAGTCTTTGGCCAACAGCCGCATCATCGTGTTGCACGACCGTCGTGAAATGATGGAGTTCACCAACCGCTACGCCCCGGAACATCTGATTGTATCCTGTGCCAATCCGCGGGAACTGGCCGAGCAGGTGCGCAATGCCGGTTCGGTCTTTATCGGTTACTATACGCCCGAAAGTGCGGGCGATTACGCTTCGGGCACCAACCACACGCTTCCGACGAAGGGCTATGCCCGTGCCTACAGCGGTGTCAGTCTGGACAGTTTCCTCAAGAAGACCACCTTCCAGGAAATCAGTCGCGAGGGATTGGACCGTATCGGCGGCATCATCGAAGTGATGGCCGAAAATGAAGCGCTGTTTGCCCACAAAAATGCCGTATCGCTCCGTTTGGGGCGCAAATCTTGAGTCTTATGTTTGATCTTGACACTATCATACGTCCCAACATTGCCCGTCTGGCGCCTTATTCCTGCGCCCGCAATGAGTTTGAAGGTGAGGCTTCGGTCTATCTCGACGCTAACGAAAATCCTTACAACGGGCCCTACAACCGCTATCCCGATCCGCTTCAGCGTGAGTTGAAAAAGCGGATTTCGGAGCTGAAGGGTGTCGATGCCGGGCAGATTTTCCTGGGCAATGGCAGTGACGAATCCATCGATTTGGCCTTCCGCGCTTTCTGCGAACCGGGCATAGACAATGTGGTGGCCATCGAGCCGACTTACGGCATGTACCGGGTGTCGGCCGATATCAATGGGGTGGAGTACCGTCCGGTGCTGCTGGACGATGAGTTTCAGTTTCGCGCTGCCGACCTGCTGGCGCGTACGGATGCCCGCACCAAACTGATTTTCCTGTGTTCGCCCAACAATCCCACTGGCAACGATTTGGACGACGGCGAGATAGGGCTGCTGCTGGATTCGTTCCGGCAGGGTCTGGTGGTTGTGGACGAGGCGTATATCGATTTTTCTTCCCGCGAATCGTGGTTGAAGAAGCTGTCGCAGTATCCCAATCTGCTGGTGTTCCAGACTTTTTCCAAGGCTTGGGGCTGTGCGGGTCTGCGCCTGGGTCTGGCTTTCGCCTCGAAGGAAATCATCGCTGTCTACAACAAGATTAAATATCCTTACAACCTCAATGTCCTCACTCAGACCAAGGCTTTGGAACTGCTGGCCAGTCCGGAGCGTGTGAAGGGCTGGGTGGAGACGCTGCTGGCCGAGCGCAGCCGTCTGAAGGAAGCGCTGGAGGTGCTGCCGCGCGTGGAGAAGGTTTATCCTTCGGATGCCAATTTCCTGCTGGCCCGCGTGGACGATGCGGATGCTCTGTATGCCTGTCTGGTGGAAAAGGGCATCATCGTGCGCAACCGCAACCGGGTGAAGCTTTGCGGCAACTGTCTGCGCATTACGGTGGGCACTCCTGAGGAAAATGACGAATTGATCCGTGCTTTAGAACAATGAATATGAAACGAGCCCTTTTTATTGACCGCGACGGCACGATTCTGGTGGAACCGCGCCCCAGTCTGCAAGTGGATTTCCTGGAGCAGATGGAGTTTATGCCTCATGTGCTGCGCAATCTGTATTTTCTGCAGAAGAATCTGGATTTCGAGTTTATCATGGTGACCAATCAGGACGGATTGGGCACTCCGGACTATCCGCAGGAACATTTCGACAATGTGCAGGGTAAAATGCTGCAGATTCTTGAAAGCGAGGGTATTCATTTTTCGGCCATCCATATCGACAAGACTCGTCCGGAGGAGCATGCGCCCACGCGCAAGCCGGGTACGGCCATGCTGACGGCCTATATGGACGGTTCGTACGATCTGGCGGGCAGCTATGTGATCGGTGACCGCCCCACGGATGTGGTGCTGGCGCACAATCTGGGCTGCAAGTCGATTATGCTGAACGAGGATTTCAATCTGATGCAGAGCCGTGGGGTGGACCCGTCGTGGTGCACGCTGCAGGCCACCGATTGGGACCAGATTGCCGATTTTCTGTTTGCCGGCGAACGTCGGGCCAAGGTGCACCGGGTGAGCAAGGAGACGGATGTGCTGGTGGAAATCGACTTGAACGGTCGCGGACAGACGCACATCGACACGGGGCTGAAGTTTTTCGACCATATGCTGGACCAGATCGGACGTCACAGCGGCTGCGACTTGAAGGTGGTCACCAAGGGCGATCTGGAAGTGGACGAGCACCACACGATTGAAGACACGGGCATCGCCTTGGGTGAGGCCATTCTGCAGGCTTTGGGCAACAAGCGCGGCATTGACCGCTACGGTTACTGTTTGCCTATGGACGACTGTCTCTGCCAGCTGGCGCTGGATTTCGGCGGCCGTCCCTGGCTGGTCTGGGACGTGGAGTTCAAGCGCGAACGAGTGGGTGATGTGCCCACGGAAATGTTTTTACATTTCTTCAAGTCTCTGAGCGATGCGGCCCGTATGAATCTGAATGTCAAGGCTGAAGGTGACAACGAACACCATAAGGCCGAGGCGATATTCAAGGCGTTCGCTCTGTCGCTGAAGATGGCTGTGCGCCGCGACATCTACCACTACGAACTGCCCAGCACGAAGGGGCTTCTCTGATTTGCGGCCCTTGTCGGGTGCCGTACTGATTTCTCTTTGAACGGGATTGAAGATAGCTTTATTCAATCCATCCGTCTTCGTCGAAGGTGAGTTCTCGGACGAAAAGGCGGGCGTCTCCGTTGTGCATTTTTTCGTAGGCGTGTGCCACGAAGTAGGTTTTGCCGTCGATATCGTAAGTTGCGCTGTGGCCTACGCCGAAGTATTCTTCGCAGGGGCCGAAGAGGTAGGTGCCGCCACCTTTTTCCATGGGCAGTCCGTCTTTGTCGAGATAGGGTCCGGTGATTTTCTTGGAGCGTCCGTAGACGGTCTTGTAGGTGGAGTCCTTTCCGCGGCAGCAGAAATCGAAACTGACAAACAGGTAGTAATAGTCGCCGTGTTTGAAGATGAAGGGGGCTTCGATGGCATTGGGGCCTGCTTCGACGGTGTCGTTGCCCTGGATGTCGTAGCTTTCCACTTTGTCTATTTCGTCGAGGCTGATTTTGCGTCCGATGCGGCGGGCGATGGTGACGGGCTCGGTGAGCGGTGTCTTGAAGTCTTTTTTCGACAGTTTGATGAGTTGGATGCCGTCCCAGAAAGAGCCGAAGGTGAGGTAGGGCCGGCCTTTTTCATCGACACAGAGGTTGGGGTCGATGGCGTTCCAATTGTCGCGATGGCGGTGGGAGGCGATGACCATTCCCTGATCTTCCCATTTGAAGCGGGGTGAGGTGGGGTCGAGTGTCTTGTTGGTGGCGAGGCCGATGGCGCTGCCGTTCTTGCCGAATGTGGAGCAGGAGTAGTAGAGATGCCATTTGCCTTTGTGAAAACTGATGTCGGGGGCCCAGGTGTGTCCGTGGTAACCGGGCACTTCTTTGACAGCCCACTGAGGGGTCTGGGAAAGTGCGTTGGCTTCGCGGGTCCAGTTTTTGAGGTCGGGACTGGACATGACGCTGACATTTATTCCGGTGGTGAAGAAGTAGTATTTTCCGTCTTCTCCTTTGGCCATGACGGGGTCGTGGGCGCGAGGAGAAAAGGTGGCTCTATTCCGGCTCTGATCGATGGGGCTGGCGTTGTCCTGGGCGAAGCTGATGTTGGTCAGACTGCCGGCCAGGGTGAGGATAGTCAGTAGAAGATGTCTGTTCATAGGAATCGGTTTTTAGTCTGCCTGCGACAAATGTAATCAATCGTTCTGACAAATTGCTGCTGATGCGATAGGATGTTTGACATAAAAAAAGAAAAACCCAACCACAGATATCTGCAGTTGGGTTTTCAGGTGACCCGCGTGGGGCTCGAACCCACGACCCCATCCTTAAAAGGGATGTGCTCTACCTGCTGAGCTAGCGAGTCTGACCTTAAATCGCTTCCTTAAAAAGCGGTGCAAAGATATAGCTTTTGTTTGAATGCTCAAATGTTTGCCGGATAATTTTTTTAAAGCCTTATCGGAGGCGGAATTTCAGGCATATCCGACTGTTTCCGTCGCTCAGGCTGGCCTGGTAGATGCCTGCCGGCAGGTCCATCGTGTAGCGATCGTCGGCTCCGACTTGGCGGTTTTCGAGGATTTTGCCGTCGACGGAAACGATCTGCAGGCGTGCCTGTGAGGCCTGTGGCAGACCGATCTGCAGCTGTCGGCCGGCGATGGAAAGCTGCAGGTCGGAGGTGTGGGGCCCTTGTTTCAGGCTGGATATGACGGTGCTTTCGCGATAGCCCAGATCGGGAGCGGCGCCGCAGAAGGTGATGCTATGGCTTTCGTCGCCGGAGTTTTGCAAGAGTTCGCGCAGTCTCGACATTTGGACGTACTGAGGCAACTGGAGGGCGACATCTTTCAGACAGGCCTGTACCGATGCGGGCAGGTCGCTGAGTCTGAGAGCCGTGCCTGCGTCGATGAGGGAGCCTTCGGCGGCGGGTTTCATGAAGGGTATGTCGGGCAGGCTGCCGTCGGCCTGGCGGGCGGAGCGCACGCCGCTCGTGTCGGTGGAGAGGTAGTCGGCGGGTGAGGTCTGCCAGCGGCAGGTGGTGACGACGGCCTTGTTCATGAGACTGACAGGCGAATAGGCTGTTTTCTTGGCTTCGAGTCCGTCCCAGACGGCCACGCAGTTGGTGAGCGTGAGCGTCTTGCCTTGGGCGATGACCTCGTCTTCGTCGATGCGGTACTGGTAGCGGTTTTTGTTGCTGTTGTAGGGGTGGTCGAAGCCGCTGCAGTTGATGAGGGTCATGTCGCCGGCGTTGTGGTTCTGGTCGAAGCTCTTCTGGAGGTTGTCGAAGGCGAGGCAGTCGATGAGGACCATGTTGTGCCGTTCGTAGTTGCCGCCCAGTTTGAAGCCGTTGCCGTTGCCTTCGCTGGGGGTATTGTCGGCCAGGAAGCCGTTCTTGAAGGCCCAGCAGTTTTCGACGATGGAATAGATGTCGTCGGGGAAATGGTTTTCGGCGCATTTCAGGTAGCTGTCCCATCCGTCGTCGCTGTTGTTCCAGGCGCGGCATCCGAAGAAAACGTTACCGTTGCCTACGGTGACTTTCGGGGCGAATCCGTCGGCGTCGCCGTCGCTGGAATCGCGGTTGTCGTAGGAGTCGCAGTTGAGGATGAAGTTGTAGGTGGCCAGGTTTTTCAGCTGAAGGCCTGTGTCGCGGTTGCCGTAAAAGCGGCAGCGTTCGATGAGGTTGTGGTGGGCTTGGTCGCTGTTGCTGACGATGTCTTCGTAGGAACCGCCGGTGGGCTTGTTGCGCTCGATGAGCAGGCCGTTGTCGCCGGCATAGGCGATGTCGATGTCGCAGTAATGCCAGTAGGAGGCGCAGTGGCGGATGCCTTGGTTGGCATCGGCGTCGGCCATGGCCGAGAAGTCGAGAATGGCGCGTCCGTTGCGGCTGCAGAGGGTGATCTCGTTGTCTTTCTGACCGTTCACGCCGATGTTGACGCGTTGGCTGTAGCGGTAGACGCCGGCTTCCAGGACGATGCTGTCGCCGGGATTGACCAGGTCGACGACCTTGGACAGGGAGTAATAGGGCTTTGCCGGGGATCCGTCGGCTGTGGCGTCGTCGCCCTCGGGACTGAGGTGGAAGACGCTTACCGAGCTTGTGGTGAACGTCAGTTCGGAACTCTGGCAGGAGTTGTCGGCGGTCTTTTCCTCGCCGGCGGCATAGGCCTCAATGTGGACCTGATAGACTTGTCCTGCCTTCAGGGAGGTGATTTGCATGACGAAATCGCCTTCGGGGCAGTCGTCGCTGCAGTCGAAGTACTGTTCGACCAGGCCTTCGCTGCCGCTGTAGGTGCAGACGATGCGCACGCAGCAGTTGTCGCGGTTGCCGTTGTCTGAAAGGCGGCCGCGGACGGTGGCGCTGTGGGCCTGGATGTCGGTTGCCGAGAGGATTTCGACGGCGGGACGTCTGAAGGCTCCAGTGGTGAATTGTCTGACCTGGCCGCAGCCTTCGCCGCCGGCATTGCGGGTGACGGCCGCATAGCTGTAGACGGTCTGGGCTGCCAGCCCTTTGATGCGCAGGCTGAAGGAGTTGTCTTGATCTGATCGGACGGCCTGGTAAAAGTCGGCCGTCTTCAGGGTCTCGAGGGACAGGCCGGCTCCCGGAGCCAGGTAGAAGCCGAAAGTTTCGGGCCGGTCGCCTCCGTCGTCGGATATGGCGGCTTTGAGTGTGGCGGCATTGGCTCGGACGCTGTCGGCACCGAGTGTCTGAGTCTGGCAGGCGATGGGGGAAAGGGTGGAGAAGGTGAGGATGTCGCTGTAGCCGACGCCCGATTTGGAAACGGCGTAGGCGCGCACATAGACGGGCTTTTGGGCTCTCAGACCGCTGATTTCGGCCGAGAGGCGTCTGTCGGTGTCGGGGAGGCAGACGACGCGCTTGTCGTATCGGAAGGGTATCTGTTCGTCCTGGCTCCAACAGATGCCGGTCTCGGTGAGGCTGTTGTCGCCGGCATCCTGCAGGCGGGCGCTGATGTGGGCGAAATTGCGGCCCACGCTGTCGGCGGCGATGGCGTCGAAGCTGGCTTTGCGACCTTGCGGCAGACAGTAGACGCTAAGATTGTCGAGGTCGGCGTCGGAACCGCTTTCGTTGGCGATTTTCAGGCGGTTGATGTCTTTGCGGTTGAGGCGGATGGTACAGAGTTCGCCTTTTTTGGTTTCAATTTCCTGAATCAGTGTCCAGGTGCTGCCTCCGTCGGTGGACAGATACAGGCGGAGGTCGCGGCCGCGTCCTTCGGTGAAGCTGAAGTGGCTGACGCCACTGTCGAGCAGGGGGGTGATGAGATAGCTGCCGTTTTTTGGCATGCGCAGGTCGGCCGAGGATCCGTCGGTGATGTAGCTGCTGTTGGTGCCTCGCAGGGCTTTGCAGTAGATCCACTGGCCCTGGCCTTCGACGGTGACGTTCTGGGGTGTGTCGCCTCCGGTGGGACATTCTGAGACTTTTTCCCAGGTTTGGTGAAAATAGGCCATCGGCTCGTCTTCGGGACGGGTGGAAACGGCTGTTTCGGGACTGTAGGTGTAGCCGTCGGCGGTGCGGATGAAGGCTCTTACGTAATAGGGTGTGGCGGCCGACAGTCCTTGGACGGAAAGGGAGATGAGGCCGGCATGTCCGGCAGCCGATTTCAGGCTTTCCAGTCCGGCTGCATCGAGCAGGACGACCGAGTCTTGGTCGGCATTGGGATGTTCGTGGGTGGCGTAGCAGCAGCCGGCGGCCAGAAGGTCGTCGCCGTCGGTCCACCGACAGCCGGCCAGCAGGCTGAAGCGGTCGCTCCCGATTTGGAAAACGCTGTCGAGACTGAGGTCGATGTGGCTGGAACCGCCTTTGGTGATGCGTATGTCGTCGATATAGAAACTGCCGTTTGACTGGAGTTGGAATCGGACGTATCTGACTTTGGGGTTGTTTATCTGAATCGAATACATGGTCCATTCGTTGGGTACGCTGATGCTGTCGATGGCTTGGCTCCAATGGGTCTTGTCGGTGGAGGTGGAGATGGCCAGCCAGCGGGTTCCGCTGGTGCGTTTGGCGGCGAATGTCAGCACGCCTGCGCCGTTTTCGAGCATAGGGGTGACGAGGGCGTTGGTCTTGGTGGCGATGTACAGGCTGTATTGTCCGTCGTATGCCTGGTCGGTCTTGCGGACGTTGTTTTTGGCCACTGTCCAGGTGCCGCTGGGGGCTTCGATGCTGTTGGCGGATGAGGAGGCGGTGGACCATTCGCTGCCTTCGAAACTTTCAGAAACATAGGTGTATGAGGTGGCGCGGAGGGGGCCGCAGCACAGTATGGCTGAGAGAAATAGGATGGAGAAATGATTGAAAATAGGTTTCATAGGAATGTTTATTGGTCCTACAAAGATAGGTTATTTGGAGTTTTTTGTATATTTGTGAATCAAATAAATGTATATGAAACGCAAATTAATGCTGAGTCTGCTGCTGTCGCTCTGTCTGGTCGGTGTGGCAGGTGCCTGGGAGAGAGAGTCTGTTTGGCCAAAGGGTAAGATGCCTGACCCTCAGGAGCATCAGATAGCGGCCATGACCGACGAGGTGAAACAGGCGGGTTTCAGACCCGACAAGCACCGTACGGCTTATCTGGAGTGGTTTGAAACGCCTGCCGAAGAGCTGCGCAACGGTGCCTGCATGATTCTGATTTCGGGAGGCGCTTACCAGAACTGCTGTGATGTGAGGCTGATTGACCTGTGGCATAAGGAACTGACGGCCAATGGCGTGCAGTGTGTCAATTTTGTGTACCGCACGCCGCGTCCGGTGGGGATTCCTCTCTACCAAACGGCTTGGGAAGATGCCCAGCGTGCGGTCAGAATGGTCAGAAGTGAAGCTGCCCGACGCGGATTTGATCCTGAGAAAATTGGCGTGATCGGTATGTCGGCGGGTTCGCATCTGGCGTTGCTGCTGGCCACCAGTTCGCAGACGCGCGCTTACGAGCCTATTGATAAATTGGACAGCGTGGCCTGTCATATCAACTGGGCCATTGTGAACGCGCCGGCTTATGTGACGACGGATGCTGAGAGCGGCACTCCGGCCACGCGTCAGGGCTACGGTCCGGATGTGAAGTTGAGCTCTGTCTTTAAGTTTGATGAAAAGACTTGCCCGATGAGCCTCCATCACGGCGGCAAGGATATCTATTCGCCCAATGGTTCGACTTTGGTTTACAGACAGTTGAGACGAATGAAAGTGCCTGCTGAACTGCATCTGTATCCGGACAAGGGCCATGGTGCCTACGGTTTGGAACGGGGCATCGAATTCATGCGTCAGATGGGTTTTTTGGGTCCGGTGGGCAAGGAGGTGGAACTGACCTCTCGTTTTTCGAGCGATGACGCCCGTGCCGGCTATGAAAAGGAGCAGGTATGGCCCGAGGGCAAGATGCCGGATGTTCAGGAAGGGCAGTGTGAGCCCTATATTGAATGGCATATGCCTAAGGAATTGAAGACCAAGGCGATTCAGATTGTCTATTCGGGTGGAGGTTATTCGCGCAACGATCCTGACGGGTTTGAGGTGGCTCCTGTGAGACGCTATCTGAATGAAAAGGGTATGGCTGTGGTGACGCTGAAATACCGCACGCCGCGCCCGGCGCCTGAAAGCGGGCTGAGCAAGCATGTGACGGCTTGGGAGGATCTGCAGCGGGCTGTCCGCATTGTGCGCAGTCAGGCGGCGGAACGTGGGCTTGATCCCGACCGCATCGGCATCATGGGCAGTTCAGCGGGCGGACACCTCACTTTGATGGGCGTAACCTCATCCGTACACCGTTCATACCTTGCCATTGACGATATCGACAAACTCCCCTGCAACGTCCAGTGGGGCATCGGTATCTATCCCGCCTATTCCCTCACCGACGGCATCGACGTACCCAACGTGCAGAAAGGCAACGAGGATGACTCGGTGCTCGTCCCCGAATTCGCATTCGACCTCAAGACCGCGCCCATGCTCTTCATCCACGGCGACGCCGACGGATGGGCTGCGATGAACTCCGTAAAGGCTTGGGAGAAAATGCGTTCCATGGGCATCCAGAGCGAGCTCCACACCCTTGCCCTACGTCAGCACTGCTTCCAGCGCAACGCGGCTCCGGGCACGGGAAGCTATACCTGGAACGACCGCATCTGGGAGTTCCTCACCACAAAGGGCTTCAATAAATAACGATTTTGCGCGTCACTTAGCGAAAAAATGTCTATATTGGACCGAATTTGTGTTTGAAGCAGAAATACCAACCAATAATTATTCATTTAAAAACTAACAAAATGAAAGATCTTTCCAGAAGAGACTTCCTTAAGACCGGCGGTGCCGCAGCCGCAGGCCTTGCAGTGGCTCCGACCATCACCTTCGCAGAGCCCGCCAAGAAGGACAAGAAGAAGAAACCGGCTCCCAGCGACAGACTCAACATCGCTGCAATCGGCGTCGGCGGCATGGGTAACAGCAACCTCCACAACCTCGAGAAGACCGAGAACATCGTAGCTATCTGCGACGTTGACTGGAACTACGCAAAAGACGCTATCGGCCGTCATCCCAATGCAAAGCTCTACAAGGATTTCCGCAAGATGTACGACGAGATCGGCAACCAGTTCGACGCTGTCCTCGTCGCTACACCTGACCACACCCACTGTATCTGCGCTGCAAACGCAATCGAGATGGGCAAGCACGCATATGTTCAGAAACCCCTCACCCACTCAGTATACGAGTCACGCCTTCTGACCAAGCTCGCCGCGAAGTACGGCGTCGCCACCCAGATGGGTAACCAGGGCGCTTCAAGCCCCGATTCAGATCTCGTCTGCGATTGGATCTGGAACGGTGAGATCGGTGAGGTCACCCGCGTGGACTGCGCTACCAACCGTCCTCTGTGGCCGCAGGGCCTCGAGACTCCGACCGACGCAATGCCCATCCC
>JAZQNO010000014.1:0-46249 GCA_045627385.1 Bacteroidales bacterium
GCATTCAGAATCCAACGACAAGGGTGCTTTCTCCGCCTTATTCCTGGTTGCCGGCGGATGAATATGACCTGAAGCCATGGAGAGACGATGTCAAGACAATCTACGATCCTTGTCCTCCAGGATGGAGAGTTCCTACCAAAACAGATATGGACGGAATTTCCGGCATGCCCGCTACCGGTTTTGGCGGTGGTGCCGGTTTTGGAAATCCAAGCAAAGGGTATTACTGGACAGCCACCATAAGTACATCCACTAATGCCTGGGCGTATTGTAACGATGGCCGCAATATGCAAAGCTGGCCTCAGGGAGAGGATTACGCCATCCGCCCCGTACGTGAATAGTCATTTTCGCCAAATACAGATTCCGTATAATTCTTGATTATCGTCCGAAATAACTCAATCGTTTAACGCCTTCAAACTCTATCTGAAGGCCGGCCGAGACGATGAGGAGGAGCGCGGCGTAGCTGCGCTCCTCCTTTGCGCTCGAGGGCTCGATTGTTGTCTATTCGTCAAACAGCACCGATTCCACGGTGGTTTCCAAACCATCCATTGCTGATATCCAGTAACACCACGCTTCCAGACCGGTATTCCTGCACCCCACTATGAAATACCACCTGGATGTGTGGTGATAGTATTCCCCCGCTCAAAAGTTTCTAAACCGACAAACGGAAGTCAAACCGACAAAAATCGTCTGTCGGTTTCAGCGCGTACCATAGAACGTGAACTTTCGCTTATGCGCAAGAGCGCCATTATCAGACGTGAAGATCGCAGAAATGAAATATTCAAACCTGCAGCAGGGATATATTTAATTCACTCAACTAATTTTAGGGCAAGACACTGAGGTCAGATATATCAAATTGTAAGTGCTAACTGAGAATTTAACGGTCGAGTTAAGTGAAAAGTACACGGTGTCTCTAGATTTGCAAATATAATCAGTTTTCTTCTAGTTCATTATATTCGTCATCATCCAAAATCCAAACGACGTGTCTAGCAAAAGTCTTCCAGCACATCACCGCCGGTCCATTCACGACCGAGGGAGAGGGTGAAGTACTTGATTGCACCTTTCTCGGTGAAGAATGTGCGGATGCTTTTGTGGACAAAATAGCCGTTTTCAAAAGTGATTTCGCACAAGGCGTATTTGGTGGCGCCGGTGATTCTGGATATTTCTGCCAGATGGCTGCCGTCTTCGGAGATGGCGGCGTCGAAGACTATGGAGTCGCCCACTTGACTGTGTGAAAAGAGGGTGCCTTTGGGCAGCCTGTCGAGATAGTCCTGCAATGGTGCAGACGAAATGGTCTGAGGTGTCTGCGGGAATGCGGAAGGCGTTCTCCAATTCAGCTGTTTGGCTCCTGGAGTGAGTGAATTTTTGAGGCCCAATCCGTTGTCGGGCTTGATAGCATCCGTTTCGCCTGAAGCCGCTTTGGTTTTGTTGGGGTAGTAGCGAGGTGCAGGTTTGTAAATCCATTCGCCCAAGCCGTTTCCTTTTGATCTGCGTTCTTCAAGGGGCTTATCGGCCCAATCTCTCCAGCGAGCCAGTGAGAACTCTGCCTCTTCTTTGGTGACGTCCCGCATCCATTCGAAATTGGAGTTCTCTGACTCGTGGTCGCGCAAAAGTCCGGGATTTTCCAAAAAGGCCTCAACACTCCCACAGATCAGTTCTACTTTGGCCCGCGTTATGGGGTTATTAAGGATATTTTCGAGTTTTGTCAGCCACCGGAGGTTTTCCGGGCGATTGTTGCAACGGTTGGTGTCGATGTGATCGACCACCATGTTGGGCCTTGGCGCTGGTCCATGAAAGGCTGTGCAGACAACCTGATGCACTCTGACACAGCTGGAAAAGACCATATATCCGCTTTGGGGGGCTTTTTTGCCGAATGTCCATACATTGTCATTGGGGCTGGGTTTCCGATCTTCTCTTGGAAGCCGGAGAATGGCTCCGTTGTTTCGGACAAGATACGCACGATCCTTGTATTCGCACCGCATCTCGCAGTCGAACACGTTCAAGCTGGCCGAAGGGTCCATGTTATTGTTCTTCGGGCCTGTTGGGAATAAGTTCCAGATGAGCGTCGAGCACTACCGCGATGCGGGAGAGGATATCCACTCCGGTGGAGTATTTCCCTTGTTCGATTCGAGACAGGTTGGCGGCATCGATGCCGGCCAGCAGGGCCAGGTCTCTGGCTTCCATGTGTTTTTTCTCGCGAAGTTGTCTGATGCTTTTGCCTATCCGTTCGCGCTCTGCCTGCCGGTTTCCGCCTCCAATGCCCAAGTGGGGGATGGCATTCTGCATGAAATCCCATTGGATGCGGTTTATCATCTTTTCCTTGTCGTCCGAAAAGTCTCGGTCAAAGATGAATTCGATCAGGTGTAGCAGATAGTTTTTGTACTCGTCGCTTTCATACCTTGCCAAATCCGAGAGGATGTTGAAAATCTCGCCATCGGGCGTTTGCACCTCAACCATCCTTTCGTTGAGGATTTGAGCTCGAGACTTTGTCTCGACACTCATGAATTTCTTTAAGTTTTTGTCCATAATGATGTTCAATCAATCGATTTATTAATGTGTCGCCACCTTTAAATTAAACATGGGGCAAATATAGATAAGGATTTACTAATTGGCAAATTTACCAATTGAAAAATTGAGCTGAAACAATTTTAAGTTGTCCAGGTCGCAGACAAGAACATCGAAGGGGCATAGGGCTGCCTCTCGCCGTGCTGCCTTTTTAAATGTCCGAAGTCGAACTCAAACCCTGAGTGGATGCCTTAAGTTCAAGAATGTATGTGTGAAGAATGGCAGAATGCTTCGGACCTATGGCCAATTTTTAGTAGTGGGTTGCTTTATGTGCTGGGATACTGAGACTTTTGGGTGTTAACTGTTACCGTTAACTGCGATTTATTTCAATCTCTTTGCGAGGGCTTGGACAGGTGCTGAAGGCGGACCGTAAACACCCGCTTTTCCGTGAGCGGGAGGGACCCGGAGCTTAGACTTGCCCTTGGCAAGGCTAAGGTCTGGGAGGGACGAGCAGTTAGATGCAGCGGGCGCAGCAGCGACCGCGGAGACTAACTGCGAGCGTCCGCCTTCAACACCTGTCCAGAGCCCGGCCGAGGTATGATGCAGACAGAACATTTCAACTCATCTACTGTAACGGTTTTGTCCTTGGTCTTGTTGCTTTGCCCACTGGCGTCTGCGGAGGGTGGCAAAACGTGACCTACATCAACCGACGCTGCGACTTTTTTCATATCTTTGTCTCAATTGATATCTTGCACAATATGAAACACCTCTCAACTCTGATAGTTGCGGCATTGTTTTCTCTTGCTTCGGTGCAGGCGATGGGGGCGGCTCCCGACTCTGTTTTCGTGAGGCCCCTGCGCAACGGCAATGCCCTGCGACTGGCATACAGCGTGGACAACCGCTGTTGGAACCCTGTCGATGTGAACCTCTTGTCGTGCGACTACGGCGCGTGGGGCTCCGAGAAAAAGATGGCCTCCGAGCCGAGTGTGATCCGCGACGCCGACGGGGAGTGGTATGCCGTGTGGGCTGTCAACGGCCGAGTGAACCAGTTTGCCACCGCTCACACGCACCGGCTCGAGGTGTGGGTGCCGCAGGACTATCCCTACATGACCACCGAAACGGAAAATGTGGTGGACCCCGTGCTGAGCAAGCGCGGCAGCACCTTTGTGGTTACCTACGGCACGGCTGCGGGCAATACCTACGAGACCACCTCGACCGACTTTGTCCACTGGACAGCGGCCAAAAAGACCGGCGCTGCGCCACTGCCGCCGGCCGTCATCAGGGCCCCCTGGGCAGAGATAGAGTCGCTCATCGTGCACGCCGAGGCCTCGGCATTCCGTGCCTCGCGCGACAACAGCGGCATGGGCGACGACCGCCGTGTGTTTGAGCCTGTGAAAGACCTCAGAGCCACGCTCACGGCCGACCTGAACGACTCCAAGCCGATCTCTCCCGATCTGTTCGGCATATTCTTCGAAGACATCAACTATGCCGCCGACGGCGGTCTCTACGGCGAGATGCTCCAGAACCGCGATTTCGAATACTCGGAGAAAGACCACCGGGGCTGGAATGCTCAGATGGCCTGGACGGCGCAGCTGGCTTCGCCCAGTGGCGGCAGGATGGCCTGGGACATAGCCGACGAGGCACCGATCCACGAAAACAACCGCCACTACAGCAGGCTCCGCACCGAGGTTGCCGGCGGTGTCTGGCTGGCCAATACCGGCTACGACGGGGCGGGTTTCCGACTCAGGAAAGGCGAGAAGTTCGACTTTTCGCTGCTGTTGCGCACCGACGAAAAGCGGCCGCAGAAGCTGCGCGTCTCGCTTGCCAAGGGCGACACGCTCTATGCCTCGAGCGTGCTGAACGTGCCGAAGGGCCGGTGGAAACAGCTCTCGACCGTGCTCACGGCCAATGCCGATGCCGACGACGCCTGCCTGTGCATCGAGCCGCTTACGGCCGGCTGTGTGGATGTCGACTTTGCTTCGCTTTTCCCACAGAATACCTTCCGCAACCGCAAGAACGGAATGCGCGCCGACCTGGCTCAGGCGCTCGCCGACATGAAACCGCGCTTTGTGCGTTTCCCCGGCGGATGTGTGTCACACGGCAACGGCATCGACAACATCTACCACTGGGGCGCCACCATAGGGCCGCTCTGGGAGCGCCAGCCCGACTGGAACATCTGGCACTACCATCAGTCGCGCGGACTGGGTTTCTTTGAGTATTTTCAGTTTTGCGAAGATATCGGCGCCGAGCCGCTGCCTGTGCTGGCGGCCGGTGTGCCCTGCCAGAACTCTTCGGTGGGCGGCAACGGGCAGCAGGGCGGCATACCCTTCGAGCGCGAACTCAAGTCGGGCGGCAAGGCTCCCAAGTATTATTACAAGGGCAAACCGCTCACAATGGAGTCGTACCTGCAGGAGCTCCTCGACCTGATCGAGTGGGCCAACGGCGACGCGCGCAGGTCGAAGCTGGCCAAGATGCGTGCGGATGCGGGCCACAAGGCTCCGTTCAACCTCAAGTATCTGGGCATTGGCAATGAGGACCTGCTCTCCGAAACCTTCTTCGAGCGCTACCACTATCTCTGCCGCGAGATAAAGAAGGCCCACCCCGAGATATGCATCGTCGGCACCGTGGGCCCGTTCTGGGAAGGCTCCGACTATGAGTACGGCTGGGAGGACGCGCGCCGCGAGGGCATGGCCTGTGTCGACGAGCACTACTACAATCCCGTGGGCTGGTATCTCCACCATCAGGACTTCTACGACAAGTATGACCGCAGCGGCACCAAGGTGTATCTCGGTGAGTGGGCGTCGAAGGGCAACCGGTGGGAGAACGCTCTTGCCGAAGCCATCCATATAACCAATATCGAACGCAATGCCGATGTGGTGGTCATGTCGAGCTATGCGCCGCTTCTGGCCCGCGAAGGCCATACGCAGTGGAATCCCGACCTGATCTATTTCAACCGCGACGAGGTGAAACCCACGCCCAACTACTACATACAGATGCTCAACGGCCGCAATGCCGGCACGCAGTACATCTACTCCGACCTGCGTCTCTCCGACCAGGCTGCGTCGCAGCGCGTGAAGGCAAGCGTCGTGCGTGCGGAGAACGGCGACGTCATCGTGAAACTTGTCAATGCACTCCCTGTCGCCACCGCCCTGACGCTCTGTCTCGACGGCCTGCCCTCGGATCTGACCGAGGCCACCCTCACGCAACTGTCGGCCGATGTGAACGCCCGCAGCGTGGCAGCGCCCAGCGTTTCGACACTCAGCGTATCGGGCTCCGGCTTCGAGCTCAGTCTTCCGGAATATTCATTCACCGTGATACGCCTGCAGACGAAGCGCTAGTGTGTTTCGCCGGGCGGAGGCTTATTCCGAAACTACGCAAACGGCATTTCATAGCCGGAGATGAGACCGCCGTATGTTTTTGAGGGGTCCTGCACGTTTACAAAACAGGAGCCGATCTCAAATAAGTCGTTCCCTTATAGGTCAAATTGAAATCTTCCACGAGGTTCCGGAGTTCAACTGCCTAGGAGAGCTGCCACTGCAAGCAAATAGGAAAAGGTTCTGTTCATAGAATAGGCCGATTGATTTGCAAAATCAGCGGCCGGGAGCGAAGCCGGTGATGCCCATCTTGGGGCTGTCGCCGCCTTTCTGGTCCCAGACGATGTCTTTGACGTTGAGGTCGCGCACGTTCACGATGTTGTTGACAAACTTGGTCACCTTGCCCACACGGATGTCTTCGATGTTGACTCCGGTGATGGGGTCGCGCTCGTCGCCGCGCAGTTCGTAGATGGCTTCGGTCGACTCGCAGGAGGCGTGACGGATGCTGATGTTGCGGATGCGGGTGATGGCCGTCTCGAAGGTGGGCACGATGTCGCGCCACTGGTAGAGCACGTCGGTGTCGATTTCAAACACGCGCAGCATATCCTTGGCCGACACGTTTTCGACGGTGATGTCTTCGATGAATCCGCCGCGGCGGTGATTGGTCTTGATGTAGAACAGGCGGTAGACCGAATCGCTCGACTTGCAGTCGTGCATGTAGACGCGTCTCACACCGCCGGCCATTTCGCTGCCGATGCCCAGCAGGCAGTGGCCTTTGATGATTTCACAGTTGCGCACGACGACGTCTTGTGTGGGGGTGGCCAGACGCCAGGCGTCCTGGTTGCGGCCCGACTTGATGACCACGGCATCGTCGCCCTGGTCGAAACGGCAGTTCTCCACGATGGCGTGCTGGGTCATCTCCAGGTCGATGCCGTCGTTGTTGTGGCCGTGGGCATAGACGTCGAGGTTGTGGGCCCAGACATCTTTGCAGAGATACAGATGGATGGTCCAGAACGGACTTTCGCGGATCTGGATGCTGTCGAGCTGCACGTTGGTGCAGCGGTTGAACTGGATCAGGTGGGGACGCATCTGTGCGCCGTTTTCCTCCATGTGGCGGTGTTCGACGGGTATGCCCGTGGAGCACATGGCATAGAGCTGGCGGGTGGCCTGGATGTGCGATTCGGGACGGTCGAACCAGGTGCGCCAGAAGCCCATGCGGGGCATGAGGCTGCCCGGGCCGGTGATGGCGATGTTGTCGCACTCGTAGGCATAGACCAGCGGGGAATAGTTCATGCACTCGGTGCCTTCCCACGACGAGCGTACGGCGGGAAGATACAGCTCGGGATTGTCTTCGAAAATGACCACGGCGCCTTTGCTCAGATACAGGTTGCAGCGGCTTTCGAAATGGATGGGTCCGGTGACCCAGATGCCTTCGGGCACGACCACGCGGCCGCCTCCGGCCTTGTTGCAGGCGGCCATGGCCTTGGCGAAGGCCCGGGTGTTGTCTTCGATGTGCGAATCCTTGGCTTTCACTTCATCCACGTTGAGGGCGGCGCCCGATTTGCTCACCGATTTGGGCAGACGCGAGTCTTTGGCTCCGTAGCGGTCGATGGGAAAATCCTGGTCGGGGAATACGAACATTTCGAGGGGGGCAAACTCGAAGGGAGCCTCGGGGGCTTCGACGGTCTGCACGGGAACGGGTTCTTCGATCTCGCCTTTTCTGTTGCGGGGTTCGGCTTGGAGGGCGAGGCTGAAGCAGCTGGCTGCCATCAGCGCAAGGGCAAAGGAAGTTTTCATATCTGTATGGGTTAGTAGAGGATGATGCCGATAAGAGCGGAGGCGCAGAGCACCCAGATGGGGTTGACCTTTTTCCAGACGGCCAGGAAACTGGCGGCGCAGATGAGCAGGGAGGTCCAGTCGCAGAAGGTGTCGCGGTTGAGGAACATGACGGCGGCGGCGCCGATCATGCCGGCCAGCATGGGGCGCATCCACGAGAGGGCGCCTTTCATGAAGCGGTTGCCCCGGATGCGGCGGTAGAAGATGGCTACCAGCAGCATCAGGGTCATGGGGGGCAGGCAGACGGCCAGGGTGGTGAGGACCGAGCCCCAGACGCTGCCCGTGACGGTGTAGCCCACGTAGGTGGCGCAGTTGATGGCGATGGGGCCGGGGGTCATCTGCGAGACGGCCACGATGTCGGTGAACTGAGCCTGGGTGAGCCAGCCGTGCTGGACGACGATTTCGTTGTGGATGAGCGATATCATGGGATATCCTCCGCCGAAGCCGAAGAATCCGATTTTGAGATAGGCGAGAAACAGCTGCAGGTAGATCATGGCTCGGTCTTTTTAGAGGTCCAGCTGAGGAGGATGCCCAGCAGGGCACCGCCCAGCAGCAGATAGACGGGCGAAATGCCCGTGAGCCAGATGAGCAGGAGCGAGCCGGCGGCCAGTGCGATTTTCCAGACGTTCTTGAGCGTGAGCAGCATGCGCACGCAGGGCACGGCGATGAGTGCCACCACACAGGGACGCAGGCCTTGGAAGGCGGCGTTGACGGTGGGGTTGGAACGGAAATCGGTGAGGTAGACGGCGATGAGCAGGATGATGGCGAAGGAGGGGATGACCAGGCCGAGCATGGCGGTCAGAGAGCCCCAGAAGCCGTGCACCCGATAGCCCACGAAGACGGCCGAGTTGAGGCTGAAGGGGCCGGGGGCCGACTGGGCCAGGGTGAACTGGTCGAGAAAGTCTTCCCGCTCGAACCAGTGCCAGTGGTCGACCACCTCGTGCTCGATGAGCGAAATCATGGCATATCCGCTGCCGAAGGTGAAGGCGCCGATCTTGAAAAAGGTCCAGAAGAGTTGGAAGAGCTGTTTCATGTGTGCCGGGGTTTATCGCGGTCCGGCTTCCTTGCGCGGTCGTCGCTCGGGCGGTACGTAGCCCGGGCGGAACACTTTGCGCTGGGTGAGGAAGAGGACATAGGCCAGAAAGGCACCGAAGAGGTCGCTGGTGGTGCAGCTGAGCCAGACTCCGGTGAGCCCGTTGCCGCCCAGCGAGGTGACGATGGCGGGCACGGCGAAGATGGCCGGTATGAGGAAGATGACCTGGCGCGACATGCTGGTGACGATGGAGATCCAGGGTTTGTCGATGCTCATGAAGAACTGCGAGTTGGTGATGGTGAACCCGATGAAGGGGGTCATCACCATCAGATAGCGCAGGGCGGGGATGCCGATGGCGATGAGCGATTCGTCGTTGGTGAAGCAGCTGATGATGAGCCGGGGGAAGGCAAACGACAGCACGGCGCCGCAGAGGCCGAGCATCATGCAGACGTTGCGGGTGAGGCTGTAGGTCTCCTTGAGGCGTTCGGTGTGGCCGGCGCCGTAGTTGTAGCCGGCGATGGGCTGCATGCCCTGGCAGACGCCCAGGAAGAACATGATGACGATGCTGGCGAAGGAGTTGACCACGCCGTAGGCGCCGACGGCCAGGTCTCCGCCGAATCGGATGAGCTGGCGGTTGAGCAGGATGACCACGGCCGAGGCGGCGAAGTTCATCAGGAAGGGACTGACGCCGATGGCCAGGATGTTGCGGAAAATGTAGAACTTGGGCTGCCAGCAGTGTCTCTTGAAGCGGATGAAGGCTTCCTTTCTGTGCAGGCGGTTGACGGGCAGGAAGTGCCAGACGGCGGCCAGTCCGGAAACGGTCATGGAGATGGTGGTGGCCCAGGCCGCACCGGCGATGCCCCAGCCGAAGACGGAGATGAACAGGGCGTCGAGAATGATGTTGAGCACGGCGCCGCCGGCCAGAATCCACATGGACTTGTTGGGATATCCGGTGGCACGGATGAGTCCGGCCAGGTTGTAGGTGAGGGTGGTCATGAACATGCCGGGCAGGACGATGACCATGTACTGGCGGGCGAACTGCAGGGTGTCGGCCGAAGCGCCGAAGAGCTGCAGGATGGGGTCGAGGAAGGCGTAGCCGCCTACCAGGAAAAGAAAACCGAAGAAGAAGGTGAGCAGCATGCTGTTGCCCAGAATCTTTTCGGCCCAGTTGATGTCCTTGCGGCCCAGTACGATGCTGATGCGCGCGCTCGAGCCGACTCCGACCAGGCTGCCGAAGGCGTGCACGATGTTCATCACGGGCAGGGTGATGGCCAGTCCGGCCAGGGCCAGGGCGCCGACGTTCTGGCCCAGAAACACGCGGTCTACGATGTTGTAGATGGAGGAAATGAGCTGGGACGTGACCGAAGGGATGGCATACATCCACAGAAGCTGTCGGATGCTGCGGGTCTCGAGCTGCTTTGTTCTGTTGTCTTGACTGTCTGAAACAGAGGTGCTTGGAGTGCTATTTTGGATATTGTCTGTCAAGGTGTGAAGGGTTTTGGAAACAGGCTGCAAAGGTAGACAATTTTTTTGTCATTTTTCGAAGCTTTCGCTCACGAATGGCAGACATATTTCCAGTGCCGAACGCCAATAGGACCAGGTGTGGCCGCCGTCTCTCACCCGCAGCTGGCAGGGGATATTTTTGCGCCGCATCGTCTGGTAGAAGGCCAGGTTGCCGTCGAGCAGGAAATCGTCGTCGCCGCAGTCCACAAACCAGTCGATTTGCCGCAGCGGTTCCAGGCGGGCTTCGTCGGCCTCGAGCAGGAAGCGGATGCAGTTGTGTTCGTCCACGCTGAGCGCATAGTTGCGGATTTTGTGCTGGGGGTCGTCTTTGCGCATGATCAGGTCTTCGCGCGGCGCCGGCTCGCCTTTTTCGTTGACGCCGCCCACAGCGCCGCTCATGTCGTAGGCGGCACAGAACAGCTGGGGATGCCGTTGGGCGTAGACGGCTGTGGCGCCGCCTCCCATGGAGAGGCCGGCCAGGGCGCGATGGCTGCTGTCGGGGTTCCAGGCGGATTCGACGGCGGGCATGAATTCGCCGAAGAAGAAGTTTTCGTAGGGCCAGTCTTCCATATTGAAATAGCCGTTCTGCTCGTAGCGCGGGTCTCCGCCGGCGTCGGGGGTGACGATGAGCATGGGACTCATCTGTCCGAGGCGGCTCAGGGAGTCGCAGATGGCGGTGAGGTGGCCGACCCGTATCCAGTCTTGCTCGCCGCCGTACATGCCGTGAAGGAGGTAAAGCACGGGCAGACGCTCGAAGCGGGGACTGTCTGCCGGGCTGTCGGATTTCGGCCGGCAGGCTTCGTCCGGAACGGGGAAAGTGACCGTGTAGAGCCGCCAGGTGTCCAGTTCGGCGCTCCAGATGGAGTCGGTCACAGATTCGTAGTGCCAGGTGAAGGGCGTGCTGTTGAGCTCGTGCCGGTGGCGGCAGATGATGATGGCTGCGTAGACGGCTGCAAAGGCTGTCAGTGAAAGGATTGCGTTCTTTGCGGATTTGGAAATGGCCATAGTGGATTCCGTATGAAAGTGGAATAGGCAAAAATAGATGATTTGGGGTATTTTCGCTACCTTTGCGGGCATTTTTCTCGAAATTTATTTTCTTTCAAACGGTATGCGGACGCAAACGAAACTCATCCTTCTCTATCTGTTGCAATATGCGATGTGGGGCACCTATCTCACCAGTCAGGGCCGCTATCTGAATGTGATGGGGCTGGGCGAGCATATCGGGGCTTTTTTTGTGGTGCCGGGCCTGGCGGCGGTGCTGATGCCTACGCTGGTGGGCATTCTGGCCGACCGTTTCATCGAGGCTCAGCGTCTGCTGCGCATCTGCCACGTTCTGGCATCGCTGTTTTTTCTGTCGGCCGGCATCTACGGCGTCGTTGCCGGAGAATCGGTCAGATTCGCCGGCCTGTTTCCGCTGTATGTGATGGCGGTGGTCTTCTACATGCCGACCACCTCGCTGGCCAATTCGGTCACCTTTATGGTGCTGGCTCAGGAAAAGATGGATGCTTCGCGCCATTTTCCGGTGATCCGTCTGTGGGGCACCGCCGGTTTCATCGTGGGCATGTGTGCCACCGATCTGCTGGGCATCCAGAGCGATGCCGGCCAGTATGTGCTGACCGGTATGACGGGGCTGATGCTGGCGCTCTATACCTGTCTGCTGCCGCATTGTCCGACGGCCTCGACCGCATCTGTGGCCGCGTCGGCCGAGGAAAAACCCGAAAAGGGCTCTTTCCTGAATCGGGTGGGTTTCGGCGCCTTCGGTCTGTTCCGCAAGCCGGATCTGGCCTTGATTCTGGCCACGGCGGCGCTGATGGGCTGTGCCTTGCAGGTGTCCAACAGTTTCTGCGGGGCCTATCTGGCCGACTTCGGCCATCTGGAGCGCTATGAAAACTCTTTCGGTGTGGTGCACGGCAATATGCTGATGTCGCTGGCCCAGGCTTCGGAGCTGCTGTTCATGCTGCTGTTGCCTTGGGTGTACCGTCGTCTGGGCATTGTCCGCACCTTTCTGCTTTCCATGCTTGCCTGGGCCCTGCGCTATCTGCTGCTGGCCTTCGGAAATCCCGGCGGGGGAGTGTGGATGCTGATTCTGTCGATGCTTGTCTACGGCGCGGCTTTCTGCTGTTTCAACATTGCCGGGTCGATGTATGTGAACGAGCGGGCCGACGCTTCTGTCCGTGCCAGCGCTCAGGGGCTGTTTGTGCTGATGACCAGCGGATTGGGTGCTTCGGTGGGCGTTCCTTTGGCTCAAGCGGCCGTCAACCGTCTGGTCAATCTGCCGCGTGAGGCCGGTGCCCCCTGGGAAACGGTTCTTGCCGGCTGGCAACATTCCTGGATGGTGTTTGCCGCCTATGTGCTGCTGGTCGCTCTGCTGTTTTTGGTTTTCAGCCGCAGCTGCTCGGTGCGTGATGCCTGGAAACGCCGCTGATGGCCGGTCGGCTTTCAGCTTTTCAATTCGTATATAGTGTTGAGAATGAGGATGTCGCCGCTCTGAAGGACGGTGTCGCCTCTGGGAATGATGTAGTCGCCGTCGCGTCGGATGAGGACGATGAGCTGACCGGGCGATTCGGGATATTCGTCGATGCGGTGTCCGCAGAGTTTTTCGGGGGTGCGGTGTTCGATGAGTCGGATGATGCGGTCGTCGGAGAAGAGTTTCTGCGAGGTGACCACCGTGTCGCCGCTGTGCAGGCGGGTGTTGCCTTTGGGAATGATGTTCTTTCCGTCGCGGATGACCAGGGCCAGGATGATGCCCTTGGGCAGGCCCAGTTCCTTGACGAGTTTGCCGTCCCAGGGGCCTTCGGGCTCCACTTTCAGTTGGCTGAACTGTATGTCGGTTTCCTCTTCGTTGTAGTCTGTGAAGGTGCGCATCACGTTCTGATTGCGGTCGATCATGTCGAGTCTGGCCGATACTCTGGGGATGAGGGTGCCTTGTGCGGCAATGGAAATGAGCACGATGCAGAACACGATGGCCAGTATGTCGTGCTGGAGAAAGCCGTTGCCCACCGTGGCCATGATGGCGAATACGATGGAGGCGGCTCCGCGCAGGCCCACGAAACTGACCAGCGCCTGTTCGTTGCGCTTGCGCTTGAAGAAGCTGAGGATGCTGCCGACGGCGATGGGACGGGCAATGAAGGTGAGGAAAACGATGATGGCGAGCGCCGGCAGGATGGCTTTTCCGAAATGCGAGGGCTGGGCGATGAATCCGAGCAGGAAGAAAATCATCACCTGCATCAGCGAAGTGAGTCCGTCGAAGAAATGTACGAGGGGCTTTTTGCCCTGATAGTCGGCGTTTCCGAGAATGATGCCCACGATGTAGGCGCTCAGATAGCCGTTGCCGCCGATGAGGCTGGGCAGGGCGTAGGAGAAGATGGCCACGCCGAAGAAGAACAGCGAGCCGAATCCGCCGGAGGCGAATCCGAAGCGACGTATGGCCCAGATGGCCGCCTGTGCGATGAGAAGTCCGCCCAGCGCGCCGAAGACGATTTGTGCGAAGACCATCCACACCACTTGACCGGCGCTGATGTCGCCTTTCATCAAGGTGAGGAAGATGATGGTGAGCATGTAGGAGCAGGGGTCGTTGGAGCCGCTTTCGACTTCGAGCAGGGGAGAAATGTTGTTTTTCAGACCCAGATTCTTCGAGCGCAGGATGGAGAAGACGGAGGCCGCATCGGTAGACGAGATGACCGACCCCATCAGCAGACCTTCCACCCAGGACCAGCCGAGCACCCAGTGGCAGAAGGCGCCGACCAGAAAGGCCGTGAGGATGACGCCGCACGTAGCCAGCAGACCGGCTTGCAGGGTGACGGGCTTGGCCGATTGCCAGCGTGTGCCGAAACCTCCGTAAAACATGATGAACACCAGGGCGAAGGTGCATATTTCCTCAACAAACTTCACATCTCTGAACTCGATGGGAAGCAGGCCGAAAAACATACCCAGGATGAGGAACGCCAGCAGCATGGGTATGCCTATCCGGCTGGAGACATTGTTCAGTCCCACGCAGGAGAAGATGATGACGGCTATCAGTATAAGAAGGAGTGGCATGAATCAGAACGCTTGGGGTGAATGGGTGGGCAACTTGCCTTCGAGCAGGTCGATGAGGCTTTCGGGTCGGTGGATGAGCCAAGTGGGGCGCTGCTCTTCCAACTCCTGCAGAGGACGGAAGCCCCAACTGCAGGCGACGCTGTCAAGACCGGCCGCTTTGGCTGTCTGCATGTCGACGGCGCTGTCGCCCACGTAAAGCACCTTTTCCTTGGCCAAGGGCCGGCCTTGTGCGTCCTGTAATTGCCGAAGCACCCATAAAGTGCTGGCAGGGTCCGGCTTGCGGGCGAATCCGTCGCGCAGGCCTGTGATGACCTTAAAGAAGGAGTCCACGCCCAGACCGCACAGGATTTTCTGTGTGAGTTCGTCGGCCTTGTTGGAGAGCACGGCCATCCGGATGCCTTTGCTGCGGGCATGTTCCAGCACGCGCTCGATGCCAGGGTAGAGGACGGTCTTGTCGGTGGGGTGCGCCCGGTAGGTGTCCATGAGGATGCGGTGGCAGATGTCCAGTTCGCGTTGGCCTTCTTCGGTCAGCTGGCGGTCGGGGCCGGCGCTGCCGGCTTCTATGGGCAGTTTGAAACGCTCCGGCAGGCTGCGTTGGCAGAGATTTCTCAGCCCGTGGCCGATGAAACCGCGGTATTCTTCATAGCTGTGCAGGGGAAAACCTCTCTGTTCCAATGCGCTGTTGGCGGCATCGGCAATATCTTTGACGGAGTCGATCAGGGTGCCGTCGAGATCGAATATAATGGCCTGATAATTGGACATGTCTGCGCTTGAATGTATGGACAAAGGTACGACTTTTTTGTGAAACGCAGAAAATAAAACAAGCCTCTTGTCTGAAATACGAAAATTGTGTTACCTTTGCCGCCGCAAAGACGGAATGCTCTCCCGGTCGGCGCCATGCCCAGATGGCGGAATTCGTCGACGCGTTGGTCTCAAACACCAATGCCGCAAGGCGTGCCGGTTCGATCCCGGCTCTGGGTACTGAAAATCTGCAAGCTGTCGGTTTCCGACGCTTGCGGATTTTTTTTATCCGGATGTCATTTGATGATTTCGTGGTAGTTCCAGTGGCATCCTTTCATGACGTCCCAAAGGGTGTCGGCGGGCGCTATGTCGAACCTGGTGTCGACGAAGAGCACTTTGGGCTCGTTGCGCCAGGCCCGTCCGAGCCGGTACAGGCCGGCCTGTTCTTCGGGCCCTTCGATGCTGCAGTGGACAAACACATAGCCCACTTCGCGGTCACGTTCCGTAGCCGGCGCCACGATGATGTCGCGTTGGCCGGGTACGCTCCGCGGCATCAGAATCAGCCGGCAGCCGTTGAAAACGACGGTTCCTCCGCCGCAGATGAAATCGACCGTTCCGAATATGCGGCAATCTTCCAGATAGGTGGTTCCGCCTCCGTTGGTGTAGTAGGTGTCTTGGGTGCTGCGGAGGCTGACGCGCTTGAGTCTGTTGCCCTTGCAGTTGCGTTCCTGCAGGGCCACTGTGCGGTTGGCGAAAGCGTTCGGGTCGTAGGGATAGTTGCACCAGAGTTCGATGTCTTCGATGACGGTGCTGTCGGACTGGTAGACGTAAAGTGTGCTGGTGCTGCCGATGCCTTCGTGTCGGGGTGTGTTGTAGAGTTGGGTGCAGTCCATGCCCTCTCCGCGGATGGTCGTTTTCGGCGCATGCAGTGTGGTGATGGGCTTGTCGGGCGTGCCGATGTGATACCGGCCTTTTCTGACGAATATGACGAAACGGGTGTCTTTGTCTTCGCGGTTGTTGGCCGCTTCGATGGCTTCGTTGAATGTGCCGTCGTCGGGCACGGTGAAATCGCAGGCGGGCTTTTTGAAGGGTTTGGCTTCTGTGAAAAGGGTACCGCCCAGGAAGAAAAGGGCGATTGTTGCGATAATCAGTTGGCGGGCTTTCATAAAATCGGTCGGTTTGTGTGGCAAATATAGACAGATTTGTCCGGCAATCGTTATTTTTGCCGTCGGAAATTCAAAGGGGATGGAAGAATTGATACACGATTTTCCGGAGTTCAGCCGGCGCGTGCGGGAACTGGGGCTGCTTCCTTTGCTGGAAAGCGGTGTGAAGGGGTTCAGTGCCATGGAGATGGTCGACGAGGACTGTCGGTATCACACCGATCCGGACACGGGCTTTTCATGGCCTTTGTGGGATTGGAAAGGCCCTGTCATTCGGGAAGGGGATTGCGTATACGGCCATTTTTTCGAGAAAAAAGCCGGATTTGTGTCGGCCGAGTGGTGGCCCGACCTGATGAACTGGCGCCGCAGTCTGTACGGCCTGCCTCCTGAAGACTCGGTGGAAAGGTCGGTGCTGGAAATTCTGGAGATGAACGGCAGCCTGATTACCCGCGACCTGCGCAAGGCCTGCGGATTCACGGCTCCCGGCATGCGGGGCGTGTTTGGCGCCTATGTGAACCGCCTGGAGATGGCTTGCCGCATCGTGACGGAGGATTTTGTCTATCCGCGCGACCGTCAGGGCAGGCCCTATGGCTGGGGACTGGCTCTGCTGAGCACTCCGGAGCGGCTTTACGGCCGTCAGTTCTGCCGTTGTCCGAGAACGCCCGAAGAGTCGCGGCAGCGCCTCTGGCGGCATCTCCGCGAAATTGTCCCTCAGGCTACCGACCGGCAGATTGACCGTCTGGTCGGATTGGCTCCGAAAAAAGCCGAAAACAAGGCTTGAACTTTCTTGTCTTAAAAAGACAAAAAACGTACCTTTGCGCCCGTTTATTTAGAGGATACGATTATGTACAGAATTATCGGCAAAAGGGCTTTCTCGGAGCTGGTCACCCAGATCGAAGTCGAAGCGCCTCTGGTTGCCGCTTCCCGCAAGGCCGGACACTTTGTCATCGTGCGTCTGGAGGAAAAGGGGGAACGCATTCCGCTCACCATTTCCGCTGCCGATACCCAAAAGGGGTCCATCACGCTGGTTGTCCAGCGCGTCGGTCTGACATCCAACAAACTCTGCAACATGCAGGTCGGAGATGAAATTCTCGATTTGGTGGGCCCGCTGGGCAAAGCCACCCATATAGAACGTTTCGGAACGGTCGTCTGTGCCGGCGGCGGTGTGGGCGTGGCCCCGCTGCTCCCCATCGTTCAGGCGATGAAAGAGGCCGGAAACCGTGTCATTTCGGTCATTGCGGCCCGCAGTCGCAATCTCGTGATTCTGGAAGATGAGATCCGCAAGTGGAGCGATGAAGTCGTTGTCATGACCGACGACGGCAGTTATGGCAAACAGGGTGTGGTGACTCTCGGCATCGAGGAGATTGTGCGCCGGGAACCGGTGAACCTGTGTGTCACCATCGGTCCGGCCATCATGATGAAATTTGTCAGCCTGCTGACCAAGAAATATGAAATACCCACCGTGGCCAGTCTGAACACCATCATGGTGGACGGCACGGGCATGTGTGGAGGCTGCCGTGTGAGCGTGGGCGGAAAGACCCGCTTTGTCTGTGTGGACGGCCCGGAGTTCGATGCGCATCAGGTCGATTGGGACGGTATGATGATGCGTATGGGCACCTATAGAGAGTACGAAAAGGAAGAATTGAAAAAACTCACCGGCAATCTGAAATGACAAGAGAAGAACAGATGGCGGAAGCCCGCGCACAGCAGTGGCGCGAGGACCTGCGCAGAAGCATGAAGGCGAAGGAACGCACCGACATTCCTCGTGTGAAGATGAATGAGCTCGATGCGGAGTACCGCAGCCACACCCGACTGGAAGAAGTCAATCGGGGCCTGACGGTTGAGCAGGCGCTGCTCGAATCGAAGCGTTGTCTGGACTGCGTCAACCCCACCTGTATGACGGGTTGCCCGGTCGGAATCAACATTCCCGGCTTTATCAAGGAGATGGAAAGGGGCGAATTCCTCCGTGCGGCCAAGGTGCTGAAGGAAACGTCCTGTCTGCCTGCCGTCTGCGGACGTGTCTGCCCTCAGGAAAAACAGTGCGAGAGCCAGTGCTTCTATGTGCAGAAACTGAAGAAACCGGCGGTGGCCATTGGATATCTCGAACGTTTCGCCGCCGATTACGAGCGTGAGAGCGGTCAGATGAGCCTGCCCGAAAAGGCCGCTTCGAACGGCATCCGTGTGGCGGTGGTCGGTTCCGGCCCTGCCGGACTGTCGTTTGCCGGCGATATGGCGAAAAAGGGCTATGAGGTGACGGTTTTCGAAGCGCTTCACGAGATTGGCGGTGTGCTGAAATACGGTATCCCGGAGTTCCGTCTGCCGAACGCGATTGTGGACGTGGAAATAGACAATCTGCGCCGCTTGGGAGTCGATTTCAGGAAAAATGTCGTCATCGGCAAAACTTTGTCTGTGGAAGACTTGCAAAAAGAGGGTTTCAAGGGTATATTTGTGGCATCGGGTGCCGGTTTGCCCAACTTTATGAATATCCCCGGTGAGAATCTTCTCAATATCTTGAGTTCGAACGAATATCTGACCCGGGTCAATCTGATGGATGCGGCCAATCCGGAATCCGATACCCCGGTTCCTTTCGGCAAGAGCGTTGCCGTGATCGGCGGTGGCAATACGGCGATGGATTCGGTCCGTACGGCCAAACGCCTGGGAGCCGAGCGTGCGATGATTGTCTACCGTCGCGGCGAGGATGAGATGCCTGCCCGTCTGGAGGAGGTCAGACACGCGAAAGAAGAAGGAGTGGAATTCCTGACCCTGCACAATCCCATCGAATATATCGGGGATGAGAAGGGCCGGGTGTGCCGGATGCGTCTGCAGAAGATGGAGCTCGGACAGCCCGATGCGAGCGGGCGCCGCAGTCCTGTGCCGGTGGAGGGTGCCATTGAAACGGTCGATGTGGATATGGTGGTGGTGAGTGTGGGCGTTTCGCCCAATCCGCTCATTCCTCACAGTGTGGAAGGTCTGGAACTCACGCGTAAAGGCACGATTGTGGTCGACGGGGAAATGCGCTCGTCCATCCCCGTGCTCTATGCCGGAGGCGACATTGTCCGCGGCGGTGCCACCGTCATTCTGGCCATGGGCGACGGCCGTAGGGCTGCCGCAGCGATGGACAGGGCGCTGAAGGCCTGAATCTGCCTGTATCGAGGTCCGCTCCGGAATTGGAATTCACCTATAACTGATATAGTCATGAAATTGTATTCTGGAACGGTCGCTCACGACCGTGTTTTCAAGCAGACCTGTGCTGTGAAATCAACCGGCTGCCCTTCGGGCAAGTCTCGTCTGTCTGTGTTTTTTTGGAAGTCTTTTCTTCTGTTGTGCGCCTTTTTCTCTGTGGGTGCGCTGCAGGCGCAGACTCCCGCTTTCCCGACGGCTGAGGGCTTCGGCAAATGGGCCACGGGCGGCCGTGGCGGCAAGGTGGTGGAGGTGACCACTTTGGCAGACAATGCCCAGACTCCTGTCGAAGGCAGTTTCCGCTGGGCGCTCCAGCAGTATCCCGACCAGCCGATTACCGTTGTGTTCCGTGTGTCGGGCATCATCCGTCTGGAGGGGGATATCCGTTGCGGGCGTACGGCCGGCACCACCATTGCCGGGCAGACAGCTCCCGGCGACGGCATCTGCATCAGGGGTGCCAAGTGCAATTTCGGAGGTAGCAAAAACTTGATTATACGCCATTTGCGTTTCCGTATCGGTCTGGACGACAACAATGATTTCCTGAAAGGCGGCAGTATCGGTATCGAGAATGCCAGCAATTTCATCATCGACCACTGTACGTTCGGCTGGAGCGGTGAGGAGAATATGACCATCTACGACAACACGCTCACGACCATCCAGTGGTGCATTGTCCACGAGGGTCTCTACGATGCCGGTCACGGCAAGGGCGTGCGCGGATACGGTTGCCAGTGGGGCGGTCAGTCGGCCACTTACCACCACAATCTGCTGGCTCACAACCAGAGCCGTTCGCCGCGTTTCAACGGCGCGCGCAGCAACGATGTGAATGTGCTGATCGACTTTGTCAACAATGTCAACTACAACTGGGGTGGCAGCGGTGCCTGCTACGGAGCCGATTTCGATGAGAACGGCCTGAGCCAGCGCATCAATTTCGTGGGCAATTACTGGAAGCCGGGCCCTGCCTATCCGGGCAGCAAGAGCTCAAATTTCGTTCGCAACACGGCCAATACCAATCCCAAGAAACTGTGCACGCAGTGGTATATGAGCGGCAACTACATGGAAGGCTCGGCCAATGCATCGAAGAATACGGACAATTACAACGGTTTGGACTGCAGCGATTTCACCAAACTGGGCTGGAAGAAGTCGGACATTTGCATGAAGGAGCCTTTCGAAGTGAGCGATCCGGTGAAGACCGAAACCGCTTCCGAGGCTTATCAAAGTGTGCTGAAGGGGGCCGGCGCTTTCCCGCGCGACACGGTGGACCGCCGCATTGTCAAGGAGGTTTCCACCGGCACGGCTAGCTGTCGCGGCAGCCAGTCGGGCGTAGCCCCGGGCATCATCGACCGTCCGTCGGATGCGGGCGGCTATCCCACCTATGAGACGTACAACGTGGTGACCGACAATGACCACGACGGCATGGACGACGCTTGGGAGACCGCTCACGGACTGGATCCGGGCGATCCCAATGACGGCCGCAAGATTCTCAAGAGCGGCTATTCGGCGCTTGAGGCCTATCTGAACGGTCTCTGCGGTGAGGAGATTCCTGTGGAGCTGGGCAAGGTTTTCGACTGCGTGGTGGCTCAGGACGGCAGCGGCGATTTCACCAGCATCAATGCGGCCATCCAGTCGGTTCCGGCCGACGGCCAGCGTCATCTGATTTTCATCAAGAACGGCACGTATCGCGAGAAGGTGTTCATCGGCAACCGCTGGCAGAGTTCGAAGCAGATTGTCAGCATCATCGGCGAGGACCGCGACAAGGTGGTGATTGAATGGGACGATTACAACGGCAAGTCGATTTCCTATCCGGGCAAGGACGACAACATCACGGCCGACGGCATGACCTGCCCGACCATGACGGTGACTTCGCCGGATTTCTATATGGAGAACGTGACGGTGAGCAACCCTTCGCGCGAGGCGCAGGCGGTGGCCCTGTATCAGGCCGGCGACCGTCAGGTGCTGAAGAACTGCCGCATCACGGGCTATCAGGATACGTACCGCACCAAGAAGGGCAACCGCTATTTCCTCTATCAGTGTCAGGTTGAAGGGGCGGTCGACTTTATCTATGCGGGTGGCTGCGCTTATTTCTACCAGTGCGACATTGTGAGTGTGGCCGGCGGATACATCACGGCTCCGGAGGATGTGGACTACACTTCGAAGCTGAGTGACGGCAACACGCTTTACTACACTTTCTTTTTCCAGGATTGCAACATCAAGGCGGCCAGCGGTGTGACTTCGGGCTGCTATCTGGGCCGTCCCTGGGGAGAAAAGTCGGGCAGCATCTTCATCGGTTGCAAACTGGGCTCGCATATCAATGCGGCGGGCTGGACCAAGATGGGCGAGGACACTTGGAAGAACTGCAGTTTCGGCGAATACAACAGTCTGAATGCGGCCGGAACGGCCAAGGCGGATGTGTCGAAGCGTGTGGACTGGAGTCTGCAGATCTGCGAGGACGACCGTTTCGATCTGATGACGCTGGAAAAGATTTACAAGAAGATCGGCGGCAAGACCAATGTCTTCGATCCGCTTCCTTCTGTGGTGCCTGTGAAGCCTGCCACCACCGGCAACAAGATGATCAAGAAGTTCAGCTCGACGGGTGGCTATCTGTCTTGGGTGGCTTCTCCCGATGCAATCGGTTATGTGCTTTATATCGGCAGCGAGCTGGCGGGTTTCTCTACGGCCAACTGGTTTGCCGATCCCAATACGGCTGCGGCCAACTACACCATCTATGCGGTAAGTCCGAACGGCGGTCTGAGCGAAGTGGGCACACCCACCACCAAGTATGACCGCGAGGCCACTCTTGCCGCGCTCCGCCAGGCGGTGAATCCGGTTCAGCAGATCAAGCTGTCGGTGGCTCCTTCCGACCTGTCCATGGGAAGCGTATCGGCCGTTCTGGTGGCCGACGGCGCTTCGATAGCGCCTGTCGACGGCAAGATTTCGGGCACTTTCGACAAGGGTACGGAAGTCGTCTTGAGCGCCAGCCCGGCCGAAGGGTATGATTTCATCGCATGGACCAATGAGGCCGGTGACACGCTGTCGAGGGACACCGCTTTCACCTACACGATGCTTTCTTCGAGTCCGATTACGGCGGTGTTCGATGTGCACGACGCTTTACGCGCACTGCGTGCCGACGAGGGCCTGAATGTGTCGGTGAGCGGTGGAAAGCTGCTGATTCAGACGGAAATGGAAGTGAATGAAGGCCTGCTGTACGATCTTTCGGGACGTCTGTCCTGCCGCTTCCAGGGCAAGGAATGCGCATTGGCCGGACTGCCGAAGGGCATTTACGTCCTTTCGGTCGGCGACGGACTGGGAACCAGGCGCTTTACGCGTGTGGCTTGGTTCTAAACGATGGATTCGTAAGCTTTTTTGAGAGATTCGAGGGCTTCCTGCAGCAAGATGCGCGGACATCCGACATTGAGCCGCATGAAGCCTTTTCCTTCTTGGCCGAACATGGCTCCGTCGTTGAGGGCCAGGCGGGCGCGGTTGACAAACAGGTCGATGAGCTGTTCGTGCGAAAGTCCCAGCTGTCGGCAGTCGAGCCACACGAGGAAGGAGGCGTCGGGCTTCAGGGCGTGTATCTGAGGCAGTTCGCGGCGCAGCCAGCTGTCTGTGAAATCGATGTTTCCCTGCACATAGTCCAGCATTTCTTGCCTCCATTGGGCACCTTGTGTGTAGGCGGCCATGGTGGCTGCGATGGAAAAGATGCTGGCGAAACTCGTCTCGGTGGCATCCAGCCAGTTGAAGACCCGCTCGCGGAGGGCTTCGTTTTCGATGATGCAGTAGGAACTGACGACGCCTGCGATGTTGAAGGTCTTGGAAGGTGCCATGAACACGATGGAGTTTTGGGCGGCTTCGGGACAGACCGAGGCAAAAGGCAGATGCCTGCGGCCGTGGAGCACCATTTCGCTGTGAATCTCGTCTGAAACAACGGTGACTCCATTGTCGAAACAGATGTGTGCCAGTCTCTCCAAGGTTTTGCGGTCCCAGGATATGCCGGCCGGATTGTGGGGATTGGCCAGCAGCAGCATCTTTACGTCGGCTTGGCTGCAAAGCCGCTCCAACTGATCGAAATCCATATCGTAGCCTGTCAGAATACCTTCTCCGTCGTAGCGGGGCAGCAGGGAATTGTCGATCGTTTCAAATCCGAGTTGTCTGGTGTTCAGGCGGAACGGGTGGTAGACCGGCGACTGTATGATGACTTTTTCTCCCGGTTTCAGCAGCAGATGCTCCATGTAGGCAATTCCTTTGACGATGCCGGGAATGAAGCGTATATGGCTTGGGTCCACGTCCCAGCCGTGCAGTTGACGGACCCAGGCGGCAATGGTGTTGAAATAGTCGTAGGGAGGACGGGTGTAGCCGTAGACGGGGTGGGCGGCACGCCGGCTGACGGCATCCACGATGAAATCGGGGGTGCGGAAGTCCATGTCGGCCACCCAGAACGATTGCAGGTCTTTGCGTCCGAACCTTTCTTCCAGACAGTCCCATTTGAGGCTGTCGGTGCCTTTGCGGTCGATGGTTTCGTCGAAATTGTACAGGCTCATGTCGGAAATGTTCAAAGGGTGAGAAAGTCGATGAAGGCTTCGATGTCGAGGTCGTAGCCCCGCGGTCCGGCCAGCTGACGGCCGTCGGCATCGAGCAGAATGTAGTTGGGTTGGGCGTTGACTCCGAAGCGCTCCAGCGCGATGTGCGAGTTGACACGTCCGACATCCTTCAGCACTTTTCCCGAAGCAGTGGTCATCCAGCGCTCTTCGGGCAGCCGGGTCTTGTCGTCGACATAAAGGGCGGCGATGACGTATTGGTCGCGCAAGAGCTGAAGTACGCGCGGGTCGCTCCAGACGCGGGCTTCCATTTCGCGGCAGTTGACACAGCCGTGACCGGTGACGTCGACAAACACTTTCTTGCCTTCGTCTTGGGCGGCAGACAGAGCTTCGTCCAGACTCGTGTAGGCGCGCAGACCATGCGGCATGGCGATGGTCTTGGCCGGTTCAGTGTCGGCAGTCTGCATCTGAAGGGGAGTGTAGGCGGAAAGGACGAAATCCTGGGTTTCCATCGGCGGCAGGTAACCGCTCAGCGCTTTGAGCGGTGCGCCCCACATGCCTGGAATCAGGTAGATGACGAAGGCCAGGTCGGCGATGATGAGGACAAGCCTCTTGACGGAGATGTATTCCAGCGGACTGTCGTTTCTGAATCGGATCTTGCCCATCAGGTAGAGTGCCAGCAGACTGAAGCAGGCAATCCAGATGGCCAGATAGACTTCCCGGTCGAGCAGGCCCCAGTGATAGGTCTGGTCGGCCGTGCTCAGGAACTTGAATCCCAAAGCGATTTCAATGAATCCGAGGACCACTTTCACGCTGTTGAGCCATCCGCCGCTTTTGGGCAGTTTCTTCAAAACGGACGGGAAGAATGCCAGCAGAGTGAAGGGTAGGGCGAAGGCGATGCTGAAAGCCAGCATCGTGAGCATCGGTGTCCAGAATTCGCCTTGGGTGCTTTTGATGAGCACCGTGCCTACGATGGGACCCGTGCAGCTGAAACTGACCAGTACCAGCGTGAGGGCCAGAAAGAAGACGCCGAGCAGTCCTTTGCGGTTGCTGTTGCGGTCGGCCGAATTGGTCCAACGGCTGGGCAACACCAGTTCGAAGGCTCCGAAAAACGAAGCGGCGAAAATCATGAAGATGATGAAAAACAGGATGTTGGGCAGCCAGTGTGTCGATAGCCAGTTGAAGATGTCGGCGGTGACGCCGCTGCCGCCGACCAGCCAGGTGATGCCGATGATGAGGCAGATGGGCAGGGTGTAGAGCACCACGATGAACAAGCCGTACATCAGCGCTTTGAAGCGTCCTGCAGCGGCATTTTCAGAGCCTTTCAGAAAGAAGGACACCGTCATCGGGACCATAGGGAACACACAGGGTGTGAGCAACATGAGCAGTCCCCACAGCACCGCTTCGAGAATCAGTCCCCACAGGCCTTTGCCGCCCGCTCCGGAACCGGTGTCGTCGGCTGTGCCGGCTGCGGCCTGGACGACCGCAACTCCCTCGCCGACTTTGACGCTTTGGCTGAAAGCGTATTCTTCAGGCATGAAGCATTCGTCTCCGGCGCAGCAGGTCCAGACCACCGTACCGCTGAGGGTGTGCTGACCGGGGCCGGCGAACTGCAGGTCCTGGGTGATGGTGTAGGTGCCGGCAATGACTTCTTCGCCTTTGTATTGCGACGGCCGGTATGATTCGACGGGCTCGCCGACCGGCCAAACCGTTTCGGTGGAATCGATCCGGAGTTCGGTGCCGACATATTTCGTGGCCATCGGGTGGGTATAGCAGCCATCCTTGATCTGTCCGGAAAGGACCAGGCGGTATTGTCCGTCCGATTGACTGATGTCCGATTTCCAGGAAATGCTGGCGACCGGCATGTCCAAACCGATGGCCAGCATTAGAAGAATGAGTAAATTATGCATATGGATGAATTGAATGGGCAAAGATAAGAAAATTGGATATTTCACACAATCTAGGTATTTTTGCACAAAATATGCCCTTATATGAAAGTCTACAAGTTCGGTGGCAGTTCCGTAGGATCGAAACAGGGATTGCTGAACATCAAGCAGGTTGTCGAGCAGGAGTCTGAAAGGCCCCTGGCAGTTGTGGTTTCCGCCATCGGCGGAATGACGGATCTGCTCATCCGAACTACCCGGCAGGCCGCTTCAGGCGACACGGAATACGTCAACAATCTGCCTCTGATGAAGCAGATGCACCATTCGCTCATCGAGAGCGTTTTCCCAAAGTCGCAGCAGGCCGAAATCTGCGAGATGGTCAACCGTCACATCGACGAACTCTCCAACATTTATAAAGGCGTGTTCCTCTTGCAGGACGTCACGCCCAAGTCGGAAGCGGTCATCGTGAGCTATGGAGAGCGCATTTCCTCCATCATGGTGTCGAAACTCTTGCATGCCGAGCACACCGATTCGCGCCGTTTCATCAAAACCGACAACAAGTTCGGAAAGAATGTGGTCAATTTCGAAGAGACTTCGCGCGCGCTCAAGGCCTGTTTGCCTCAGTTGCCCGAACTGCTCGTGGTCGGCGGATTCATCTCTTCCGACGCCCTGACGGGCGAGACTACCAACATCGGCCGCGGCGGCAGTGATTACACGGCTGCCATTCTGGCGGCCGAATTCCGCGCTTCCGTCCTGGAAATCTGGACCGACGTGGACGGCTTCATGACCGCCGACCCCCGCGTCATCAACAATGCCTACGTCATCGACCGCCTGAGTTTCGTGGAGGCTATGGAGCTCTGCAACTTCGGTGCCAAGGTCATTTATCCGCCTACGATTTATCCGGTCTACAAAGCCAATATCCCCATCCGCATCAAGAACACCTTCAATCCCACTGCCGCAGGCACCTTCATCTCGAGGGAGCGTGTGGAAATTCCCGGCAAGACCATCAAAGGCATCTCGAGCATCAGCGACACGAGCCTCATCACGGTCCAAGGAATGGGCATGGTCGGCGTCATCGGTGTCAACTACCGCATTTTCCGCGCTTTGGCCAACGCCGGCATCAGTGTGTTCATGGTGTCGCAGGCTTCTTCTGAAAACACCACCTCCATCGGTGTGCGTCAGGAAGATTCGGACGAAACGGTCCGTCTGCTGCGTGAGGAGTTCCGCCACGAAATCGACCGCGGCGAAATCAACGGCGTTATTGCCGAAACGGGCCTGGCTACGGTGGCCGTGGTCGGTGAGGGCATGAAGCGCGCCACCGGTACGGCCGGCAAACTGTTCTCCACGCTGGGTTGCAACGGCATCAACATCATTTCCTGCGCACAGGGCGCTTCCGAGACCAACATTTCCTTCGTCATCCGCCATCAGCAGTTGCGCAAGTGTCTGAATGTCATCCACGATTCCTTCTTTCTGAGCGAGTACAAGGTGCTCAACATCTTCTTGGCCGGCATCGGCACGGTGGGCGGTCATCTGCTGGAACAGATTCGTCTTCAACAGCCCAAACTGATGAAGGAGAATGCCTTGAAACTCAATGTGGTGGGCATTGCCAATTCGAAGAAGGCGCTTTTCTCGCGAGACGGTCTCGACCTGGAGAATTTCCGAAACGACCTCAACGAGAAGGGCATTCCCGTTTCGCCGGAAACGCTGCGCGACGAAATCATCGCGATGAACATCTTCAATCCGGTCTTTGTGGACTGTACGGCCAGCGAACAGGTGGCTTCCATCTACGCCGACCTGTTGTCGAGCAACATATCCGTGGTCGCCGCCAATAAAGTGGCCGCCAGCTCTTCCTATGACAATTACGCCCGTCTGAAGGAAATCTCGCGTCGCAAAGGCGTGAAGTTCCTTTTCGAAACCAATGTGGGCGCCGGTCTGCCCATCATCAACACGATGAACAGCCTGACTTCGACCGGCGACCGCATCCTGAAGATGGAGGCCGTGCTGTCGGGAACGCTCAATTTCATCTTCAACACGCTCAGCGCCGACATCCCGCTCAGCCAGACCATCCGCATGGCGCAGGAAGCCGGATTTGCCGAGCCCGACCCGCGTATCGACCTCAGCGGCAAAGATGTCATCCGCAAACTGGTCATTCTGGCCCGCGAGGCCGGTTATCGGGTGGAACAGGAGCAGGTCGAGAAGCATCTGTTCATCCCGGACGACTATTTCGAAGGCTCGCTCGAAGATTTCTGGAAGCGCATTCCGCAGTTGGACGCCGATTTCGAACAGCGCCGCAGCGTGTTGGAAAAGCAACACAAGAAGTGGCGCTTCGTGGCCTGTATGGAAAACGGAGCCTGCAGGGTCGGCCTTCGGGAGGTGGACCAGATGCATCCTTTCTACGACCTCGAAGGCAGCAACAACATCATTCTCATTCAGACGGAACGCTATTTCAACGATCCCATGGTCATCAAGGGATACGGTGCAGGCGCTTCCGTGACCGCCGCAGGCGTTTTCGGCGACATCATTTCGATTGCCAATATCAGATAATATGAAGTACATCATTGTGTTGGGTGACGGTATGGCCGATGAGCCCGTCGAAGCCTTGGAGGGTTTGACTCCGATGCAGGCGGCGCATACCCCTGTGATGGATTTTCTGGCCCGCGAGGGCCGCTGCGGACGGCTCGACACCGTGCCTGCGGGTTTTGTCCCCGGCAGTGAGATTGCCAATATGAGCCTGTTGGGCTACGATGTGGAAAAACAGTTCGAGGGCCGCGGTTCGCTCGAGGCCGCCAGCATGGGCGTCGCCATTCCCGAGGGGTATATGGCTGCCCGATGCAATCTGATTTGCGTGACTCCGGACGGCCGCATCAAGAACCATTCGGCCGGACATATCAGCAATGGGGAAGCGGCGCAATTGGTCGATTTCCTGAATGAACGCCTTTCGGACGAGGTTTTCCGATTCTATACAGGCATCTCCTACCGCCATCTGCTGTTGATGAAAGGCGGCGACAAACGGCTGCTGTGCACGCCTCCCCACGATGTGCCCGGCACCCCCTGCCGGGATGTCATGGTGAAAGCGCTTGTACCTGAAGCTCAGGCCAGCGCCGATGCCATCAACCGGCTCATCCTGCGTTCGCAGGAACTTTTGCCCACCCATCCGGTCAATCTGAAAAGACAGGCCGAGGGCAAGGACATGGCCAATTCCATCTGGCCCTGGTCGCCCGGTTACCGGCCCAGTATGAAACCGATGACGGAACTTTATCCCATCCGCAGCGGTTCGGTCATTTCAGCTGTCGACCTAATCAAGGGCATCGGCGTGTATGCCGGGCTGGAAAGCATCGAAGTGCCGGGTGCCACCGGTCTTTCCGACACCAATTACGAAGGCAAGGCGGAGGCTGCCATTGAGCAGCTTCGCCGCAAGGATTTCGTCTTTCTGCACGTGGAGGCTTCCGATGAGGCCGGACACGAAGGCGATGTGGATTTGAAAGTGAAGACCATTGAATATCTCGACCACCGGCTGCTGGAACCTATTTTCAAGGAAGTCAGTGCCTGGGAGGAGGATGTGACGATTGCCGTCCTGCCCGACCATCCCACTTTCTGCCGGACGCGGACCCATGTGGCGGCTCCCGTGCCGTTCCTCATCTGGCGCAGCCATCCGTCTGAAGGCTGGGTTCCCGACGGCGTGCAGACTTTCGACGAGCAGTCGGTCGGGGAGGGTTCCTTCGGTCTGCTCCACAAAGACGAATTCATCAAAGCGATTTTCTCCATCTGATTTTTTCTGTTCTTATGAAATACTATTCAACCAACCGTCAGTCTCCCGAGGTCAGTCTGGAAGAAGCTGTTGTCAAAGGGCTTGCTCCCGACCGCGGACTCTATATGCCGGAACGCATCCAGATGCTGCCGGCTGATTTTTTCGACCGCATCCAGGAAATGGATTTCCATCGGATTGCCTGCCGTGTGGCCGAATCTTTCTTCGGCGAGGATGTCGACAAGGACACTCTCGATGCCATCGTCTGCGATACGCTCAGTTTCGATACGCCTCTGGTGAAAGTCTCGGACAATATCTACAGCCTGGAACTTTTCCACGGGCCCACGTTGGCCTTCAAGGATGTCGGCGCCCGCTTCATGGCCCGTCTGCTTTCCTATTTCAACGCCCGCCGCGGCAATACCCGCGAGGTCAACGTGCTGGTGGCCACTTCGGGCGATACCGGCAGCGCCGTGGCCAACGGATTCCTCGGGGTGGAGGGCATCCACGTGTACGTGCTCTACCCGAAGGAAAAAGTCAGTCCCATTCAGGAGTGCCAGTTCACGACGCTCGGACGCAACATCACCGCGCTCGAAATCGACGGCACCTTCGACGATTGCCAGCGTCTGGTCAAATCGGCTTTCCTCGATGCCGACCTCAACGCCCACATGCAGCTGACATCGGCCAACAGCATCAACGTGGCCCGTTTCCTGCCGCAGGCTTTCTACTATTTCAACGCCTATGCTCAGCTCAAACGGCTGGGAATCGACAAAGAGATTGTCTGCTGTGTGCCGAGCGGCAATTTCGGCAACATCACGGCCGGTTTCTTCGCTCACCGTATGGGACTGCCCGTCAAGCGCTTCATCGCCGCCAACAACAGCAACGACATTTTCTATCAGTATCTTCAGACCGGAAAGTACAGCCCGCGCGCTTCGGTGGCCACCCTGGCCAACGCGATGGATGTGGGCGATCCATCAAACTTCGCCCGTGTGCTCGACCTGTACGGCCATTCGCACGAGGCCATCACGGCGCTTATCAGCGGTGCCACCTACAGTGATGACCAGATTCGTGAGACTTTGCGGGAGACCTGGCAGCAGACCGGCTATCTGCTCGATCCTCACGGTACCTGCGGCTACAGAGCCTTGAAGGAGGGTCTGCAGAAGGGTGAGACGGGATTTTTCCTGGAAACGGCCCATCCGGCCAAGTTCAAACAGAATGTCGATGCCATCATCGGTTCGGAAGTGGCCATTCCGGAACGTCTGCAGGCCTTTATGAAGGGTACGAAGCAGTCGGTTTCCCTGAGTTGCGGATTCGATTCGTTCAAATCTTACTTGCTAACCAGATAGAGGAAAATGAAGTATTGTTTTGTCACCAACGGACGTCCCGGCCGCGAATACATCGCCGAGGATGTCCAAAAGCAGATCGACAGGCTGGAACAGCCTCTCGAGTATGAGATTTACCGTACTCAGTGCGCACAGGATGCCACTGCCTACGTTGCCGAATACTGCAGGAAAAACCCCGACGAAGAGACTTGCTTCGTGGCCTGCGGCGGTGACGGAACCATCAATGAAGTCGCCAGTGCGCTGGTCGGTCAGACCGGCAAGTGTTTCGCATCCATGGTCTATGGCAGCGGCAACGATTTCGTCAAGTATTATGCGGGCCGCAATTTCCAGTCGGTCAAGGCTCTGGTCGAAGGTGAGGCTCCCGCCGCCATCGACATTCTCAAAGTGAATGACCGCTACTCGGTCAATGTATGCAATTTCGGTTTCGACTCCATTGTGGCAAGTGTCGCCAACAGGCGTTCGGCCCGCGGACAGCGCGCTCCCTACCGTTGGGGAGTGGCCACGGCCATCTTATGCGGCCGTTTCAACCGCATCAATGTGGTGGCCGACGGCGAACGGCTGTCGCGCCGCCGCATGCTGCTCTGCACCCTGGCCAACAACCATTATGTGGGCGGCGAATTCTTCTGCGCGCCCCGAGCCAAGAACGATGACGGACTGATAGATGTCTGTCTGGTCCACACGATGCCTCTTCTGTGTTTTCTGGGGCTGCTCCCCGTTTACACGAGGGGCGAGCATCTGGACAATCCCAAAATGGCCCGCCGGCTGGCCTGGCGTCAGGTCCGCCACGTGGAAGTGAGCAGTCCGAAGGTAATCGAACTCTGCCTGGATGGCGAGATGTATCCCGGAACGAGTTTCAGGATTGACGTTCTGCCCGGGGCTGTCCGTTTCAAGGCTCCCGCAATGGCCTGAACCATATGCTTCACTACGCTTTTCTTGTTTTGAGTGTTGCCTCGGCCGTCTGGGGTTCGCTGCAGCTGATGACCCACTGGTGGCAGCTGTGGATTCCGGCGGGCTTGTATTTGCTTACCTATCTCTCTCTGATGGTGGCCTTTACGCTGCTTTCGATAGTGTTCTCATTCACTTTCAACCGTCGGAAGACCGTACATCCCTACCGTCCTTTTGTGCACCACATGATGTGTGGGACCATCGAGGCTATCTGCATGTGGTGCCGGGTGAAAATCCGCTTCGAGAACCGCAAGCTGATACCGCAGGGTCCGTCTCTGGTGGTCTCCAACCATGTGTCGCGCTTCGATCCGATGATTACGTTCATGGAGCTTTGGAACCGCCGTATGACTTTTGTGTCGAAACCGGAGAATTTCAAGATTCCGGTGGCCGGCCATTACATGGCACGCAACAATTTCATCGCCATTGACCGTCACAACAACCGACGGGCCAAGGATTCGGTGGAACGTGCCGTCGAGATGATACGCGATGAGGACTACACGGTGGGCATTTATCCCGAGGGAACGCGCAACCATGAGCAGAAACTGCTGCCTTTCAAACCTGGCAGTTTCAAGATAGCCGTTGAGACCGGTGTACCGGTTGTGGTGATGTCGGTCAAGGGGACCGATCAGATCCAGAAGCGCGCACCTTGGCGCAGGACGAAAGTGCTCTTCAGAGTGCTGGACGTGCTTCAGCCCTCTGATTTCGAAAATACGATTGCTCTGGCGGAACGGGCTTCGCAAATCATTTCCGCCGATTTGTTCACTTGAGGACTGAAGATGTCGTTCCGATGAAGATTCCGATGAATTTGCTGCCGCTGGCTTTTTTGCCAAAACGATGGCTGGGTGTCTGCCTGGTGCTGGGCATCTGTCTGTCGACGGCAGCGGCTGTATACGCCCGGACGGATTCGGCTTCGAAACCTCTTTTGTCGATTGATTTCTCCTATTTGACAGATGTCGCCTATGGCATTTCTACCCATAGAACCGGCTGGGACGATCTGCTCAATGCGCAGGTGGCATTTGCCATCGCCGATGAAACCCGGCTCGTCTGGGCAGGCAGCATGCATCAGCATAAGGTATGGCCGGCGTCAGAGGCCGCTCATTTGGGTGTGGTCGATGACCGTCAGTGCTATTCCAACTTCCTCGCAGCGTACGATACGGATTGGGGACGCATCTATACGATGACTCTCGGGCTTTCTCAAACCTTCGACCGATGGCGACTTTTCCTCGGTTGCAATCACATCAACGACGATATTTTCGATACTCCCTATTCGGCCTTCTTCACCGCTTCCAGCAATGGCATATTTCCTGTGGTCGGAGACAATTTCGGCATCGGAAATTATCCGAATTCGGCTTTCTGCTTTCAGGCAGATTGGCAGTCCGACCGGCATTTCGGCGTCTTTGCCACTCTGTCGAGAAACTGTGCCGCAGACAGACTGGAGGATTTCATCAACTTCGATTTCAGACGGAAAGGCATTGTCGGCCTGGCGGAATTCCGCTGGGTGGCAGACCCTGAAGACGAATGGGCCGGCTCATGGCACTTAGGCGGCATCGGCCATCTTCTGGAACCCGAAGAATGGACCGCCGAGTGGCAGAGTCTCGGAGTCGAGGCCCCGCAAGCCGCTGTGTTTGCCTATGGCGAACAGCCTGTCTGGCATTCGGCGAACGAACGTCACATGGCTGGCCTTCTGTTGCAGGTCGGCACCGCGCTTTCGAGCCGGACCGGTTTGAAAAGCGGCCTTTGTCAGCAATACTGGGGGGCGGGGCTTTACGGACAGAGCCAAGTCTCGGAACGCTTGCATGAATACGGACTGGTGCTGAACCGCGCCCGCTACTTCGACGGTCAGGAATGGGATCTGGAATTTTCGTATGCCGTACCTGTGATTGACCACCTTTGCATTCACCCTTCTTTCCATCTGATCCGTACCGACGGACAGTGGAATCCGGTCGCCCTTCTCCGTTTTTGTATAGAATAAAACAATCATATGACACTCAAAGATTTGAAAATAGGCCAATCGGCTGTTGTCGACCGTGTGGGCGGACAGGGCTCGCTGCGTCAGCACTTTTTGGACATGGGCCTGATTCCGGGCGCTGAAGTCCTTCTGATGCAGTATGCTCCGATGGGCGACCCCATGGAAGTGCTGATTCAGGGCTATTCGCTGACCTTACGCTTGGCGGAGGCTCAGGAGATTGAAGTCATTCCCAAGGATTCCCTCACAGACGGATCCGCTAAAGCGTCCGAATCCACGGAGAATTCTTTGGAGAAAGATTTCGGCTATATCGTATCGCTTCACGAACACAACTCCCACCCGGGTTTGGGCGAGGAAGGCAAATTCCACAAACCTGGTGACGGCCTTGGTGAACTGCCCAAAGGCACGACCCTGCGTTTCGCTTTGGCAGGCCAGCAGAATTGCGGCAAGACCACGCTTTTCAACCAGTTGACGGGGTCCAACCAGCATGTGGGCAATTTCCCCGGTGTGACCGTGGACCGTAAGGACGGTGTCATCAAGGGCCACCCCGACACTTGCCTGACCGATTTGCCCGGCATCTACAGTTTGAGCGCCTACACGGCAGAAGAGCTGGTGACCCGCCGCTTCCTGCTGGAGGAAAAGCCGCATTGCATCATCAATGTGGTGGATGCCTCCAATATCGAACGCCATTTGTATTTGAGTATGCAACTGATGGAATTGGGCATTCCCATGGTGCTGGCTCTGAATATGATGGACGAAATCCGAAACAACGGCGGCAGTATCCGTGTGAACGAAATGGAAAAGATTCTCGGCATTCCTGTCGTGCCCGTTTCGGCGGCGGATGGCGAGGGCATCGCCGAACTGGTCAACCATGCCATCCATGTGGCCCGATATCAGGAAAAACCGCGTCGTCAGGATTTTTGCGGAAAAGACGACTGCAAAGGAGCTGTCCACCGTTGCCTGCACAGCATTGCGCATCTGGTCGAAGACCACGCCGAAGCGGTCGGCATCCCCGCGCGTTTTGCCGCCAGCCGTCTGGTCGAAGGGGACGCGCTTGTGCTGGAGTCGCTTCGTATGGATGTCAACGAAAAGGAGATGCTCGAACATATCATCCTGCAGATGGAGGAGGAACGCGGATTGGACCGTTGCGCCTGTATGGCCGACATGCGGTTCACCTTTATCCGCCGGCTCTGCCGTCAGACGGTGGTGCGTCCGCGCGAGAGCAAGGAGTACCGGCGCAGCCGCCGCATCGACCGGATTCTGACCGGCCGGTGGACGTCCATACCCATCTTCATTGCGGTGATGTGTCTGGTCATCTGGTTGTCGACCGATGTCATCGGAACACCCTTGCAGCAATGGCTGGAACAGGGCATTGTCTGGCTCGGTGGGCAATGTGGACAGAGTATGGAAAATCTGGATGTGAGTCCGGCCATCATCTCCTTGGTGGTCGACGGCATTTTCGGCGGGGTGGGCAGCGTGCTCAGTTTCGTCCCCATCATCATTTTGCTCTTTTTCTTCCTGAGCCTCATCGAAGACAGCGGCTATATGGCCCGTATCGCTTTTGTGACTGACAAACTGCTGAGAAAGATCGGATTGTCGGGCCGGAGCATCGTGCCCCTGCTCATCGGTTTCGGCTGTTCGGTGCCGGCCGTCATGGCCACCCGCACCTTGCCTTCGGCCAGCGACCGTCTGCGCACCATCTTGTTGACGCCCTTCATGAGCTGTTCTGCCAAGATTCCCATTTACGCCTTCTTTTCCAGCGTGTTTTTCCCGGGCCATGGCGGACTGGTTCTGATAGTCCTGTACCTGACGGCCATTTTGGCGGGTGTGGCGGTGGCCTTGGTGATGCGTGCCGTTTCTGGTCGCCGTGAAGCGGCGCCCTTCGTGATGGAACTGCCCAATTACCGCCTGCCCAGCGCCCGCAATGTGGGCCATCTGCTCTGGGACAAGACCAAAGACTTCTGTCAGCGCGCCTTTACGGTGATTTTTGTGGCGACCATCATCATCTGGTTTCTGGAATCCTTCAGTTTCAGATTCGAACTGGTGAGCGACAGCCGGGACAGCATGCTGGCATGGGTGGCCGGCCTGCTGGCGCCGATTTTCCGTCCCATGGGACTGGAAGACTGGCGCATCGTGACGGCTTTTGTGAGCGGTTTCCTGGCCAAGGAAAGTGTCGTTTCCACCATGGAAATCTTAGGCGTCACCACTGCCCTGACCACACTGACGGCCGTTCCGATGTTGCTTTTCAGCCTGCTGTATACGCCTTGTGTGGCGGCTGTCGCTTCCATACGTCGCGAGTTGGGGCATCGCTGGGCTCTGTTTGTCATCGTCTTCCAGTGTGCGCTGGCCTGGTTGGTGGCCTGGTTGGGCTACCTGCTGGCAGGCTTGGTTCTCTGAAACGAAACGGCTTCCATAGAGATTCCGATGAACCTGGTTTCCTATCTCATATTGGCTCTCGTGCTACTGGCCTTCGCTTTTGCGCTGGGCTGTCTGCTGAACAGGCGGGACCGCCCCGGGTGCGGCGGATGTGCAAGTCGCCGTGCGGGCGACGGTGCCTGCCGTGACTGTCCGCTCAGGGAGAACTGTGACAAAAGCCGTACGGACGGAAATCAAGACTAACTGTCGGGGTATTTTCCGCAGATGATTCTGTAGTCGCAGAATTGGCAGGGAGAATTCCTGTCGGTTCCGGCTTTCGGCGACGGCATATAGGGTTCGCTGACATTGAAAATGCTGGAGACTGTGGTGCAGAAATCTCTCATGAAGTCTTCTTCCACATCGGCGATGTCTTCCAGATTTTGGCTTTTTTTGCTGTTAGCGTACCAGCCTTCCGTATCGGTTCTGATGTTTTCGGAATAGCCGGGACTGGCGGTATTGCTGATGAAACGGAGGACCGGCACGATTTTCACGGGCTCTTTCCCTTCGGCCTGGCGCTGACGTCTGTACAGAATGGAATACAGGAAAGTCTGCAGATAGTACCCTTTGTCCGATCTGCTTTCGAAAATGTTTTTGGAAGAGGCTGTTACCTGATGGAGCGTGCCTGTCTTGTAGTCCATGATTCGGATGAGGTCGCCTTTCATGTCGATCCGGTCGATGTAGCCTCTCACATGGAATCTGTTTCCGTGGCTGTCTTCCAGAGGTTCGGCGGTCCGGATTTCCATTTCCAGTCCCAAAATGGTGAAGGGCGCATACTTCATGTCCATTTCAATCAGTTGTTTGAGCAGTTTCACCAGCAGTTTGAACAGGAGTTTCTGCTGGCTGTCGAGCTCGTCCTGACGGCGCTGTGCGCCTCCTGAGAATACGAATTTCTGAAACTGCCGCATCACCAGCGTTTCCAGATATTCCTTTTGAAGGAAGGGTTTCAGGTCGTTCTCTCCGACATGGACTTCGATGGCCTGTTTGGATTCCATATAAGCTTCGATATCGTCCATGCCATGAGGAAGGCCTTTCTTGACCAGCATCAGTTCTGTGAAGATGTGCTGGCTGGCATTGTGGAACATCGAGCCGAAGGTGTTGGCCTGAATCTCTCCGTCGGGCTCTTCCTTTGCGTGGAGATGGCGGATGTGGTGGAAATAATATTTCAGGGAACAGTTGAAGTATTCGTTGATGGCCGAGGGCGAAAGGGTGGCCGGCTTGTCGGGATCGGGTGCGTTCTTCGAAAACACGAGGTCGGGCAGCGCTCCGGGTTTGAGGGCGGCGTTCACGCTGCTTTTGCGAACGGGGTGGGGACCTTCGATTTCCAATTGCAGCAGGAAACGGCTCATCTCTCCTTTGGACAGACCTTCGGTGGAACTGTTGTAGACGAATGTCAGGTCTTCGGACCGCTGTATGAACCGGAAGAAATAATAGGCCGAGATGGCGTCTTTGTGCGCCTGTCCGGTCATGCCGAAAGCCTGGCGCAGGTTGTTGGGTATGAACGAACTGTCTGCGGTCTTCTGGGGAATGGTGCCCTCGTTGGCCGAGAGCATGAGCACGTGTTTGAAATCGAGGTTTCGGGTCTCCAGGATGCCCATGATCTGCAATCCGGCCAAAGGCTCTCCCGAGAAGGGGATGGAAATGTTGAGCACTTTGAGCGCCAGACGCCTGTAAGTGGCCAGCCCTATCTCGAAGAGATTCTCGCCGAGCAGGTTGTCCAACTGGCTGAGGAGCCGGTAGGCTTGGAACAGGCTTTCCTGATAGAGCGGCAGGAAGGTGACGGCGTCTTCACTGACCAGCTGTTCCTTGTCGAGCGACGAAAGGGCTGTGATGGTGCGCAGCAGCAGTTTGCCCAAAGCGAGGGCGTCGGTGCAGGGCGTGAAGACACATTGCAGAAATCCGTCGGCACACAGGCTGCCGCCATCGACCGAGAACAGATGCTGCCTGCGGATGGTTTCGATGAGTTCGTCGGCCTTGGGGCTGAGGTGCTTCATATAGGGGTTCTGCAGCAGCGGCAGAACGTACTGGCTGCGGAACTGACCGTCGCGCTGTCCGTCGCAGTGGAGCAGAAGCAGCTGGCGCAGCAGTCCGAAAAGGGGCGTCTGGTTCATCGGGTAGCCCATGGTCACGTTGAGCTGGGCGATGTCGTCGGGTATGCAGTGCAGCAGGGGGAGCAGCAAGGATTCGTTGCAGAGCACGATGACCATTTCCGAGGGCTTGTGACCGGCAGCAATCTGTTCTCGGATCCATTGGCTGGCATAATGTGTCTGTGCGTTCTCTGTGGAAGACGATATGTATCGGACGTTTTTCGGCGTTTCTGAAAAATTCCTGAAGCGGCTTTCGGGAAAACGGTTGGGAAAGAGTTCCAGATTGCGGCGCAGGAATTTGCCGGCTTCGTGTCGGGGATTCATGTAAAAATGGTCATAATCCCAATAGAAAATGGCCTTGCCGGCATCCTGCAGTTTTTGGAAAAGCGCTTCTTCGCAACGGTTCAGGGCGTTGAAGCCGACGAAAGCGCAGACTTTCGCCTTGATGGCGTCTTGGCCAATCCGGTCGAAGCGCTCGATGACGTCGCGGTTGAGCAATCCTTCATAGACTTCGCCTTCACGCATAAGGACTTCGCGGAAATTGCGGTAGAGTTGTCCCATCCGGTTCCACAGACGCACGAAATTTTCGCGCAGGGGCGACTGGCCTTCCTGCGGCAGCCGGACATGCTCGAAGAAACGCTGGAGAATTTCCTTCTGTTCGTCGGTGAGATGTTCGAAGCCGTCTTCCAGTTCGGCCTGTTCGCCGATCTGACGGAAGAGCCGGCCGGCATCGACCAGATTCTTGTCGATGTTGTCGAAATCGTTGAGCAGGATCTGTCCCCATCCGTAGAATTCGTCGAAACTCTCGTTGTCGTTGAATATGTCTTGATAGCAGCGGTAAAGAATGCCGGTCAGACGCAGGGGATCGCCGGTGCGCCACCGGCTGCAGGACGCAAACAGTTGCTTGATGTCGACAAACTGCGGACTCCAGACGGGGTGTCCGGCTTGACGGTAGAGCGCTTCTGTGAAAAAGATGCGGGCGCGGTTGTTGGGGAACACAACGGCGATATCGTTGAGGTGGTCTCCATATCTGGTGTACAGGTCTTGTGCGACTTGGTTGAGAAAAGTTTCCATAACTGTGCGGGATTAAGCTTCGGTTACTGTTTCTACGGTCTGTTCTTCTACATACCAAAGATAGCCTCTGACGGGCGAATAGCCCATTTCTCTGAGCAAGGACATGTATTCGCGGACTTGTGCGAGGTATTTCGGATGTGGTTTTCCGAACTTGAAATCGATGACTTCCACGCTGCCGTCTTCGCGTCGGATGACTCGGTCGGGACGACGTTCCTGCAACTGCCCGTGTTCGTCTTCGAACAGGATGGAACATTCGTTGAACAGTTCGTAGCTGCCTTCCCACCATCGGCGGGCGCCGGGCTCGGAAAGCGACCGCTCCACTGACCGGCGCACGGACTCTTCTTCCCCGGCACTCAGAAGGCCGTCTGTAACGGCTTGACGGACAGATTTCCCGATGTCGTCCAGATGGTGAATCTGCTCGAAGATGCGGTGCATGAGTTTGCCGTGCTCGATGAAGGTGTTGGTGTAGGCGTCGGTACGGATTTCGGCCTGGTCGGCGTCTCCGTCGGCAGCGGCGAGGCTGCGGATGAATTCGCGTGAGCGGTTGGACTGCCGGAACTTGGTCTTGTTGCCATATGACGTGAATCGGACAGGAGTCTCGGCTGTCTTGTCCGTACTGTCGTCGTCGCCGACGTGCGGCAGGCCGTTTTCCCAGGTCTGGGTCTCTTCGTCGAAACGCTCGACGTCGGCTCTCAGTGTCCGATAGAGCAGGTCGGAGACTTTGGCGTATTTCGTCTCATTTTTTTTGTCGGGACTTTTCTCGCTCAGAACGATGAGGTTCTCCCGTGCCCGCGTGCAAGCCACATACAGCGAGTTCAAGGCGTCTATCAGCAGTTCGGTCATTTCCTTTTCCCAGTCTTCCGCAAAGTCGGACCGGCTCATTTTGGAAGTGCCGCCCGAACAGGAAATGGGCAGCAGCGGCAGTTCGTCGAAGGGGGCGCAGGATGGTTTGCACCAGACCATATCATTGTTTGCGGCGCCCGAAAGCTTCCAGTTGCAGAAAGGAATGATGACGGTGGGGAATTCCAATCCTTTCGATTTGTGGATGCTGAGCAGTCGGATGCCGGGCAGGTCGGCGCCCGTCGGAATCGTTTTCTTGTGGAGTGTCTGCTCCCAGTAGTCGAGAATGTCGTTCAGATCGGAGGAATTGCGGGTGATGAATGCGTTTATCTGATCCAGAAAGGAGAACAGATAGGCGTCCTGCCCTTCTTCCTCGTCGAGTTTCAGAATGGGGTGGAGGGCCTGGATGAGTTCGCTCACCGGCAGATGGCGGAGCGAATCGAAGCGGCATCTCACATCTTCTTCGTCGGCAAAGGGCCAAAACCCTTCGTAGAGCTGTTTGAGCGCCTCCATGGCAATGCTGTCGTCCGGCTCTGCCATCACTCTGAGTGAGGCGACGATCTTGAGAATCAGACTGGAAGCGTCGTATCGGAAAGCCTCGTCCGAAACGACCGAGTAGCAGACTCCGGGTTGGGGATGCTCCGATTTCCTGTCGTTCAGCGCTTTCGCAATCCTTCCGGCGTATTTGTTGAACCTTACCAGGATGGCGATGTCTTTGGCGGGCACACCGCACATCTGAATGTGTTCGATTTCGTCCACCAGCTGCTTCAGCATCCGGGCATCGAGACCGTTGTCTTCGCCCGTTTCCGGGTCTGTGCCGCCGTTTTCGCCTTTTTCGCTTTCGGAAAGGAATGACACTTTCACCCAGCCGTCTCCGTCTTTTTGGCATTTCTGACAGGCATTGCCGTAGGCGGTGCGCACGTCTTGGCTGAAATCGATTTCCATCTGTTCTCCGTATTCCCAGACGAAAGCGTCCAGACAGGTGTCGAAAACCGAATTGTTGAATTCCACCACGTTTTTCAGACTCCTGTGGTTGGTGTCGAGTGTCTTTATCTGAAGGTCTTCGTCGGGATTGTCATCCTCGTAATCGCCCAAAATGCGCCAGTCGCCGTTGCGGAAGCGGTAGATGGACTGTTTTTCGTCTCCCACGATGAGATTGTTGCCGCCGTTGGCCATGCATTCCCTGAGCAGCGGATGGAGGTTGTCCCACTGGATGTGGGAGGTGTCCTGAAACTCGTCGATCATCAGATGATTGAGGTCGACTCCGATTTTTTCGAAAATGAAGGGTGCGTCGCTGTCGGAAATCATGCTCCTCAGCAGCTGACCGGTGTCGCTCAGCAGGAAACGGTTTTCTTCGGCATTGATGCGGCTGACTTCGCGGGAAATATTGTGGAGAAGCCCCAGTTCGAAAAGTTTCTCGCAGGCCAGTCGGCAAGTGCTGATCTTATCCTCCAGTTCTCTGCCTTTCTCTTCACAACCGATGATGAGCGGGATGAGAGTGTTTTGGGCCAGATTTCTGACAAGACCGGCGTTCGCGGACTTTGCGGGAGCCCATTCGTCGGGGTTGTCCAAGGCGTCCCGCAGAGTCTTGTTGTAGTACTTGCTTGAGAATCCGTTTTCTCTCAGTTTTGTGAAAAAGGATGCCGGACCTGTGCGTTTCTTCTTGAAGTCGTCGATGGAGAGCCCGTAACGTTGGAGCGCTTCTTCGAAGGGCCGGCAGGTCTCTTCGCAGAGCTCTTCCAACTGTCTTTCGCATTCTTTCTGCAGGCTACGGATTCTCAAACGGTAGTCGTTCAAGAATTTCTTGTCGCTCAGGCGTTTGTCCAGTTCGGCGCTTTCGGCCTGGAACCGCTCGTCAGACAGATGGTCTTTGGCAAACTTGAAAAGTTCGCTGTCGATGGACCGGCTTTTGGCATTGTCGATGCGCTCGCAGATGAAATCTTCCAGCCATCTGAAAGTGAATTCGTCCTGCAGTGCGTTATCGTAGACCCGGGCCACGGCCTTTTTCAGAACTGGTTCGATGTCGAGGTCTATGTTGAAACTGCTGCCCAGATGGAGCTCACGGGCCAGATTCCTCAGGACGAGCTGGTAGAACGAGTCGATGGTCTCGATATGGAAACGGCCGTAGTCGTGGAGAATGAGCTCGAGTGCCGTCTTTGCCCTTTCGCGCACGGTTTCCAGGCTCAGTCCGGTCTCTTGGCTGACGGTTTCGGCCACTTTGTTGCCGTTGAGCTCTTCCTTCGAGATTCTGACCAGTTCCTTCATGACGCGCTCCTTCATTTCGTTGGCCGCCTTGTTGGTGAATGTCATGGCCAGGATGTGCCGGTAGTTGTCGGGCTTCCGCACCAGCAGTTTCAGGTATTCAACGGTGAGCCGCCAGGTCTTTCCCGAGCCGGCGGAGGCTTTGAATATGGTGAGTGAAGGGGATTGTGTCATGTCGGAAGGATATTTTTCTTCAAAGGAAACGTTTTTTTGTGAATTATACTACACCATTCATGTGAACTTTCAGTATCTTTGTTACAAATTTGCGATGATATGAAAAAATATTTCAGTTTATTGGTTTTCACTGCATTAGCTATGACTGCCTGTCAGAACAACCCTTTTATGAAGGAATGGGACACTCCTTATGGTATTCCGCCTTACGATGAAATCAAGGTCTCGCATTTCATGCCCGCCATCAAGGCCGGTATTGCAGAGAACGAGGCTGAAATCGAAGCGATTGTCTCCAATGCGGAGGCACCTGATTTCGATAATGTGATTGCCGCATACGACCGCTCCGGCGAGCTTCTGTCGAAGGTCATCGGTGTGCTGTTCAATTTGGTCGAGACCGACGGCACTCCCGAATTGCAGGCGGTGGCCGAGGAAGCCATGCCGCTTCTTTCGGAGTTTTCGAGCCGCGTGTTCACCAATCCTGATCTCTATGCCAAGGTGGCTCAGATATATGATAATCAGGACGCCTTGTCGCTCAACCGTGAACAGCAGATGCTGCTGAAGGATATCTACCGTGCCTTTGTCGAAAACGGCATCGGTCTGCCCCAGGATCAGCAGGCTCGTCTGAGCGAAATCAAGAGCGCCTTGTCGCTCAAGGAAATGCAGTTCGGAAACCGTCTGCTGGCCGAAAACAATGCCTTCAAGGCGGAGTTTGGGATTTCGGTTTCTGAATATACGCCTACGATGACCACTTGTGCCGACCGCGACCTGCGCCGTCGTATGTTCGAGGCTTACAGCAGCCGCTGCAATCACGGCAATGAAAATGACACCAAGGCGCTGCTGCTGGAAATCATGTCGTTGCGCATTGAACAGGCCAAGATGCTGGGCTACGACTGTCCCGCCAATCAGATTCTGTCTGACAAGATGGCCCACGACGCCGCCACCGTCGACGCATTCCTTTCGGGCATCATGCAGCCGGCTTTGGCCAAGGCCCGTGAGGAAGTCAGGGAAATGCAGGCGCTGATGGATGCCGACGTGGCTGCCGGTCTGCTGCCTGCCGGTTCGAAAATCGAGCCTTGGGACTGGTTCTATTATGCCGAAAAGGTGCGCGTTGCCAAATACGATCTGCAAGAGGAGCAGCTCCGTCCCTATTTCAAGATGGAGAACGTGCGCGCCGGTGTCTTCGCCACGGCCAGCCGGCTCTACGGCATCAGTTTTGAAAAAGTCGAGGACGCGCCTCTGTATTATCCCGAGGTGGAGGTCTTCCGCGTCAACGACAGCGACGGTTCGCTGCTGGGCATTTTCATGACCGACTATTTTCCTCGCGAGACCAAGCGCGGCGGCGCATGGATGAACAATGTGCGCGATTCGTACCGTTTGCCGAATGGAGAAATGGTGCGTCCGATTATTGTCAATGTGGGCAATTTCACCCGTCCGGCAGAGGGCAAGCCTTCTTTGCTGAACCTGGACGAAGTGGAGACGATGTTCCACGAATTCGGCCATGCGCTTCACGGACTGCTCACCCAATGCGACTACAAGGGTACCAGCGGCACGGCCGTGGCCCGCGATTTCGTCGAACTGCCTTCGCAGATCAACGAGAACTGGGCTTTCCAGAAGGAGGTGCTGGCCACCTACGCCCGCCATTACGAGACGGGAGAGGTCATTCCCAACGAACTAGTCGACAAGATTGTCGCTGCCGACAAGCACAACCAGGGTTTCATGACAACGGAGCTCTGCGCCGCTTCCATTCTGGATATGAAGTGGCACGAACTTACGTCAGCGGAAGGTGTCGATCCTCTTGAATTTGAAGCGGCTGTCTGCCGTGAGATGGGCCTGATTGACGAGATCATTCCCCGCTACCGCAGCACCTATTTCAATCATATCTTCAACACCGGTTACAGTGCCGGCTATTACAGCTACCTCTGGGCTGAAGTGCTCGACAAGGACGCTTTTGAACTCTTTATGGAAAAGGGTATCTTCGACAGTGAGACGGCTATGTCGTTCCGCCGCAACGTGCTGGAGCGCGGCGGCAGCGAAGAACCGATGACGCTGTACCGCCGGTTCCGCGGCGCCGACCCCGATGCCGGAGCGCTGCTGCGTGCCCGCGGTCTGAACTGATCATACATACAATACATTCATACACGGCCTTGAAAGCCGCAGACTAATCAACAATCAAGACAATGGAATCTATCAACTGGTCTGATCTGTCTTTTTCTTACATGCCGACAGATTACAACGTACGTTGCTACTACCGCAATGGAAAATGGGGTGAAATCGAAGTCTCTTCCTCGGAGTTTGTACCTATTCATATGGCTGCCACCTGCCTGCACTACGGTCAGGACGCTTTCGAAGGCTTGAAGGCTTTCCGCGGCAAGGACGGCAAAATCCGCATTTTCCGTCTGGACGAAAATGCCAAGCGCATGCAGTCTTCCGCCAACTGCATTCTGATGCAGCCCGTTCCCGAAGATCTCTTCCGTGAGGCTGTCCTGAAGGTCGTCAAACTAAACGAACGTTTCATCCCGCCGTATGAGTCGGGCGCTTCCTTGTATATCCGTCCGTTGCTGATCGGTACGGGCGCCCGTGTGGGTGTGAACCCGGCTGACGAGTATCTGTTCCTGATTTTCGTCACTCCCGTGGGTCCGTATTTCAAGGCCGGATTCAAACCGACCAACGTGGTCATCATGCGTCAGTTCGACCGTGCTGCACCGCTGGGTACCGGCCATGTGAAGGTGGGCGGCAACTATGCGGCCAGCCTCCGTTCGGGCGCTATCGCTCACGAAAAAGGTTATTCTGCCGTCCTGTATCTGGATGCCAAGGAGAAGAAATATCTCGATGAGTGCGGTCCTGCCAATTTCTTCGTCATCAAGGGCAACAAGTACGTGACTCCCGCCTCCAATTCCATTCTTCCTTCCATCACCAACAAGAGCATCACACAGTTGGCTGCCGATCTGGGTCTTGAGGTGGAACGCCGCCGCATCGAGGTGTCTGAACTGGCCGATTTCGAAGAGGCCGGTGAATGCGGTACCGCTGCCGTCATCAGTCCTGTTGGCCGTATCGACGACTACGATACGGGCGAATCCTACATCTTTTCGAAAGACGGTGAGCCCGGCAAGGTCTGCAAGAAGCTCTACGAGACGCTACGCGGCATCCAGTATGGCGATCTGGAAGACAAATACGGTTGGGTGACCATCGTCGACTGATTCTCGGATGGGCAAGAACAAACTGAAGAAATTCGCCGACATGCACGATTGGGCGCACGTTTTCGAGTATGCCCAGTCTGACTATGCTTTCCACGACTGCCCTTTGAAGGGCCGTTGGCACGACGAGGTCTTCGGCAATCCGAACCCCATCGTGCTGGAATTGGGCTGTGGAAAAGGGGAGTACAGTGTGGGCCTGGCCGAGGCCAGGCCCGATGCCAATTTCATCGGCATCGACATCAAGGGTTCGCGTATGTGGACAGGAGCCGGTCAAGCTTTGGCAAAAGGCTTGAAAAACGTGGTTTTCCTGCGTACGCACATCGAGTTCATCACCAGTTTCTTCGCTCCCGGCGAGGTGGCGGAAATTTGGCTGACCTTTCCGGACCCTCAGATGAAAAAGGTGCGCAAACGGCTGACTTCCACCCGCTTCATGCCCGATTATGCCCGCATTCTCCAAACGGGCGGTCTGATTCATCTGAAGACCGACAGCC
>JAZQNO010000015.1:0-41876 GCA_045627385.1 Bacteroidales bacterium
AACGGCCAGTGCTGGGGCGAGTTCGAACTGAAGAAGGAGTACCAGTCGGGCTACTACGAGGTGCGTGCCTACACGCGCGAGATGCTCAACTTCGGTATGGTGCAGCAGCCCTACGAGAAGGAGATCAACGCCTTCTTCTTCAACGAGGACTACACGAGGCGCTTCTTCCAGGAGAGCGGGACGGCATTTTCAAGGGTGTTTCCGGTGTACTGCGAGCCTCGCGAGCCGGGCCTTTACCGCGAGAAGACCATCCGTGTGAGGCCAAAGGTGACGGGCAAGAACGAGCCGAAGAACCCGCCGGAGAAACGTCCCGAGATAGTGTTCTACCCCGAGGGCGGACATCTGGTCAAGGGTCTGATGTCGAGGGTGGCTTTCGAGGCGCGCGACGAGGAGGGACGATGGGCCGAAGTGAAGGGCACTGTGGAGGGGCAGAAAAAAGGTCCAGACGGTCGTTCGACGGGCAGTTTCCGGACCAGCCATCGCGGTAAGGGTGACTTTTACTACCTGCCCGAGTCGACAGGTGCAGTCAAAGTCGATATCGAATACAAGGGGAAGAGCTATACGTACGAGCTTCCCGAACCCTTGGACGAAGGCTATGTGATGACGGTGAACCGCGACCGCAAGGGCGACTTTCTGGTGGAGGTGCAGCGCAGTGCCGGCCAAGAGGACGAACTGCTCGGCCTGTCGGTCATCTGCCGAGGCACGCCGTATGTGTTCGAGAGTTTTGACCTCGATGAGGACGGCCGCACCATCTGCGTGAACAGCGGTCTGCTGCCCACAGGCGTGAACCAGGTTACCCTCTTCAACGCCGAAGGCCGCGTCTTCGCCGAAAGGCTCGTGTTTGTGGATCACAAAGAAAGCCAGCATCAGGTTTTCAGTGTGTCCGGCATCTCTCCCCGCTATCGTCCCTACGAACAGGTACAACTGTCTTTCAATCTGAAAGAGCTTGCCCCATCGGACAGTTTGCAGAATAATTCCTTCTCGCTGAGCATTACAGATGAAGCCAGTCGGGAAACCAATTATTCGCTACAGAATATCCGCTCCAACCTCTTGCTTTCATCCGATTTGTACGGTTTCATCGAAACGCCGGAGTATTATTTTGAAAGCACCGGCCGTCGGCGCAATTACGAACTCGATTTGCTTATGCTCGTACAGGGCTGGCGCCGTTACGACTGGCAGGTAATGTCTGGCCTTTTGCCTTTCGATCCTCAATTCAGGATTGAAAAGAGTCTGAAGGTGTCGGGCCGTGTCTATCCGATGTTGGGACTGAAGTCGGGCCAGAAGCGCCGATTGGGCGACGGAATGGAGCTTGAAGCCTTTATGGTATTGGATACTATGCAATTATTCGGGAAAGGAATGACCGATGAAAAGGGAATTTTTACTTTTGATTTTCCCGATTTTGAAGGCGATGCCACCCTGTTTGTCCATGTGAACGATAAAAAGCGCCTTTTCGACAGAAATGCCAGCGACTTTTTCGATTATCGTGAAGAAGGCGGCCATTGGCCCTACGAGTATATTCCCACCGATGTGCAGTATTCACCTCATGTGAAAATGTTGTCCTTCTACGAGGTGAACCCGCTTCTTTACGGGCAGGAAAAGAAGTATGCCGAAGAAGACACCACACGTGTAAAAGCTCAGAAAGGAGTGAGGTTGAAAGAAGCCTCTGTAACCGGTTCCCGGATCCTTCACACACTTGATTTTTCTCAGCCGGTCATGCGGCTCAATCCGATGGACGAACTCAATCTTCAGATGGATATGGGTATGTATTTCGGAGCGATTGAACGTGGACTGATTGCTGTGAATGCCGCTGTCCGTCATGGAATCAGAGGTGCCTACGAGTTCACTTTTAACCAAAGGCCGGGCTCGAATGAATACCTGCTGAGTTTCGACAGGCCCGAGACTAGGCCGGATGGCCCTGAAGAGGACAATCCGGACACTTACATCGCCATCAAGTCCTGGCGCAATGAGCAAGCCGACTATTATCTGAGGCGGTATATGGCCGAAATGGGCAAGCCCCGGGTGGACATTGTCGGCGGAAAGATTGTTTCCACAGTTCCCTATGAAACGCATCTCTATCTGGAAAAGATTGACACGATTAGACTGTATGCCGACCACGTCAATCGCGAAACCTTCACCATGCATGACATCGAGAGCAGCTATACCTCTGATTTCATCGTGGATTTTCATTTCAGGAAAGAGATAATGCCTATTTACAAGGGGCGTCGGATGACTTATGCCGGCTATTCTTCGGTCGCTTCGTTCTATCATCCTGATTATGGTTCCTCTGAGCCTAAACCGGCCAGCCGGAACGATTACAGACGAACTTTGTACTGGAATCCGGATGTCTCATTGGATGCCGATGGCACGGCAAATATCTCTTTCTACAACAATGAGGCCAAACATCTGATTATCAGCGCAGAAGGAATCAGCAGCGAGGGGGTGCCCATCGTATATGAAAAATAGGTACTTCACGGACAGATGACGCTGCGCCGATCGATAGCGTAACCGCACCAATAGCCCAGACCGCCCTCTATGTTGGAATGGATTTCTTCAGGCACGGTAAACAGAGCCACCTGCTCCAGATTGACGGTTTTGGAGTAGGAGTCCCAAAACAGGAACGATTGGTTGTCCATGGCGGCCAGTTTCACCATAATGCTGTCGCCTGAGCGGTAATAGGACGAATATTCTTGAAACGGTAGCGTGTGGTAGCCTTGCCAGACAGGCCTTTCGATGAGCCTTTTGTGGCCTGCCAAAGACTGCGCATCGGCAATTTGAGCGTCGTCGATGAGACTGGTCGAAGCAGGATAGTAGCGGCTTTCCCGGTTGAAGAGGCGCACGAAAAACATATAGTAGTCGTGAGTGTCGGCATTGTCTTCGAAGGAAACGGTCATCTCAAAGAGACTGTCTCCGTCAATGGACTCGAACTGCACACTGTCGATGACAGGCACCTCGGGAATGGTGGTGCTGGCCGTCAGTACTTTGCCGCTATATTCCACCGTCAGCGTGTAGGTCTTTCCAGGCTCCCCTTTGATGTCGGAAGTGGTGTATATGTAGGGAGGAAGGTAGTGTCTGTCGATGCCGCCCGCCAGAATCGCCGTCTGCTCGCCGTCGCTTACGCTCACTTTGCCCCAGTTGATGACATGGTTCATGAGTTCGCTGTCGCTGTAGCTGTCGTCGTCGATAGGTACCGTGGATGAGAGGATGACCACTGGATGTTCTCCCGATTCGATCCATGCTTCCACCACAATCTCTTCCCTGTAGTCGCCTTGATACCGACAGGACGAGGCAAACAGGAGGAGCAAAAGGCCGGGCAACAAGGCTGTTTGGGGCGTTTTCATCGTCTATATTTTGAAAAACAGGCTGACCGATGGAATGCAGATGGGGATGAGCACCATCGGATAATGCAGATGGTAGTTCCCCTTTTCATCGGTATGGATGGAATAGTACAGCACATTCCGCGAGAAGGCTGCGTTGTAGAGCGAGAAGTTCAGCCCCGACTGGTGGCGGCCCCTTTCGTGGAATATCCAGTCGGCCGACAGGTCCAGACGGTGGTAGACCGGCAGGCGGGCGCTGTTGTGGTCGCCATATTTGCAGACGATGACACCGTTCAGAATGTAGGCATAGAGCGGTGCCGTGTAGGGCGTTCCCGAGGCCAGCACACCCGAGGCGGAGAAGGACCATTTGCCTCCCGGCCGCCAGTAGACGACCGCATTCAGATCGTGCGGACGCTCGTAATAGGCCGGAAAATACGGCCCATTGGCAAACCTGAGCCGCGAACGGCTGAAAGAATAGGACACCCATCCGGTCAGGGGGCCGTCTTTCTTCTGCAGCATGAGGTTGAGGCCTACGGCATATCCGTGGCCGGTGCGAAGCGACGAATTCAGGCAGTAACTCGACTGGAGAATGTCGTAGATGTTGCTGACATACTCGTATTGATTGCGAAGCAAATGCCCGTAGACTTCGGAAGACAGTGCCCAACTGCCGTCCCACAGCGGCATTTCGTAACCCACCGACAGGGACAGAGCCGATTGGGGCGGCAGACTGTCTGAGGCCGAAAACCAGAACTCTGTGGGCAAACCGCCGTTGGTGAAGCCGGCCTGATGCAGGAACTGGTGATAGAGCCCGGCCTGCAGGGCCCATTGCTTGCCTTCACCGCGGTCCCAAAACAGTTCCACTTGGGGGTCAAGCGCCAGAAAATGGCTCGTTTTTCCCATTTCATCGGCAAAATAACCGCTTCCGCGCAGTGCGGCAGCCAACACGAAGTCTTCTCCCAGAGGCGAAGACCAGCGGCCGAAGAGAGTGGTCTCGTAGGAACGGGTGGAGGGCTGGGATTGGTAGGCGATGCCTCTCGAACCGTCCACACGGGGGTCTTGCGGCTGTATGTCGTGCCGGACCAGGTTGGCCCCGTAGCGCAGGACGTTTTCTCCCATGGGAAGCATCCTTTCCAGACGGTAGCCCCAGTCGCCGATGTCGGACGGCAGGGCCAGATTGGAGTTGGTGACGCAAATGTTCAGACGGTTGGCGTAGGAAGTGCCATAGAGTTGCTGTTCGAGCCAGCCGCGTTGGAAACGGTGGTTCCACTCGAGCGAATACAGACGGTTCCCCCAAGCGATATCCGTGGCCGACTGGTTGTCAGTCTGGTCGAGGTGAAGTTTGTCCTGGCCCGAATAGGCGTTCAGACTGAGGCGGTTGTGCTCGTTGGGGCTGTAGACGAATGTGCCGTTGAGGTCCCAGAAGCGGTAGTCCCATCGGATGCCGGGTAACTGGCTGTTGAGCAAGTCGCCGTAGAGCAGCGAGAGGTAGGAACTGCGTCCCGACAGTATCAGTCCGGCTTTTTCTCCCAAGGGCAGTTTGAGCGTGCCTTGCGAGCTCATCATTCCGAAACTTCCTTTCAGAGAGAAGGTTTCCACCTCCGATGCGGTGGAGGCGTCCATGACGGCTCCGATGCGGGGCAGCGATTCCACCGGCGCGCTTTTCTGAAGCGATATGCCCGAATAATGGTCCACGTTGAAGACGGAGTACATGCCGAACAGGTGAAGCGGGTTGTACACGGGGACTCCATCGAGCGAAATGAGGTTGTGCGACAGGCTGCAGCCGTTCACATAGAGCCCACCCGAAAATCCGGCGGTGGTCTGGACGCCGGGCAGGTACTGCATGTAGTGCATGGGGTCGGCGGTGCCCAGCACTTTGGGCAGGTCTTCGAGCAGTTCGGCCGACCAGTCGATGCGGCCGCCCAGGCGGACATTGGCCGACTGGCGGCTGTATCCGGCTTCGATGCTGACTTCGTCGATATCACGATAAAGCAGGCTGTCCGTTTGGGCACGGACAGCCTGCAAAGTGAATGTCATCATCAGTATGACGGCGAAGTCTGTTTTCAAGCGGGGTTAACTGACAGGATACTTATCTTTTCTGAAGAGGCTGCTGGTTGTTGAGCAGGCCCATAAAGTCGTTGACCAGTCCTTCGGCTGCCTTCATCACATCGTTGAATTCTTCACCGGCGAGGTATTCATCGAAGCGGTAGACGGAACCGTCGGCAAATTCGATGACGGGTTCGATTGTATAGCTGGCCTGCTGAGTGCGGAAATCGTCGTCATCCTTGAACGACTGGATTTTAATCTTGGCAGTGGCCTTGTCGGAGTTGTTGAAGAAAAACTTGGCGGAATAAGAATTGTTGAAATTGTTGAAAGACTTGTTGTCGCCAGGTTCGATGCTTTCAAAAGCCAGAACGGCACTCTTGATGTCGTTGCAATTGGCTTTGAACTGCAGCGTGGAGAGGAAGTTGGCTTCCAGTTTGGCCGACTCGAATCCGTCTTCGGTCATGTCGACGAAGTTGCTGAAGTCGCCCTTGGAGCTGGCTTTCACACTGATGAGTTCCTGGTTGCCCAGAGCGAAACTGGTCGACAGGGAGATTTCTTTCTGGTTGATTTTCGAATTGAAACTGAAGGCAAGGTCGATGAGTTCAAGTTTGACATCGAGGCTGAGTTTGTCGAAAGAAAGGTCGGAGTTGCTGGCGTATTCGTTGAACCAATTGTAGTCGTCGTCATATCCCCAGAAATCCTTCTCGGATTCGGTGATTTCCATGTTCAGCGAAGCACCGATGCTGAGAGAGAGCAGTTTCGTCTGGCCGCTGGTCAGATTGACATTGATCTGCTCGGGTACCAGAATGGTCATTTCTTCTTCATCGATGGTCTTCGAAGGCTCGCCGTAGTAGGGGTAGTAGGCTTCGGAATCGGTGGTGTGGACATAGATGGCCGAGGTCTTGCCGGTACCTGAGATGCTGAAAATGACGGGATTGCCTTCTGCATCGGAGAACTGGAGCTCGAAATGGTCTTTGACGGAATCGTCGAATTCCCAGGTCTGATCCTTGTCATTGGCCACCAGTTTGCCGTAGAGCAGAGAAAGCTCATACTGGTACTTGGCATAGAAACGTTCGTAATCGTCGTTCGTATTGGTCACAACTTTGGGCATCTCAATCAAATCGTTGATCATTTCGGCGGCCTTCTTTACAGGATTGATTACTTCCTTTACAGCACCGCTAAGCTGTTTCTCGAAAGCGGAGTCGAGGGAGTAGTTCACCTTGTTGACAAGAATCACTGAAGTGGTGACGATTTCCGAGTAGTCCTGGGCGTTGATGGAAGAAATGGCCTGTGAAAGGACTTCGGCAAGTTCCTGTTTCGACTCTTCGGGAGTAAGGGGCTCCTCATCTTTGTCCTTACAGGACGTGTTCAGCAAAAGAGCTGAGAGGCAAAAGATTGCCAGAATGGATTTTTTCATATTTCCAAAAATAAAAGATTGATAGATAAGAAATTATAATTTTATTTATGTTTGTTACGAGGATGAAACTCAAGTATCTGGCTGCGGAGCAGGGTGTTGTCGATATGGGTGTAAATCTCCGTTGTCAGAATGCTTTCGTGTCCGAGCATCTGCTGAATGACTCGCAAGTTGGCTCCGCCTTCGAGCAGATGCGTCGCGAACGAATGCCGGAACGTGTGCGGGCTGATGACCTTGTCGATGCCGGCAGCGGCAGCCTGTGACTTGATGATGCGGAACACCATGGAACGGCTCAGGGCAGTGCCTCTGCGGCTTAGAAACACGTAATCTTCGTTGCCTTTCTGCACGGGCACCTTGACCCGCTGCTCCAGCCATAGGCCGATGGCCTTGATGGCGCTCGACGAAATGGGCACGAGACGCTGCTTGCTGCCTTTGCCCTCCACCAGGATGTATTCTTCGTCGAAAAAACATCTGGAGAGTTTCAGCCCGACCAGTTCCGACACGCGCAGCCCGCAGCTGTAGAGCGTTTCCAGCATGGCCCGGTTGCGGTGCCCTTCGGGAGTGCTGGCGTCGATGCCGGCTATGATCCGGTCGATTTCATCGACGGAAAGCACTTCTGGAAGATGCCTTCCGATGTTCGGCGAGTCGATGAACTCCATCGGGTCGGACTGGATGCAGTCTTCAGCCAAAAGAAAACCGTAGAAAGAACGCAGTCCCGAAACGATCCGGGCTTGAGAGCGGGCGCCGATGCCGACTTCGTGAAGTCGAACGAGAAACCGTTCGATGTCTTCCTGGCTCAGCGAATCCAAGGAACGGTCTCCGGCAAAGTCGGCCAGCTTCTGCAAATCCGATTGGTATGCGGCCACCGTATTGTCGGACAATGACTTTTCCAACTTCAGATAAGCTACATATTTCTGCTGCCAAGTAAATTGACCGGCCATTTTTCGTATCTTTGCCGCAAAAATAGGAACTTTTTTTCATCTATGAAAATTGCCATCATCAACGGACCGAATTTGAACCTCTTGGGAAAGCGGGAGCCTGAAATCTACGGGAACGTTTCTTTCGAGTCGTATCTCGAAAAGTTGCAAGCCGATTTTCCCGACATCGAGTTCCTTCATTTCCAGAGCAATCACGAAGGCGACCTGATTGACCGGATTCAGGAGTGGGGATTCGAAACCGATGGAATCGTCCTGAACGCGGCCGCTTACACTCATACGTCCATCGCCATTGCAGATGCCGTGAGGGCCGTGCCGGCGCCGGTCATCGAGGTGCATCTCACCGATATCGAAAAGCGCGAATCCTACCGGCGCGTCTCTTTTCTGCGTGATGCCTGTCGCCGTACCTTTTCCGGGTTCGGCCTGGATTCTTACCGTATGGCCATTGAATCGCTGCTGACGGAAATTCCCGATTCCATCGGACAAAATGATAAGAATTGACCCATGATCGACTTTTCGGAAGCATTGGACGAATATCTCTGCAGCCACAGCGAAGCCGAACCTCCGCTTCTGCAGGAGTTGCGTCGCGAGACCTACGTCAATTTCCTCAATCCGAGAATGGTATCGGGCCATCTCCAAGGGCGTATGCTGGTGATGTTCTGCCAGATGATCCGCCCGTCAAGAGTGTTGGAACTTGGCGCTTTCACCGGCTATTCTACGCTTTGCCTGGCGGAAGGCACCGGAGAAAACGCCGAAATCCACTCCATCGAACACAATGACGAATTGGAAGACCATCTGCTCAAATGGTTCGCCCGTTCTCCCTATGGGCACAAAATTGTGATGCATTTCGGCGAGGCGGAAGAACTCATTCCCCGGATGGAAGGCCTGTTCGACCTGGTGTTTCTCGACATTGACAAACGCCATTACAAATCAGCCTACGAACTGGCTTTGCAGAAAATGCCGTCCGGAGGCTGGCTTTTGGCCGACAATACTTTGTGGAACGGTAAAATGGTCGGAGAAATCGCTGCGAACGACTGTCAGGCTATTGCCGTTTCGGAATTCAATGATTATCTTGCTGCCGATTCTCGCGTGGAGAAAGTGATGCTCCCTCTTCGCGACGGTTTGACAGTCGTACGCAAAATATAACCGATATGGAAACAACCAGACAGAATAAAATCAGCCGCCTCCTTCAGAAGGAGCTCAGTCAGGTCTTTCAGACCGAAACCCGCAAGATGCAAGGTGTTCTGGTCAGCGTGAGCGTGGTCCGCGTCAGTTCGGATTTAAGCGTTGCCCGCGCCTATCTGAGCATCTTCCCCACTGAAAAGTCCCAGGAAATTCTCAAAAGCATTCAGGACAATGCCAAAACCATCCGTTACGAGATGGCCCAGCGTGTCCGCTACCAGTTGCGCAAGATGCCTGAGTTGAGCTTCTTCCTCGACGATTCGCTCGACTATGCCCAGCATATCGACGAACTCTTGGCGAAATAGTTTTCCGCGATGAACCTGCCCTTGCACATAGCCCGGCGTTATCTGTTTTCAAAGAAATCGAACAACGCCATCAACCTGATATCCATGGTCTCTGTACTGGGGGTATCGGCCGCAACGCTGGCTATGGTGTGTGTACTTTCGGCCTTCAACGGTTTTCAGGATCTGATAGGCTCTCTCTATCGCAACTTCGATCCCGATTTGAAGATTGAGGCGGTGGAGGGCCGTACCTTCGATGTCGGCTCGGAGGCTTTCGACCGGATCAGGGCGCATCCCGGCGTGGCCGTCTTTTCGGAGAGCCTGGAAGGCAATGTGCTGGCCCGTTACAAAAACAGCCAGACCAGTGCCCGCCTCAAGGGTGTGAGCCAAGACTTCGACAGCCTGGCCCATATCGGCCAATGCATTTATCACGGCCATTTCGCTTTGGAAGAGGACGGTTTCACCTACGCCACCTTGGGAAACGGCCTTTCCAGCACGCTGAACACAGGCTATTCCTTCATCGACCCCATCATCCTCTATGCGCCCAAACGCAAAAGCGCGGTCAACATGGCCAATCCCTCGACTTCCCTGCGCAGTCGGGCTATCCTGCTGACGGCCACTTTCGGCATCGGCCAACCCGAATACGACGACTGCTACATCATTGTGCCGATTGACTTTGCCCGCGATTTGCTGGAATATGACAGCCTCGAAGTGACCTCGGTCGAAATCAGGGTGAGAGAGGGTTATCGTACGGCTTCTGTGAAACGCGATTTGAAGGCTGTTCTGGGGGAGGGTTTCAAAGTCCTCGACCTTCAAGAGCAGAAGGCCGACTTCTATCGGATCAACCGTATGGAAAAGTGGGTCACTTATCTGATGCTCTGCTTCATTCTCATCGTTGCGCTATGCAATGTCATCGGCTCGCTGTCGATGCTGGTCATCGAGAAGAAGTCCGATTCGCAGACGCTCGAGCATTTGGGAGCCGACCGCGTCACGGTGCGACGGGTCTTCTTGTATGAAGGGTGGCTTATCGCATTCCTGGGAGCTTTGCTCGGACTGTTTGTCGGCACGGTGCTGTGCTTGCTCCAGCAGCGTTTCGGCTGGCTCAAGCTGGGCGGAGGCGGATTCATTGTAAGTGCCTATCCGATAAGGCTCAGAGTTAGCGATCTCGGCTTGGTTCTGCTGACGGTTCTGGCAGTCAGTCTGCCTGCTGTCTGGTGGCCTGTCAGGTATATATTCGGCAAGGACAAGTGTTAAAAAAACTAATATTCACGCGAAATGATTTTTGACGCAGAATAATTGAGTTTTTAAGTGTACATTTGTCGGTTGAAACTAATTTACTTAACAATAATTCGTACCATTATGAACAAAGTGTCAAAATTCAGTCTTGTCCTTATGGCTGCTTTGGTTATGACCAGCTGTGGCGGCAAGTTGGCTCTGACTCGTGAGCATTTCACGGTCACACCTGAAACTCTTGAATCTGTCGGCGGTAAGATTGATGTTACCATCGAAGGTGTCATTCCCGAAAAGATGTTCCCTAACAAGGGTGTCGTTACCTTTACTCCGGTCCTGAAATATGAAGGCGGCGAAGTTGAAGGCACGTCTCTCACGCTTCAGGGCGAAAAGGCCACCGGCAACAACGAAGTGGTTCCCACCAAGACCGGCGGCGCTTACAGCCTCAAGACCTCTTTCGATTACATTCCTGCCATGAACCGCAGTGAACTCTACATGCGTTTCAACATCAACAACGGCAAGAAGGACATCGAACATCCTGACGTCAAACTGGCCGACGGTGTCATCGCTCCCGAAGCTCTGGCAAAGGCTACCGGCAACTCTGCTGCCGCCAGCACCGACAACTTCCAGCGCGTCATTCAGGAAGTCACCGAAGCCCAGATCCTTTTCCTCATCCAGCAGTCCAATGTCCGCAGCAGCGAACTGAAGAGTGAAGAAATCAAGGCCATCGCCGCTGCTCTTGCCGATGCCGCTCAGGCTGAAAACAAGGAAGTCGCCAGCGTTAAGATTTCTTCTTACGCTTCGCCCGACGGTGCTATGGACCTGAACGAAAAGCTTGCCGGTCAGCGTGAAAAGAACACCACCAGCTATATCAACAAGGAGATGAAGAAAGCCAAAGCTCAGGGCCCCGTAGAGAGCGAATTCACCGCTGAAGACTGGGACGGCTTCAAGGCTCTCCTTTCCGAATCGAACATTCAGGACAAAGATCTCATCCTCCGCGTCCTCTCCATGTATTCCGATCCTGAACAACGCGAAGCCGAAATCAAGAATCTGGCTTCTGCCTACAAGGCTCTTGCCGACGAGATTCTTCCTCAGTTGCGTCGTTCCAAGATGGCTCTGACCATCGATGTTACCGGCCGTTCCGACGATGAAATCAAGGCCGCTTTCGAATCTGACGCTTCTGTCCTGAGCATCGAGGAGCTTCTCTACGCCGCCACTCTCTACACCGAGAAGGAGCAGAAGGAAGCCGTCTACAACAAGGCTATCGAACTCTATGCCGACGATTACCGCGCTTACAACAACATCGGTGCCATCCGTTTCGAAGAAGGCAATGTGGAAGCTGCAAAGGCTTCTTTCGAAAAAGCTTATGCCAAAGAGCAGGCTTCCGAGGTTTGCCTGAACCTGGCTCAGGTCGCTCTGGCCGAAGGTGCTGACAATGCCGTCATCGAAGATTATCTGAGCAAGGCCACCGAAGCTGAAGGTTACAACGAGGCTGCCGGTTTGCTCTACATCAAGAAAGGTCAGTATGCTGAAGCCGCCAAGGCTTTCGGCGATGCCAAGACCAACAACGCTGCTCTGGCTCAGTATCTGAACAAGGACTACGAGGCCGCCAAGGCTACTCTGGCTGCTGTTGAAGCTCCCGATGCCGACACCTATTATCTGCAGGCTCTCATCGGTGCCAAGACCAACAATAAGGAAGAAGTCGCCAAGGGTCTGGCTCAGGCCATCAAGGCCGATCCCGCCAAGAAGGAACAGGCCGCCAACGATGTCGAACTGGCCAAGTATCTGGTCGACGAAGGCGTTGCCGCTCTGCTGAAATAATCCCTGTCTCCATAAATGAAAAAGGAGTGGCCCTCGGGTCACTCCTTTTTTTATCAGTACGGCAGAAGGGACTCGAACCCCCACGCCTTTCGGCATCAGCTCCTAAGGCTGACGTGTCTACCATTCCACCACTACCGCGTCTGATTATTCTTTGTCGTTTTCCTCATCGAAATCTCCGAACAGATTCGCTTGACCGGTCATTTCGTCAATCAGTTCGATGTCCGATTTCTCGTTCACTTCCACCTCCTTCTCGGCCACTTCTTCCGATTCGCCGTCAAGGCTGTCGAAGTCTGGGAAGCGCAGAGGTTCCAGCTCGACCACCTGATCGATTTGCCAGGTGCTGATGCGGCGACCGCGCGCTTTGAAACTCTTGACCCCGATGAACGATTCGCCGTCGACCTCCATTTTTTCGCGATAGCTGTCGTTGCCGCCGAAACTGACTCCGAAACGGGGATAGAAGGTGTCGGTCAGCAGTACGAGCTTGGAGTTTGGATTTTCGATGAATGTCTGTTTTTTGAAATTCTTGTCGATTCCGAAGCGTTTGATGTACAGATAATTCTGTTGGTCGGCATCGAAGAGGACAGCTGTCCAGACTTTCCGTGAGTCGTATTTTTCGATAATCTGAAGATTGTCGTCGAAGTGATTGCTCAGGTCGATGTTGGTCGTATAGAATTCGCCATTGTCGTTGATGACCAGAATCTGGTCCTCGGCCCTGAATTCTCCCAAATAGTCGCCTCTGTGGTCGTAGTTGAGGCGCATGACGTCGCGATCGAACCACACCTCGCGTCCGCCCAGCGTGGACAGGCCTTTCTGCTTGAAGGTGATGCGGTGAATATCGAACTTGGTGAGAATGTTTCCGATGGATTGGCGTCCCTTGATGGCCAGCTCGCTGAAATCCATGTCGAACTGCACTTTCTTGAGTCTGGGAGCCGGTTTCAGCAGTACGTGCACGATTTCACTTTCGCCATTGGGATTGGCCGTGAAATACAAGACTTTCGTACCAGGCTTGCCTGGGGTCAGGTCGTATTCCTTGTCGCGTGACACGCCGGTGACGGCAAATCGCTTGACATAGGTGAATCCGCCCTTGCCATTGCGATAGATGGCATGGTAAATGGTGCGCTTGTCGTTTTTCTTGAAGACATTCAGATAGATGACGTCTTTGCCGACAAACATCTTGTCACTGACTTTGACAATCTTGTATTTGCCGCTCTTGAAGAAGATGATGATGTCGTCGAGGTTGGAGCAGGGGCAGACGAATTCGTCTTTTTTCAGGCTCATACCGATGAACCCTTCTTCTCGGTTGATGTAAAGCTTTTCGGTGGCTTCGGCAACCTTGGCCGCTTCGATGGTGTCGAACACACGGATTTCCGTGCGGCGGACGAAGGGCTCTCCGTATTTCTTTTTCAATCCGTTGAACCAGTCGATGGTGTATTTGGTCAGATGCTCCAGATGATAGTTTATCTTCTCGATGTCGGCCTTCATCTGCAGTATGGCCTTGTCGGCTTTGTCCGAATTGAATTTGAGGATGCGGGCCATCTTGATCTCCATCAGTTTCAAGATGTCGTCGCGGGTGACCTCGCGGATGAAGTCTTTCTTGAAGGGTTCCAAGCGGCTGTCCACATGAGCGATGGCGGCATCCATGTCCTTGCTCTCTTCAAATCCTTTGTCCTTATAGATGCGCTCTTCGATGAAAATCTTTTCCAGCGAGGCGTACATCAGACTTTCCTGCAATTCGTCTTTCTGAATTTCCAGTTCGCGGCGCAGCAGGTTGCGCGTGTTGTCGACAGAGTAGCGAAGCACTTCCGACACGCTGGTAAAACTGGGCTTGTTGTCGCGGATGACGCAACAGCAGGGCGATATGCTTACTTCGCAGTCGGTGAAGGCATACAGAGCGTCGATGGCTTTGTCACTGGAGACGCCTGGCGCCAGATGCACCAGAATTTCGGCTTGGGCGGCCGTGTTGTCATCGACGTTGCGGATTTTTATCTTGTTCTTTTCGCTAGCTTTGACAATGGAATCGATGATGTCGGAAGTGGTTTTTCCATAAGGAATTTCCGATATCATCAGTGTCTTGTTGTCGAGTTTGTTGATTTTGGCGCGGACTTTGACCAGGCCGCCGCGCTGACCGTCGTTGTAGCGGCTGACATCGATGTAACCTCCGGTCTGAAAATCGGGGTAGAGCGCAAATTCTTCACCTTTGAGGTAGCTGACGGCAGCATCGAGAATTTCGTTGAAATTGTGGGGAAGGATCTCCGAAGACAAGGTCACGGCGATACCTTTGACGCCTTGAGCCAGCAGCAGCGGAAACTTGACAGGCAGAGCCACCGGCTCTTGGGCGCGTCCGTCGTAAGATGCCTGCCATTGGGTAGTCTTGCTGTTGAAGACCACATCGAGCGCGAATTTCGACAGGCGGGCTTCGATGTATCGGGCAGCGGCGGCGCGGTCTCCCGTGAGGATGTTGCCCCAGTTGCCCTGGCAATCGATGAGCAGTCCTCTTTGCCCCAATTGTACAAGCGCATCGGTGATGGAGGCGTCGCCGTGAGGGTGGAACTGCATCGTGTGGCCCGCGATGTTGGCCACCTTGTTGTAGCGTCCGTCGTCCAGGCGTTTCATCGAGTGGAGAATGCGGCGCTGTACCGGCTTCAGGCCGTCGGCGATGTGAGGCACCGAGCGGTCGAGGATGACGGAGGAGGCATAATCGATGAACCAGTTGCGGTACATGCCCGTGAGGTGATGCGCCGCGTCCGTGTCGGTGAGGTTGAGCCCGCTGAAATCGGAATTGCCGGTCATTAATTCGTCTTCGTCCATACAAAAGCCTTTTTTCGAGCCGTAAAGATACGAAAAACAAATAATAAATACTACTTTTGCACTCGCAAAAATTAACGACCTATGGCACAACAAGAAGAAGTCTTCAAGAGACTTGTCTCCCATTGCAAGGAATACGGTTTCGTATTTCCTTCGAGTGAAATTTATGATGGTCTGGGCGCCGTTTACGACTACGGACAGATGGGTGTTGAACTGAAAAACAACATCAAGAAGTACTGGTGGGATTCCATGACCCTGATGCACGAGAACATCGTTGGCATCGACTCCAGCATTTTCATGCATCCGACCATCTGGAAAGCTTCCGGTCATGTGGACGCTTTCAACGATCCGCTCATCGACAACCGCGACAGCAAGAAGCGTTATCGTGCCGATGTGCTCATCGAGGAGCAGTTGGCCAAGATTGAAGACAAGATAAAGAAGGAAATCGAAAAGGCAGCCAAGCGTTTCGGCGACAGTTTCGACGAAGCCAAGTTCCGTGAAACCAATCCGCGCGTTCTGGAGCATCAGACCAAGTGGAACGCTCTCCATCAGCGTTACAGCGACGCTATGAACGCCAACAATCTGGACGAGCTCAAACAGATTATCCTCGATGAAGAAATCGTATGCCCCATCAGCGGTACCCGCAACTGGACCGATGTACGTCAGTTCAACCTGATGTTCTCGACCGAAATGGGCAGCACTGCCGACAGCAATATGAAAATTTACCTGCGACCCGAAACGGCCCAGGGCATTTTTGTGAACTACCTCAACGTGCAGAAGACCGGCCGCATGAAGATTCCTTTCGGAATTGCCCAGATAGGCAAAGCATTCCGCAACGAGATTGTGGCCCGTCAGTTTATTTTCCGCATGCGTGAATTCGAACAGATGGAGATGCAGTTCTTCATCAAGCCGGGTACGGAACTCGACTGGTTCGCCAAATGGAAGAAGACCCGTATGGCCTGGCACCAGGCACTGGGCTTCGGTGCAGACCACTACCGTTTCCACGACCACGAAAAGTTGGCCCACTACGCCAATGCCGCCACCGATATCGAATTCCTGATGCCTTTCGGCTTCAAGGAAGTGGAAGGCATTCACAGCCGCACCAATTTCGACCTCAGCCAGCACGAGAAATATTCCGGAAAGAGCATCAAGTATTTCGATCCCGAAACCAACGAAAGCTACACTCCGTATGTCATCGAGACTTCCATAGGTGTTGACCGTATGTTCCTCAGCATCATGTGCGCTTCTTTCGAAGAGCAGGCGCTTGAAAACGGCGAGACTCGCGTGGTGCTGCATTTGCCGGCCACTCTGGCTCCCATTAAGCTGGCCGTGATGCCTCTTGTCAAGAAAGACGGTCTGCCTGAAAAGGCCCGCGAAATCATGGACGATTTGAAGTTCTATTTCCGCTGCCAGTATGACGAAAAAGATTCCATCGGCAAGCGCTATCGCCGTCAGGATGCCATTGGCACTCCTTTCTGCTGCACCATCGACCACGACACGCTCAACGACAACTGCGTGACCTTGCGCAACCGCGACACCATGCAGCAGGAACGCATTCCTATCGACCAGCTTAAGGATATCGTCCTCAAGCAGGTTTCTTTTACGGAATTGCTCAAACAGCAGCTCTGATCCGAGTGTGTTAAGGATAAATGAAAGGCGCGCGACCTTCGGCCGCGCGCCTTTTTTTGTCCACAGTCCGGCACAATGCCTGGGCGTCAGCTTTCGTGATGGAATGCCGTGACAATTTCGAACCGTCGGATGAATGTCCAACTGATGAAGCCGATGTAAGCGCCCGAGAAAGCGGAAACAGCGGCTGTCAACACAGGGTGCGCTAGCCAGTAATGACGTCCGATGATGATTCTGAAGGAACTGATGACCAACATCACGATAATGAGCAGTCCGACTGTCGCAGCCGGATTGCTGTCTTTTTTCCGGAAATAAGCCGCGACGTCCTTCGGCTTGAAATTTGTCTTAATCCAGACGAAAATGATGTAGGCGCAAGCCAACAGCATTTCAATGATCATTATCCAAAGATAAGTATGTGTGCAGAGAATGTGCTGCGCTTTGTAAATCGTGTCCGTAAAGGCTTCCGGGAAGGCGCCTCCCGCAGCGTCTCTGGCCTGCAGAAATCCCGCGGCATTGTCGATTCCGATGAAACTGTAGACGACAATGGCAATGAACCCCATGATCAGTGTCGGAGCGAACAGTCCGGTGGCCAGTATCGGCCGCTTGGGCTTTTCGAGAATGGCACGCAAGAAGAAAACGATGATGACCGGCATGCTCAGAGAAGCGAACTTGGATATCACATCGACATAGATCATCGCTCGGTAATCCGAACTCGAATTGATGAATTCGGCATCTGCGTAGTAGTAGAGCGCTCCGCAGAACAGCAACCAGGTAAGCGTGCGATGAATCCGGCTGGCCTTGTAGTTCTGGACGACCAGTATCACAAATATGACCAGCGATATGAAACTCGGCAAAAGGAGGAAAAAAGCATTAAACATTGTCTCGCTTTTTAATTTTTCGGGGACAAACTTATATCATATAGGGTAAATGATGAAATTTTTCACAAAATATCTTTTGTAAATTTGTCATTTCCCCGAAATTCACACTATTTTTGCAACATTTCCGAGTTAAAGAAACAGTATGGCTACCGACCGGACATTGGAAATATTGAAAATCGACCCGTGGCTGGCTCCCTACGAGGGCGTCATCCGTGACAGATACGACTATGCTCTGAGACGTGAACAGGAATTGACTCAGGGAAAGAGCCTCTCTGAGTTTGCCAACGGCTATCAGTATTTCGGTCTTCATTTTCAGGACAATCGTTGGGTTTTCCGCGAATGGGCGCCCAATGCGACGGCCGTATGCCTTCTGTGCGACAGCAACCGTTGGCAGAAAGACGAACACTATTCGCTTTTGCGCAAGGCCGATGGCGTTTGGGAAGTCGTTCTTCCCGCGAATGCTCTCCATCATAATGAACATTACAAACTTTTGGTCGAGTGGGATGGCGGTCAGGGCGAACGCATTCCGGCATGGGCCCAGCGCGTGGTCCAGGATCCTGTCACGTACGTCTTTTCGGCTCAGGTTTGGACTCCCGAGAAACCTTATCGCTTCCGTCATCGGAAATTTCTTCCCAAACGCAATCCGCTTCTCATTTACGAATGCCATATCGGCATGGCTCAGGAAGAAGAGAAGGTTGGCACCTACGACGAGTTCCGCCGTCTTGTGCTCCCGCGTGTGGCAGCCGACGGATACAACGCCATTCAGATAATGGCCATTCAGGAACATCCCTATTACGGCTCTTTCGGATATCACGTCTCCAGTTTCTTTGCGCCCTCATCCCGTTTCGGCACTCCCGAAGAGCTCAAGCAACTCATCGACGACGCCCACGGATACGGCATTTCTGTCATTATGGACATTGTCCATTCACATGCCGTCAAGAACACCCTGGAAGGCTTGGGCCTTTTCGCCGGAGATCCCGGCCAGTATTTCTACAATGACGGCCGCCGCGAACACCCGGCTTGGGATTCGCTCTGCTTCGATTACGGCCGCTCCGAAGTGGTGCATTTCCTTTTGTCCAACTGCAAATACTGGCTCGAAGAATTCCAATTCGACGGTTTCCGTTTCGATGGGGTGACTTCCATGATTTATTGGAGTCACGGCATCGGAGACACTTTCGGCTCCTATGACGATTATTTCGGAGGGAATGCCAATGGAGACGCCATCTGTTATCTGACGTTGGCTAACAAACTGATACACGAACTCAATCCAAAAGCCGTCACCATTGCCGAAGAGGTCAGCGGAATGCCCGGTCTGGCCGCTCCTTTCGAAGACGGAGGTATAGGCTTCGATTACCGCATGGCGATGGGCATTCCCGATTATTGGATTAAAATCATCAAGGAAAAATCCGATGAAGATTGGAAACCCGGTCCGATTCTGTGGGAACTGACCAATCACCGTCCCGAGGAGCGTACCATCAGTTACGCCGAGAGCCACGATCAGGCTCTGGTAGGCGACAAAACCATCATATTCAGATTGATAGATGCCGAGATGTATTGGCACATGAATGTCGGTGACAGCAACTTCACGGTGGATCGGGGCATAGCGCTTCACAAAATCATCCGGCTGTTGACTGCCTCGTCCATCAATGGCGGCTATCTCAATTTCATGGGAAACGAGTTCGGGCATCCGGAATGGATCGATTTTCCGCGAGAAGGGAATGGCTATTCCTGCAAGTACGCCCGCCGTCAGTGGAGTCTTCCCGACAATGGACTGCTCAAGTACAAGTACCTGCTGGCTTTCGATCAGGCCATGCTGTCTGTCCTGTCACTGGAGAAGACCTTCCAGAAGCAGCTTTTGAAGACGCGTTGCATCAACGACGACGACCAAGTGCTCGCTTTCCAGAGAGGCAAACTGCTGTTTGTGTTCAATTTGAGTCCCAACCGTTCCTATACGGACTATGGCATCATGGTTCCGAGAGGAGGCTATCGGATGGTGCTGTCCACCGACAGTATCTGTTACGGCGGCAACGGACTGGTCAACGAGTCGCAGGAGCATTACACGCTCGGGCGTCCTGTGCGCGAAAATCGGGAGACATTGGGTTGTCTTTCCTTATATATACCGGCTCGTACCGGTATGGTTTTCCAATTGAAAAAGACAGACTGACATGAAGATTGCATTGATGTTTTCGTTTCCGTCTCTCGTTCTGCTTCTTTGGGTTGTGATGATATGGGTCAAGGAACCGCGGGCCATCAAGGCTCAGAGGATGATGGCCGTCACCATGCTGATTCTGGGTATCTCGATTGTGCTTTATGCCCAGTACTTCAATCAGAAATTAAGCATGCCTTTTCTAGTCGATGTCCTGTTTCTCTGCGTCTCCGTCTTCGTCGCACCTTCCTATGTCCTCTTTATCAGGTCGCTGACATCCCTTAACGGCTTGCAGAAGAAAGACTGGCTAGCTTTTATCCCTTCCATCGTCTTCGTCCTCTTCATCTTGGCCATTGTCATTTCGATGACGCCCATCGACAAGTATTGTTATGTGAAATCGGCCCTGTTTGACCGGCCGATGGCCATTCCTAATTCAAGACCTTTCCAACTAATGTGCTTTATCGAAAAATGGGGCTTCAATGTCTTCATTGCGCTCGACGTGCTGATTATACTCGTGTGGGGAGATAATAAAATCAGCAAGTATCACGAAATGCTTGAAAACTACTATGCTACGACAGAAGGCAAATCGATTACGACTGGTCGTATCATATCGATATGTACCATTCTTATCGCTCCTGTAGGCATAGCCGCCGTGCTGATGGTTGAGAGCGGCTTCGGTATCGAAAACAATTTGTTCACGCTGTATTTCACCATGATAGAGTGTCTGCTGGCCTTTATGATCGGATACTACAACTATCAGCTGACCTATTCGGCAGAGCAGTTGTCCGAGATGCTTTCGGAAGATGAGCACCGTCATCCTGTGCAAACCGTTGCGACCAACGCAGAAATCGCGTCGGCTGATATGCTCAATTCTCAGTATACGCAGATCAACCTCCGTTTGAAGAATGTGATGGAAAACGACAAGGTCTTCCTCAACCCGGATCTGTCCATCATGACTTTGTCTGAGCTTTTGGGCACGAACCGCACCTATCTTTCCAGGGTGATCCATTTCAATTATGACGCCAACTTTTCGACCTATATCAACAATCTGCGCATCAATTACGCCTTGAAACTTTTATCCGAAACTGAACCGGGAAAGATGCAGATCAAGGAACTGGCGGCTGAGTGCGGTTATCGTTCTTTGTCATCTTTTCATCGAAATTTCTTCGACATTACGGGCTTGACGCCGGCGACATGGTTGGCAAGGAATCGAAATGCGTGATTGCAAATATCTGAAATTCAGTTAATTGCAAATATGGAAAAGAAATTGCGTTTTTGAATGCCCTAAAATCATGAGGTTATAGTATTCTGTGCATACTTTTGCGCTGTGTTTCACGCAGTAATGATATGCAACAGAATCTGAAGACCGCAACCATCGTCATTATCATCGCAGCGTGTGCCTACCTGTTGGGCATACTTGTGACCGGTCCGTCACAGTTACGCCATTCCGATGAGGGAACTGAATTCCCCATTGAAATGGTGGCGAACTCCGACATGATGGCGCAGTTTTTCGGAACTGTCTCTCAAGACGCATACAGTGGTCTGCAAGACAAATACAGAAATCTCGACGGCATGAGCATCGCCACGATGAAGGGTTTGGAGTGCGACCTCTGCAAGTATGTGCTCACGCAATCCATAACGGGTGGCAATCCCGAATACGCCAAGAGGATCAAGAAACTGAAGAAAGATATCAATGCGGTCAATTTCTTGAAATTGCCAGAAAAACAATGGGTGACGGATTCCATCAATGCCGACTTCGCCGCCATGTTCGGTGAGGAAAACCGTTTGGTGAAGACCTGTGGCGTCTTTGCCGTCTATTCTCCCGACAGTTCGTGCCTCAGTACGCTTGTCTACTATTCCCCTGTCGATTACCTTCTGTATGAGTATTTGGGTGACATTGAGAGCGATGCTCTGTCGATTCTGAAACAGAACTCTCTTGAATGAACCTTTCAAGATGCACGAAGCCGAACGTCAATACGTCCAAGAGCATCTTCAAGATGAGGTGGCCGCTCTGGCCTTGAAACTGAAAACGTCCGACACTTTCGATGCCCGATGGGTCCTTCAGCAGATTTCTGCCCGACAGACCATTCGTCAGAAATTGCCCGACTGGTATGCCAATGCGCAGTTGGAGTTCCCCTCAAGCCTGCCTTTGGAACAGTGCTCCTCACAAACGGCTGCCCGTTTCAAACTGGATGTTCTTCGTGATTTTCTCCGTAGAATTTCCGATGAAAACGGCGAAATCGCATACCCTAACCGCAACCTTTCCGGGGCCGACCTGACCGGAGGCCTTGGTGTCGACGCTTCTTGTCTGTCGGAAGCCTTTGTCCGATACGATTACGTGGAGCGGCAGTCTTCCTTGTGCGCTTTGGCCCAATCGAATTTCGCCGTTTTGGACAAGCGTCACATCCGAGTCATCAACGGAGAAGCCGAAGACTATCTTTCGCAAATGGAAGGCCCCCTCGATTTCATTTACCTCGATCCTGCCCGCCGCGACGATGTCGGCCGCAAAGTGGCCGCGCTTGCCGACTGCTCACCCGACGTGTCGGCCTTGGCTCCGCAACTTCTGAAAAAGGCTCGGGCCGTTATGCTGAAACTCTCCCCGATGCTCGATCTCTCCCTGGCCGTCCGCAGTCTGCCTTCGGTGGCCGAGGTCTTCGTGGTCTCTGTCGACAACGACTGCAAGGAAATGCTTTTGCTGCTGTCATCCTGCTTGAATATCGGAAACATACCGGTGAAAACGGTGAATTTCCGCAAATCGAAGCCGACTCAGACCTACTGTTTCGATTTGAACGGAGAAAATCAGGCAATGGTTTCCTATACGGCCTGTTTGGGGAAATACCTCTACGAACCCAATGCGGCCGTCATGAAGGCCGGAGCCTTCAAAAGCCTCACGCGTGATTTTCCTGTGCAGGCTCTGCATCCCAACAGCCACCTCTACACTTCTGCGCAATACGTGGAAGACTTTCCTGGAAAAATCTTCGATATCATCGGCATTTTTCCGCCTTCCGCCAAGTCGAGCCGACAGTTTTTGAAGCGGCAGGGCCGGCTGAATGTGAGCGTCCGCAATTATCCGTCTTCACCTGCTGAAATCCTCAAGGCGTTGGGTATAAAAGAAGGTGGTGACAAGCAGTTGTTTGCCACCACCTTGAACGATGAAAGTCATATCTGGCTTCTGTGCGCTCAATCTTCTGCGCCGAATTCCATCAGATAAGCCTTGATGAAGTCGTCCAGACCGCCGTCCATGACCGCTTGGACGTTTGAGGTCTGATAATTGGTCCGATGGTCCTTCACGCGGCGGTCGTCGAACACGTAACTGCGGATCTGCGAACCCCACTCGATTTTCTTTTTTCCGGCCTCCACTTTGGCCACAGCCAGACGGCGTTTTTCCAGTTCCAGCTCGTAAAGCTGCGAACGGAGCAGACGCAGGGCCTTTTCGCGGTTTTTGGGCTGGTCGCGGGTTTCGGTGTTTTCGATGACGATTTCATCGGGCTGGTTGGTGATCGGATTGACGAACTTGTAATGGAGACGGACGCCCGATTCCACCTTGTTCACATTCTGTCCGCCGGCACCCGAACTGCGGAAGGTGTCCCAACTGATGTTGGCCTGTTGGACTTCGATTTCGATGGTGTCGTCGATAAGAGGCACCACGAAAACCGAACTGAAAGAGGTCATCCGTTTGCCCTGGGCGTTGTAGGGCGAAACGCGGACCAGACGGTGGACACCGTTCTCACATTTCAGATATCCGTAGGCAAAATCGCCTTCCACGGTCATCGAGGCGGTCTTGATGCCGGCATCGTCGCCGTCCTGCCAGTTGGTGACGGAATATTTGTAGCCGTGGCTGTCGCAATAGCACTGGTACATGCGGAACAGCATTTCGGCCCAGTCCTGACTTTCCGTTCCGCCGGCACCTGCATTGACTTTGAGCACTGCACCGAGTTTGTCTTCCTCGTGGCGCAGCATATTCTTCATTTCCAGAGCTTCCACCTTTTTGAGAGCGGAATCGTAGGTGCGGTCGAACTCCTCTTCGGAAATGGCCTCTTCCTTGAAGAAATCGGCTGCCAAAGACAGTTCTTCAGTGGCCGATTCCACGATTTGGTAGGCGGTTATCCACGATTTTATCTCTTTGATTTTGCGCATTTGCACTTCGGCGGCTTTGGGGTCGTCCCAAAATCCGGCCGCCTGTGTTTTGGCTTCTTCTTCAGCAAGGACGGACATCTTTCCATCGATGTCAAAGATACCTCCTCAGCGCGTGCTCGCGCTCCTGAACTTCTTTAATCTGTTCGGTCGTAATCATAAGGGTTAATTTAAATTGGCGATAGCGGATGCAAAGATAAGCATTTTGTCGAGAAGATTCTTTTTCTGACTGAATTGGCGGAAAGTCGACAAATTTGTATTTTTGAGGCCGGAAAATTAAAAAGCGTGTCCATAAACCGAACAGACGATGAACAAACACTTTCTCACATATTTGGAGGATTCGGTCAAGTCTTTTTGGAATAGCCCTGTCGTGACCGATTACGACAATGGCCGTACGCTCTCGTACGGTCAGTTTGCCAACGAAATATACCGCCTTCATGTTCTTTTCCAGTTACTTGGATTGAAAAAAGGCGACAAGGTGGCTCTTTGCAGCAGCAACTGCGCCAATTGGGCGCTCAGTTTCATGGCCGTTTCGACTTACGAAGGCGTGGTCGTGTCGATTCTCCCCGATTTCCAGCCCGAAAGCATTCAGAAACTGGTCAATCATTCCGAAGCCAAATTGCTGATAGCCAGCCAGCGTATCTGGCAGAATCTCGACTTCCAACAGATGCCGGGCCTTTCGGCCGTTCTCCACATCGGTGATTTTTCCCTTCTCGCCACTTCGGAGGCCTCCTTGTCGGAAGCGTTCGCACAGTGGGATGAAAAGTTCAAAGAAGCGTATCCCAAGGGGATCGCCGCCGCCGATGTCTCTTTCCCCACCGACAATTGGGACGACTTGTGCCTGATCAACTACACTTCGGGCACGACCAGCGTTCCCAAAGGTGTGATGTTGTCGTATCGGAGCATCAGCAGCAACACGCAGTACGGACAGGACAACATTCCGACCCGTCCGGGCGATACGCTCCTTTCGATGCTGCCCTTGGCCCACATGTTCGGTCTGGCTTTCGAATTCATTTATCCGATGGCCGGCGGTTGCCATATCTATTTCCTCAACCGCACACCTTCGCCCAAGATTCTTCTGGCGGCGCTCAAGGACGTGAAGCCATATCTGGTGCTCACCGTGCCCCTTGTCATCGAAAAGATCTTCAAGAATGCCGTATTCCCGGCCATTCACAAACCCTTGATGCGTGTGCTGTGGAATATCCCCGGCATCAACTGCATCATCCGCAGGAAACTGCGCGAAAAACTCCTGTCCACTTTCGGCGGAAAACTGCGCGTGCTGATTATCGGCGGAGCGGCTCTGTCGGGTGAGGTGGAAGACTGTCTGAAAGCCATAAGATTCCCTTATACCGTAGGTTATGGCATGACCGAGTGCGGTCCCATCATTGGCTACTGCGATTGGAAGGAATTCCGCAAGAAATCCTGCGGTCAGGCTGTCGACCGTATGGAAGTCCGCATCGATTCGGCCCGTCCGGACAAGGAAGTCGGCGAAATTCTGGTCAGGGGCGCCAATGTGATGATGGGCTACTATAAAAACGAAGAAGCCACCCGGGCCGTTTTCAAAGACGGCTGGATGTGCACGGGCGATATGGGCATCATCGATTCCAAAGGCAATATATTCATCAAAGGCCGTTGCAAGAACATGCTGCTTGGCGCTTCGGGTCAGAACATTTATCCTGAAGAGATTGAAGACAAGCTCAACACCCTTCCGATGGTGGTGGAATCGATTGTCGTACAGCGTGACGATCGTCTGGTGGGCCTGGTGTTCCCCGATTATGACGCGGCCAAGAAAGAAGGCCTGGACTCCGAGGGTCTGGCCGCTCTGATGCAGCAGAATGCGGAACGGCTCAACCGGATGTTGCCGGCGTACAGCCGCATCCACAAAATCGAATTGGTTGAAAAGGAGTTTGAGAAAACGCCCAAGCGCAGCATCAAACGTTTCCTTTACCGTTGATCGCCTGCTTTCAGCAAAACGCCTTTGCTCTTCTTGCCGTCGGTTTTCACTACCAGCGGAGAGTCGAAACGGTAATGGACCAGGAATTCGTCTTCATAGACGGGTTCCCGGTTTTTCAAATAGTCCATATCCAGGAAATTCTGTTCGTCCTGAGCGAAAGGCACCGTATAGTAGTGAACGCCGAAAGAGGTCAGGTTCTGGAAGAAGTGGGTTCCCTGGCTCGGGTCGATCTGATATTTGCTCAATCCGGTTTCGACAATCAGGCGTGCGGAGGCTATGTTGGGCCATTTGACGGGGATGCCCAGCCAAGGGTCGCTCGACCCCCAGCGGCCCGCTCCGATGAGCACGTAATTGCGGTTTTCATCCGTCAGTTTCCGATTGATGCGGTCGACAGCGTAGGCGGCCAGTTGGTTGTGGTTGGCGCTGAATTCTTCGGTCTTCATGCAGACCAGGTCGTACAAGTCGTTGACGGCACCTTGTCCGAGGGCGAAATCGGTGCGCAACAGCAGATTCTCTTTCGGGATGGCATTCAGGTCCTCGTTGAGCATCGCCTTGCAGTCGACAATCGGGCGAATTTGCAGCAGATAGAAGGCGTGTTTCTTCTCCACATCGTCGCTGTTCAGATTGACTGCAAATTCGATTTCAACCGGGCGGCCCATTTCCTGCTGGCCCAGACTGAGCACATCCGAAAGGATGCTTGCCAATGGGAAGGCATTGTTTTGCAGAATATGGGCGAAAGAGATGATTTTGCGCCCGCCTTCCCAAAGGCCGTCCCGGATGACCTGATTGTATGGGTCGAAAGTGGAGGCGATGTAATCGAGCGTGCCGTCTTTCTCGGCGTCGCGCACGGGAATGCGCAGCAGGTTCCATCCGTCGTCCACCGACACTTTGTATTGTTTGTTCTGCAAATCGAGTGCGAGGAAAGAGGTTTGGGTTTCACGCAGGGCGTACTCCATCTGGCTCATCTGCAGGATATGGTTGGGATGTTTGGGTGAGAAACGCAGCGTCATGCCGCCGTCGACAATGTATTTTCCGAGTCCCAACGCGACATTGGCAATGCCGTCTTCGGACTCTTCCTTGCCGATGGGGTAGAAATTGAGCGAACGGGCCACACCCGAGAAGGTGGGGTAGAAGCGGTTTTCGTGTGCCGTACCGCAGACTTCCTCGATGACCACCGCCATCTTCTCCTGGTCGATGACGTTGGAAGTGGCTGTCATGTAGGCCTTGCTTTGGGCGAAGAAAACAGACGCATAGACTCCTTTGATGGCGTTTCGGATGAGTTTGATCATCAGTTCCGGATTGTCGTCATAGGGTATCATGTAGGTCGAATAGATGCCTGCGAACGGCTGGTAGTGCGCATCTTCCAGCAGACTTGACGAACGGACGGCCAGCGGTTTGCGTACGACGTTGACGAAAGCGGAGAGGTCGGCAAACAGACGCTCCGGCAGATGCGCCTTCATGAAGGCCTGAAGAATCTCCTCGTCGGGAATGTCCTGAAGGGCGATTTTGTACAGGTCGTTTTCCTCCATAAACTCATCGAAGACATCCGTGCAGAGCACGAGCGTCTTGGGAATGAGAATCTGAGTGTCTTCGTATTCGTCCAGTTCGGGATGGCGCTTGATCATCATGTTCATGAAGGCCAGTCCGCGGGCTTTTCCTCCCAACGAGCCGTCTCCCAGTTTGGCGAAGTTCGAATATTTGTCGTAGCGTTCCTTGAGGAACTCGGCGATGACACCCTGGTTCTTGACTTTGCGATAGCTTACGATGGCATCGAAAAGCAGTTGGCGAACCGGAGTCGTGTCTTCGTAATCCTGTATGGGAATGGCTTTTATGAAACGGCCTATGGGAAACATGGCACGTGAGAACAGCCATCGGGAGGCGTGATTTCGTTCGAAATGATAGCGCAGCGAGTCGTCCGGAATGTCGAAAATGGCATTCTGCAGTTCTTGCAGATCGTGGATGCGGGCCACTTCTTCTCCGGTTTTCGGATTGATGAATACGAAATCGCCGAAACCGAAATAGCGGGTCATCTTCTGGCGAAGATCCTGGGGGAAAGTCTTGGAGCCTTTCTTCAGGAAGCTCATTTCCAATCCTTCTGCGTGCGACTGGTTCTCCTGGTCAGACGAATCGATGATGATGGGCAGAACCGGGTCGTACTGGCGAAGGTATTCCGACAGGCGGAAACCGGCCTGCGGATCTTTTTTCCCGTTGCGTACGAAACTGACGTCCGAAATGACACCCAAAAGGTTGTCTTTGTATTTCTTATGGATACTGACCGCTTCCTCGTAGCTTCTGGCCAGGAGGATTTTCGGTCGTCCTCTCATACGCAAGGTGCGCTGATGGGCATTCAGGGCCTCGGTGGCGAAATTGCGCGACTGTTCGAGCACGTATTTGTAGAGGTCGGGCAGAATGGACGAATAGAATCGGATGGAGTCTTCCACCAGCATGATCACCTGCACGCCGACCGATTTCACATCGTCCTCCACATTCATCTTGTCTTCCACCAGTTTGACGATGGCCAGCAGCAGATCGGTGTTGCCCAGCCAACTGAAGACGTAGTCCAAGGCCGATGTGTCGGCATCCTGAAGATAGAGCGAGACTTCCCGCGAAAACGGCGTCAGCAGGACGATCGGGATTCTCGGATAACTGGTCTTGATGCGCTTGACGATGTCGAAAACTTCCATACTCTTGTCGCCCGGCATATAGATGATGAGCTCGAAATTGCTTTCGCTGAGGCGTTCCATGGCCTCTTCTTCGTTGGTCACCTGAGTGAATCGGGGCGGATAGCGCAGGTTCAGCGAAGCGTATTCGTTGAAAATCTGTTCGTCGACACGACCGTCCTCTTCCATCATGAAAGAGTCGTATTTGCTGGCAATGAGCAGGATATTGTAGATGCGCCGCACCATCAGGTCGGCAAAGGAAGTATCTTTGAAATCGAGTTTCTGAGGAACTTTTTCTGTTTTCATTTTTCGCTGAAAATCTTAGGTGCAAAGTTACAAGTTCTTTTGTATCTTTGCAGAAAAGTTAACGGTTACCAATATGAAAAAAGAAATTCAGTTCAGTCTGTTATACCGTGATATGTGGCAGTCTTCCGGAAAATATGTTCCGAGAAAAGACCAGTTGGCCAAAATCGCTCCGGTAATCATCGATATGGGTTGTTTCGACCGCGTCGAAACGAATGGCGGCGCCATGGAACAGGTCAACCTCCTTTACGGGGAAAACCCCAATGCGGCCGTCCGCACTTTCACCAAGCCTTTCAACGAGGCTGGCATCAAGACACACATGTTGGACCGCGGTCTGAACGCCTTGCGTATGAACCCTGTGCCTGCCGACGTGCGTCAGCTCATGTACAAGGTCAAACACGCCCAGGGAGTCGACATCACCCGCATCTTCTGCGGTTTGAACGACCCGCGCAACATCATCCCGTCCATCAAGTGGGCCAAGGAGGCCGGCATGACCGCACAGGCCACCATGTGCATCACCTATTCCAAGGTGCATACGGCCGACTATTACATCAATCTGGCCGAACAGCTCATCGAGGGTGGCGCTCAGGAAATCTGTCTGAAAGACATGGCCGGTATAGGCCGTCCCGCCATGCTGGGTAAGATTGTCGCAGCCATCAAGTCGCAGCATCCCGACATCGTCATTCAGTATCACGGCCACAACGGCCCCGGTTTCGCGGTGGCCAACATGCTTGAAGTGGCAAGGGCCGGCTGTGACGTGCTCGATGTGGCCATGGAGCCGCTGTCTTGGGGCAAGGTCCATCCCGACGTCATCACCATCCAGTCTATGCTCAAGGACGCCGGTTTCCTGGTCAAGGACATCAATATGAAAGCCTATATGGAGGCCCGCAGTCTGACTCAGAGCTTCATGGACGATTTCCTCGGTTATTGGATCGATCCGAAGAATGCTCTCATGAGTTCTCTGCTGGTCGGTTGCGGTCTGCCCGGCGGTATGATGGGCTCGCTCATGGCCGATCTGAAAGGTATGCACGCTGCCATCAATGCCAATCTCAAGAAAAAAGGAGAACAGGAACTTTCGGAAGACGAGCTGCTCGTCGAACTCTTCGACGAAGTGCAGCGTATCTGGCCGATGCTGGGCACTCCTTGCCTGGTCACTCCTTTCAGCCAATATGTCAAGAATGCCGCTCTGATGAATCTCTATTCCAAGTCGATGGACGAGAAACCTTTCAGCCGTATGGATCCGGCCATGTGGGGCATGATTCTCGGCAAGTCGGGCAAACTGCCCGGCGAACTGGCTCCTGAAATCGTGGAACTTGCCAAGGAAAAGGGTATGGAATTCTATCAGGACGATCCTCAGGTGCTCTATCCCGACGCTTTGCCCCATTTCATCGAGGAAATGGCCAAGGAAGGCTGGGACCGCGGCCAGGACGACGAAGAACTTTTCGAATTCGCCATGCACGAAAAACAGTATCGCGAATACAAGTCGGGCCAGGCCAAAGCTCAATTCAACAAAGACCTTCTGGAACGGATGGAAAAGGCTCAGGCTCAAGGCGGCGAGTTCAAACATTTCACGGCCGCCGACAAGCGTGCCATTCTTCATCCCGATGCCGAACCGCTCGAAGCACCCTGCTCGGGCCAGCTCATTTGGGAACTCGATTTCAATGAAGATTCCGCCAATCCCGTTCACGGTCGCCGTTATGCCAAGGACGAATGGATCTGCGCCATTCAGAATGCCAACGGACTGACCAACTTGACTTCATTCACCGACGGCCGTATCGTATCTGTCGAAAAGAATCAAGGCGACAAGGTCGTCAAGGGAGACGTTCTGGCTTGGATTGAGAAATAACTGGAAAGATTGGTTCTCATAAATCTACCGACAGGCCTGCCATCATGCTCAATCCGGGCATCGGCAGGCCTGCGATTGTCTGATAGGTCTGGTTGAGCAGGTTGTCGGCTTTCAGGAAGAAGGCCAACATCGGGCTGGTCCGATAGGAGGCTTTCAGATTGAGCAAGAAGAAACGGCTGGTTTCGGCATTGGCTCCCGTCGTCAGGTAGAGACCATCTACATATTGGAGGCTCGGGCAGATGGAACAGGCCTCCGACGGACGGTAGTCGGCTTTGAAAAACGCCTTCAATCGGGGTGAACCCACGATGGCCTTTTCCATATGCAAATAACTGAAATTGCCGCTGAGCGCCAGCCTTTCATCGGATTGCCATCTGGCGGAGGCTTCGACTCCCTGATGGCAGAAACTGCCGACGTTGCGGTTCTGTGGCTTGTTGTTCTCCCTAACCACTTCCACCAGATTGTCGCCTTCAATACGGAACAGACTGAGTTCGGTCTGCAGACGACATTCGCACCAGGCCTGCAACCAGCTCAAATCGTAGCTCCAGCAGCGCTCGGGCAGCAGGTCCTCATTGGCCGACGCGTACATATACAGTTCCTTCAGATTCGGGGTTCGGAATCCCTTCGATACGGAAGCTTTCAGTCGGGTATAGGCAGCTGCCTTCCATGTGATTCCCCCCTGGGGTATCCATTCGTTGCCATATGTCTGATGGTGCTGCCAGCGTATTCCGGCGCTCAATCCGACAGGACCTGCTTCCTGTCTGTCCAGCAGGTAGACGGCTTCTTCATTCAGACGTATGTGGTCGGCATACCGTTCTGTCTCAGGATTGCGGTAGGCGTTGCCTCCATAGGTCCGCATATCGGTTCCCACAGTCAGATGATTGGAGTCGTACAGACAGATCGTTTCGAATAGATTGACACCGCCGAGAAAGTCCGTCGAATGGAACAGATAAGGCTGCGGACTGCCGGACAATCCATAGCCGTCGTCGATGACATGCCGGCCCCAACTGCCGTACAGGCAGATTTGTCCGTCTACTCTTTCGTAGCTGTCGTTCAAGGCAACACTTCCGTCGGTACGCAGAATGTCGGCGTAACCCTCCACCAGCGGATCGCTTTCACTGCCTGGATTTTCGCTGTAAAATTTGACGGCCTTGGCCTGAAAATCGACATTCCAGTGCTTGTTGAGTTCCCAATTCATCTGTCCACCGATGTTCCCGCTTCGGAATGCGCTGTTCGGACGGTGGCCTTCCGAACTTTCATAGCCTGCCGACAGTCTCCCCTTGAAATCCTTGAGTTTGAAATGGTCCTGAGCCGTCAGTCTGAAGCTGCCATAACTTCCACCCATTGCGTTGACATTCAAGTGGTTTTTCTTTCCGTCCGCCATCTCGGCCTCTTTTGTGATAATGTTGATGGCGCCACCCATCGCATTGCTCCCATAGAGCACGCTGGCCGGGCCCCGTGACACTTCGACGCGTTGGGTCTGACCGCTCAGATAACTGTCTGCGACCGAGTGGCCGTAGATGGCGGCGTATTGGGGATGTCCGTCGACAAGCACCAGCACACGGCCGGCGCTTCCGCTCATGCCGCGCATATTGATGCTTCCCGAAGCCAGTGTCTGGCTCCCGTAGCCGCTGTACCCCATCGCGTGGCTGCCGGTGACGAACAGTCCGGGTATCTCTTCCGAAAGCGCCTGCGGCAGGTCGTCGGAATATTTCTGTGTCAGCGTCTTGTCATTGATGATGCTGATGGGAGCGGCTACCTGGCTTTGTCGGATGCCGCTCCTGTTTCCGGTGACGACTACTTCGTCGATGGAAACGGTGTCGGCCGCCCCGACAGGGTTGGCTGAGTTGGCCATGGCCAGCAGCGTGCAAGCCGTCAGACAGATGCTTGAGAAGATTCGAAATGGTGACACGATTCCTTAAATTTGTGCCACAAAGGTAAGATTATTTTCTTGTCTGTTCAATAAGGCGTGAGAAATAATTCATATATTTGCCTTCAGATAAACCAGAACGGCAGAAAGTATATGTCACTCAAAAGATTTGGCGTCTCGCTCGACGAGGAAGTCCTCGAATCTCTCGATCAGTATGTGCAGGAGAACGGCTTTTCCAACCGCTCTCAGGCAATCCGTTTTCTGGTTGAGAAGAATACGGCCGAGCGCAAATGGCAATGCAACCATGTCGTCGCCGGTACGGTGGTCCTCATGTACGAACGCAGCCGTCACGACATCGCTTCCAAGATCGAGGCCATCCAGCAGGAGTACAGCGATGTCATCCTGTCCTCCTCGCAGTATTATCTTCACGGCGATTTTTGTCTCCATACGGCGACCATCACCGGCGAGGCTTTCCGTCTGACCGAACTTTCCGACCGTCTGAACGCCATCAAGGGCCTGCGCCACGGCAAACTGGTGATGGGCCGTGCAGACTGACACATTCCAAAAGGATATGAAAAGGATACTTCCCGCCTTGTTCCTGGCGCTGACCTTGAGCTCTTGCTGTCGGATTGAAAAAGCCGCCAATCCCGTCATATTCGCGGATGTCCCCGACATGTCCATGATTCGTGTAGGCGACACCTACTATATGAGCAGCACCACCATGCACATGGCTCCTGGTGTCCCCATCATGAAATCGACCAATCTGGTCAACTGGGAAATCGTCAGCTATTGCTACGAGCGTCTGGACGAATGTGACGCCATGTGTTTGGACAATGGGCAGAGCACTTACGGCAAGGGCACTTGGGCCAGCAGCATCCGCTATCACGAGGGCAAGTATTATGTGAGCACTTTCGCCAACACCACCCACAAGAATTATCTTTTTGTTACCGACGATATCGAAAACGGACAGTGGACGCGCTATGAATATGAGCCCATGTGCCACGACCACAGTCTGTTCTTCGACGACGCCTCGGGAAAGATTTATCTCATTTGGAGTGTGGGCCGAATCTTCATCCAGGAACTCGAGCCCGATTTCAGCGGCCTGGTCGAAGGCACTCGCCGAGTGCTTATCGAAGACGTTTCGGCTCCAGCCAAAGCGCCTATGTCCTTGAGAGGCGAAGGCTCGCAGATGTTCAAACGCGGCGACTGGTATTATCTGTTCAACATCTGTTGGCCTAGAGGTGGTGTCCGCACCGTGACCGTTCACCGCTCCAATAGTTTGGAAGGCCCATGGGAAGGCCGTGTGGCGCTTCAGGACAGGGGAATTGCCCAAGGCGGAATGGTTGACACTCCCGACGGCCGCTGGTTTGCCTATCTTTTCCGCGATTACGGATCGGTTGGCCGCATTCCCTATTTGGTCGAGATGACCTGGGAGGACGAATGGCCGGTATTGGGTGTGAAGGATGGACTGGAGCCCGATGACAAAGGCTTGAGAATCTGCGACAATGTCGCGCCTGACATATTGGATTTGCCTGCCGCCCGCGGGCTGAAGCCAGGTATCGTGGCCGATGATTCCTTCGACCGCAAGGAGGGCGACCGCCTGCTGCCTCTGGTTTGGCAGTGGAATCATAATCCGGCCGACAGTCTCTGGTCTTTGACGGAACGTCCCGGTTGGATGCGTCTTCGCTCAGGCCGTGTTGACGAAGGTTTTCTGCAAGCCCGCAATACGCTGACCCAACGCACGGCCGGACCGGCTTGCGAGGGTCAAACCAAATTGGACGTTTCCGGGCTTCGTGAAGGCGACATGGCCGGCCTCAGTTTGTTGCAACGCGATTTCGGCCAATTGGCCGTAACGGTTTCCGGAGGAAAAAAATACCTGCAGATGATTAATGCCGAACATGACAGCCCCACGCTCATCGAGAGCGTGGAACTGACTCAGGACGAAGTCTGGTTGCGTGCCGACTGCGATTTCCGTGACCGTGCCGACCAAGTTGTCTTCTTCTACAGTCTGAACGGCACTGACTGGCTGCCTGTCGGCAATACCCTTCACATGGTCTATTCGATGCCTCATTTCATGGGCTACCGTTTCGGTCTTTTCATGTATTCGACCCTGTCTGCCGGTGGATATGCCGATTTCGATTATTTCAAAATCAATATAAACGAATGAACAAATTACTTCCTGTTGAGATTGTGTTCCATCCTTCGTGGTGGAACAGACACGCCGGTATCGTTTTTGACCGTGATTTTTTCTATGATCCCAGACGTAGAGTAGAGGACGAACGTAAGATGGAACAGATTCTATATGACCGTTTCGGCAAGTGGGGTCTTGGCGAAGACCGCGACAAGAATCTTCCTCAAATCGGAGCCGTCCACAACGCAGCGGGTTATCTGCTGTCTGAAATGCTCGGATGTCGCATTGAGTATCAGGCCGATGCCGCACCTCAGGTCATCTGCGCCCATCGGGAAGATTTGGAATTGGACGTGGACGGGGCCTTTCAGTCGGAGGCCTTCAAACGTCTGGAAACGCTGATCGATGCTCTTCAGGCCCGCTACGGTTATCTGACCGGCGACATCAATTGGAGCGGCGTGCTGAATCTGGCCATGGATCTGAAGGGCGATGCCATCTTTATGGACATGATGCTCACTCCCGACGCCTGCAAGGAATATTTTCAGAAAATTGCCGAAGTCATCGAACGTTTCTTCCTGTTCATCCAGTCGAAAACTTCGACCACTTCCATTTCGGTCAACCGCATGGTGCGCCATTTGCCTCAGCCTGTGTTCCTCCATTCGGAATGCAGCCACACGATGATTTCCGTAGACGACTACCGCGAATTCCTCATGCCGTTTGACGTGCGCTGGAGCCAGCGCCACACTCCTTACGGCATTCATTACTGCGGACGCGACCCGCACCGTTATGCCGACGTCTTTGCCGAACTGCCCCGTCTTGACTTTCTGGATTTGGGCTGGGGCGGCGATGTGGCAGCCCTGCGCGCCAAATTGCCCGATACCTTCCTGAATATCCGTCTGTCTCCTGTCGACCTCAATTCCTACAGCGAGTCTCAGTTGGAAGACATCATCACCGACCTTGTCCATCAGTCGGCCGGAATGCCCGGCACGGCTCACAAGGCCAATCTCACGGGCGTCTGCTGCATCAATATGGATGCCGAAGTCGAAGACAGCAAAATACACACGATTTACCGCACGGTTGAAGAACTTCGCAAGTCGTACGAGTGATTGTCGGCACTGGTTCCCGATCGTACGGCAGGTGACAGTTTATATCATTCCCTAATAAAAGAGGGCGGCTGAAACTTCAGCCGCCCTCCGTTTTTCTATGAGACGCTAAAGGTTTATCTCTTGACGCGGGCATTGCCGGCATAGATGCTCCAAACCTGATCTTCGTCAGCGGGCTGTCCGTAGTCGGTGAGGAAGGTGGTGGCAAGAGCACCGGTGGCCCAACCGAACTGGATCCACTTTTCGGGTTCCCAGCCTTTCAGGATGGCATACAGCATGCCGCCGACATAACCGTCGCCGCCGCCGATGCGGTCCAGAACGTGGATTTCACGAGGCATTTCCACAAACCATTCGTCGCCGGCCAGCATGATGGCACCCCAGTTGTGGCTGTTGGTGTTGTTGACCTGGCGCAGGGTGGTGGCAAATACGGAAGCGTTGGGATAAGCGGCTTTCACGCGCTTGATCATTTCCTTGAAGCTGTCGATCTTGGCGCTGATGTCCTTACCGCCGGCTTCCGGGCCTTCGATGTCGAGGCAGAGCTGGAAGTCTTCTTCGTTGCCGATGAGAACGTCAGACAGGCTGGCGATTTCGCTGAAAATGTCGTGAAGCTCTTTTTCGCGGCCTTTCCAGAAAGATGCGCGATAGTTGAGGTCGAAAGAAATGCACGAACCGTATTTCTTGGCGGCGCGGGCAATTTCAAGGCAGAACTGGCTGGTCTCGGGGCTCAAGGCGCCGATCAGACCGGAGAGATGAACAATCTGAACGCCCTCCTGGCCGAAGATGCGGTCGAGGTCGAAATCCTTCACATTCAAAGTACGGCCGACTTCACCGGCACGGTCGTTCCAGACGCGGGGACCGCGTGAACCGTAACCGCTGTCAGCGATGTTGATCTGGTGACGATAGCCCCAAGGACCGCCCTGTTCCACTTCAGGACCTTCAAAATCCATACCGCGGCTGCGGAGATTGGATTTGATGAAGTGGGCAAACGGACTGCCTTTGACGAAAGTGGTCAGCACTTTGACGGGCATTCCCAGGTAAGAAGCTACGCTGGCGACATTAGTCTCGGCGCTGGTGGCCTGAAGTTTGAAAGTGTCACTGCAATGAACGGGCTGGCCGGCATCCGGCGTGATGCGCAAACCCATGCTGGTGGGAACCAGCAGCGCATACTTGGCGTCTTTTTTAAGTTCCATATTGTTATGTTTTTAAGTTAATCCTAATTTCTACAAAGGTAGTGAGTCTGGCGCTCAATCGCAAATTAATCTTGCAGGTGTTTCCAGCCTTGTGCGATGATGTCCATCTCCGCTCCATCGCGGGTAATGAGCCGGCGGCCTTCGTCTTTGGGACAGATGTAGCCGATTATGCGAACGTCTTTCCACTCGTCGATGCGTTCGTGATAAGCCAAAGGTACGGTGAAGAGCAGTTCGTAGTCTTCGCCACCGTTCAGTGCCACCGTGCTCAGATTCATATTCATCTCTTCCGCCATCGATGCGGTCTGATAATCGATGGGCAGCTTGTCTTCGAAGAGGCGGCAGCCGCAGTCGGACTGCTTGCAGATGTGAAGAATGTCCGATGACAGACCATCGGAGACATCCATCATCGAGGTCGGGACGATACCTTTTTTGTCCAAAGCCTCGACAATATCTTTGCGCGCTTCAGGGCGCAACTGGCGTTCCAACAGATATTCGTGTCCGCCGAAATCCGGCTCGAAATCCTTTTCTCCATTGAAGACCTGTTTTTCGCGTTCCAGCAGTTGGAGGCCCATATAGGCGGCGCCAAGATTGCCGGAAACGCAGATGAGGTCGTGGTTTTTGGCGCCGTTTCTCCGTACGGCTTTCCCTTTTTCCACTTCACCGATGCAGGTGATGCTGATGGTCAGACCTGTCAGAGAAGAAGAAGTGTCGCCTCCCACAAGGTCCACTTTGTAAAAGTCGCAGGCGGCATAGATGCCTTTATAGATCTCATCGATGTCTTCAACCGCAAAACGTTTGCTTATGCCAATGCTGACAAGCAGTTGGGTTGGGCGCCCGTTCATGGCGTAAATGTCTGAAAAATTGCTGACAGCGGCTTTGTATCCCAAATGTTTGAGCGGGGTGTAGCTTAAATCGAAATGGATGCCTTCCAGCATGATGTCCGTCGTGACGAGCGTGTCCTTGCCTTCGTGACTGATGACTGCCGCATCGTCGCCGACACCCAGCAGAGAGGAGGGCTGGCAGAGTCCGATATTTTCGGTCAGATGTTCGATAAGGCCGAATTCTCCATATTCGGCGATGTCTGTTCGGGTTCCCTGAAAAGTTTCTTCCATCATATCCTTGAAATGAGTTCACTGACGAGTCGAATCATATTTTCTTGAGCGATAAGCGCGTTGTCCTGCACTTCTTCGTGTGAGACCTTGGCCACATTGTCCGATTTGAAACAGTTGGTGATGACCGAAAGCGCAAACACCTCCATGCCTCCGTGTCTGGCTACGATCACTTCCGGCACTGTAGACATGCCGGTGGCGTCGGCTCCCAGCAAATGGAACATCCGATATTCTGAAGGCGTTTCAAACGTCGGACCCTGAGATCCCACATAGACGCCCTGCTGCAGAGGAATGTCTTTTTCTGCGGCAATCTCCAAAGCCAGCCCACGCAAACGTTTCGAATAGGCTTCGCTCATGTCGGGAAAACGGGTGCCCAGCCGCTCGTCGTTGGCGCCACGGAGCGGATTCTCCGGGAACAGATTGAGATGGTCCGTAATCATCATGATGTCTCCCTCACGAAAATTCGGATTCATTCCGCCGGCAGCATTGGAAAGAATGACCGTTTTTATTCCGAAAGCCTTCATGACGCGAATAGGAAATGTGACCTCCTTCATGGAATATCCTTCGTAGTAATGGAAACGCCCTTGCATCACCATCACTTCCTTTCCGTTGAGCCGGCCGAAAATGAGATTTCCCTTATGGCCGGGGACAGTCGAAACAGGAAAATGAGGTATCTCCCGATAAGGAATGATTTGCGCGTCTTCCACGCGGTTGGCCAGGTCTCCCAGCCCCGATCCGAGCACAATGGCCACGGTAGGGCGCATAGGGCAATGCTCCTTAAGCCATTGGGCGGTCTGTTGTATGATTTCGTACATAGTCTCTTATGGTTTGATTGAAAAGTCCGCCCTCATCATTGAGGAAACGGACGGTGATTCCTATGCTATATATATAAGGTGCAAGATCCGAAAAATGCTTCTCCTGAAAATGGGGTTCCAGGCGTGCATAGTCTTTTTCCGTCGTCAGCACAATGCCATTGCGGCTTTTGAGGGACTCGAAGGCGGCCGCAATCTTTTTGGCGTCTTCAGAAGAAAAGTCGTGATGGTCTGGAAATCTGAGACATTTTGCTAGCGGATCGAGTCTTCTGACACACTCCTCAAAGGGCTCCGGACGGGCGATTCCGCTCAGGGCCAAGGCAGGTCTGCCAGCGAAGGCTTCCGGCAACAAACCGTCCGAAAGAGAACCGCATACGGTGTTTCCCTGACAGACGGTCCCATAATCGATTGTACTGAAAAACACCTTCTGATGGGCCTCCGGTCTGATTCTTCCACAAATCTGCAGTTGTTCTTCCCGGCTCAAATCGGCCGGGCATTTGGTCACCACAATGATGTCGGCGCGTTTTTTCCCATCGACGGGCTCGCGCAACCGTCCGAAAGGCAGCAGCCTGTCTTCGTAGAAAGGCCGTTTGAAATCGGTCAGCAGAATGGACAGGCCGGGTTTGATGTGGCGGTGCTGGAAAGCGTCGTCGAGCAGGATGGCTTGAGTGTCGGGGCGTCGGGCAAGAATCTGCCGCACGCCTTCTACCCGTTTTTCATCCACCGCCACACAGATGTCCGAAAACTTGCGGTGATATTGTTGGGGCTCGTCTCCGATGACGCCTGCATCCGAATGTTCGTCGGCCATCACGAATCCTTTGGTCTTCCGTTTATAACCGCGGCTGAGTACGGCAAGCCGGAACTCGTCTTTGAGCAAGCGGATCAGATACTCCGTATGCGGGGTCTTGCCAGTGCCTCCGACGGACAGATTGCCGATGCAGATGACAGGCAAATCGAATTCGACCGAGGTCTTGCGTCCCCGGTCGAATTGTCTGTTTCTCCATCTGACAATCAGTCCGTACATATATTAGTGTATGTCTATGCTGTAAGGCATACGGGCCATGACTCCGCTGTTGGCACGCAGAAAATCGATTTCGAGCAGGTCGTTCACATCCAGACGGTTGCGGCGGGCCAGAACCTTCAAAGAAGTGTTGCCTGACAGCTCTTCCATCAGTTGGGTCATGAAATCTTTCTTCTGAGGATAGGAAACGATACCGTAATCTTCCACTCCGGCAAGACCGGCTGCCAGTTCGATGGCATCGTTGATGTAGCCCAAAGTGTCGACCAGGCCGATTTCAAGGCCTTGGGTTCCAGTCCAGACACGTCCTTCCGCAATCTTGCGGATGTCGGCGTCGGCCATTCCACGTCCAGTCGCACAACGCTCGACAAACAGGTCATATCCGGCTTCGATGTATTGCTGCATCAAGGCTTTTTCTCCGGGAGTCATCGAACGCATCAGCGTGTTGCCGAAGTCGGCATAGGCGTTTGTCTTGACGGTCCCGAGATGGAATCCGGCTTTTGCGGCCAGTTTCTCGGCATTGAACGACAGGCCGAAGATGCCGATGGAACCGGTCAGAGTGGCGGGAGAAGCCACAATCTTGTCCGCATGGCTGGAAATGTAATAACCGCCCGAAGCGGCATAGTCGCCCATCGAAACGACAACCGGCTTGGTGGCTTTCAGTCTCTTGACGGCTTCGCAGATCTGCTCGGAAGCGAAGGCGCTGCCGCCCGGGGAGTTGACGCGCATCACCACAGCTTTCACGTGAGAATCTTCCTGAAGCTTTTCGATTTCTTCCACCAGAGCTTTGTCGGTGATCTGTTCGCCACCCAGATTGATTCCGGCGGCAGAACCCGAATTGATCTGACCGGCAGCATAAAGCACAGCGACCTTGTCGGGCTGGTATTTCTGACCTTTGACGGGTTGTTTGTTCAATTCCTTCACACTGACCAGATGGAGGTCTTTCACCGTGCATCCGGCTTTTTCAGCCAGCAGCTGTTTCATGTCGGATTCGTAGAACAGACTGTCGACCAATCCGTTGTCTACCAGAAATTGAGATTTCTGCAACATCGGGAAGCTGTCGGCCACCTTGTTCAGGCAGTTGGCGCACATGCCGCGACCTTCCGACACGCCAGCCAGCAGGTACGACCACATGCCGTTCAGATAGGAGGTCATCTGTTCGCGGTTGGCCCGGCTCATTTCGGTGTTGGTGTAAGGCTCGACGGCCGATTTGTAGGTCCCGACCTTGAACACCTGAGGCTCCACGCCGATTTTCTTGAAGACGTCGGCGTAGAAGGTGAGGGTCGAAGCCATGCCGGAAAACATCATCATGCCCGAAGGATTCAGGAAAATCGAGTCGGCGGATGAACATGCGTAGTAGACGCCCTGATACATCGTTTCGTTGGCGTAAGCGTATACGAACTTGCCGCTTTCCTTGAAGCTGCAGAGGGCATGGCGGATTTCGCTGTACGAAGCCAGGCCTGCCGACATCTGACCGCAATTGAGATAAATGCCGCAGATGTTTTCATTGTCGGCGGCAGCCTTGATGGCGGACAGAATCTCGTCAAGGCCGATGCTCTCCTGGGAACCGCCGGTGAGCGAGCCCATGAAATCGGGCATTTCCTGCTGGTTGTATTCAAGCAGCGACCCCTCGAAATTGATTTCAAGAATGCTGCCGGGAGTGATTTCCGTCGTCTTCTCGGACGAGCCGACAATACCTATTACAATAAAAAGACAAAGAATGCTGCAGACGATCGAGGCCAGAATCACGCCCAATGCGGCAGCGAGAGTGGTTTTGAAAAATGGTTTCATAATAGATGCTGTTAGTTTCGCAAAAGTACGAAAATAATGGCATCTCCGCTATTTGTTCGATTTTTTTCTCAAAAGCCGTTTCCGAATGGAGTTTGTAAATCAATGAGATAGAAAATATGTCGATTTTTTTTGAAAAAAAGTTGTCAAAAGATTTGGCGGTAATGAAAATCCGCTCTACTTTTGCACCCGCTTTTCGGAACGAGCTGCTGCGAGCGGCTCCGCGAGACCGGAAGCAAGTTCTTTGAAAGATTGTTGAAGACAAGTAGTACAAGAGAAGAGAGCGGGC
>JAZQNO010000016.1:0-28255 GCA_045627385.1 Bacteroidales bacterium
TGAGCGGCCTGCCGCAAATCTTCCCGGAAATCTTTTGCCGAATGCCGACGACACTACCCATGACCGATAGAAATCGTTTTTCCCCCGCCCGCAGCGTCCGTTCGAATGACCGCTCCGTCGTCCGTTCGAAGGGCCTCTTCACGAGCCTGTGCCTGATCCTTTGCCTGAGCCTGCCGCTCCAGGCAGCCGTCTATTATGTCTCCCCAGAGGGCGATGACAATGCTTCGGGCACTCTCAGCCGGCCTTTCGCCACCTTGAAGAAAGCCATCTCCATGGCCGGACCGGGCACCTACATCTATCTGCGCGGAGGTACTTATCGCCCCGTGGAGGCCGACATCATGGGCTATCAGTTGAGCGACCTGTATGCCTGTGTCTACCTGCTCAGTGCCAGCGGAACGGCCAGCCAGCCCATCACCATCAGCGGTTACAAGGACGAGAAAGCTGTTATTGATTTCTCTCTGGTCAAGCCGGCCGACAAGCGTGTGAGCGGATTCTTCGTCACAGGCGATTACTGGTATCTGAAGAATTTCGAGATGATCGGGCTGCAGGTGACTATCGTGGGGCATACCCAGAGCGAGAATATTTCCATGCGGGGTGGCTCCAACTGCCGCATCGAGCGGGTGAACATCCACGACGGCATGGGCATAGGCATCTATTTTACGAAGGGTTCCAACAATCTGGTGCTCAACTGCGACGCCTACAACAACTATGACCCTGTTTCGGGCAGTGTGAACGGTGACGGCGGCAATGTGGATGGTTTCGGTTTCCATCTGGGCAAACCGGAGTATACGGGCAATGTGATCCGCGGTTGCCGTGCCTGGCGTAACAGCGACGACGGCATCGACCTGATTTCCAACTATGCGCCGGTGATTGTGGAGAACTGCTGGGTGTGGGAAAACGGCTACGACTCCAATCTGGTGTCGAAGGGCGACGGCAACGGCATCAAGGCCGGCGGCTACGGCATGGGCTCTATTGGCAGCGCGGTGGCACCGGCGCGCAACATTGTGCGCAACTGCATCGCCTGGAACAACAAGCAGTCGGGCTTCTATTCCAACCACCATCTTGGCGGTATTGACTGGTACAACAATTCGGCCTATCAGAACAAGCGCAATTTCAATATGGTGAACCGCAAGTCGTGGCAGGAGGCGGTCGATGTGGACGGCTACGGGCATGTGCTCTACAACAATCTGTCGTACAAGGGGCGTACGGCCAATTGCGCCAGCCTGGATTTTTCGCTCAGCACTTTGCTGAACAATACGTTCCATCCCGATGTGAGCATTAGTGATGCTCTGTTTGAAAGCCTTGACGCCACGCAGCTGAAACGCCCGCGTCAGGCTGACGGCAGCCTGCCCGAAATCTCTTTCCTCAAACTGAAAGAGTCGGCCGACGCGGAAAGCCTCTTCAGCCGCCGCATCGGCTGGCAGTTCCCGTATTACGTGCCGGTGGGTCTAGAAACCGTCTTTGCCGGTGAAACCGATGCCGCGGCATCGTCCGACGAGGACTGCTACGACCTTTTCGGCAAAAAAATAGACCCCGAAACGTATCGGGGCCTATATGTGAGAGGTGGAAAGAAATTCCTGAACCTTTGATTTTCCTCGGAAGAGACGGCTCTCTGAACCGCGGGCTCGCCGGTCAGTCGGCGCGTCAGTTTTCTCAATCGTAATCGATCTGCAGGGTGACGTAGTTCTTGTCGGCATCGGCCGTGATGCTCACTTCGCAACGGGTGTAGTAGATGGTTCCGTAGTCTGTCACCTTGTAGATTTTGGTGTAGTACCAGATCCAGTTCTTGTAGTTGTCACCCACCGAATACATCAGCGCATCGTCGAAGCTCTTGATGTTCTCCGTGCGGAACGTCCTGTAGGTCTCCAGGTCCATGTCGATGTTGTGGTTGGAACCCGACGTGTCCTGAGCGGCCGTCTGGGCAAAGAGGTCTTCACCGATGGTGCGGGCGTCTTCGAGCGCGTTTTCAGTGGCGAAATTCACGCCGTAGGGATACAGGAAGGTGTTCACCTTGTTGGCCGTCATCGTGGCCGTGGGCTTGAGGTCGAGATTGCCGTTTTTCTTGAGGAATTCGACATAGTTCTCGAGGGTCAGCTCCTCTTTTTCGGGAGTGGGATCGGGATCGGGATCCTGATTGGGATCTTCGGTGCCTCCGCAGGCACTGAAACTGACAGACATCAGCGTGGCTGCCAGCAGCAGAGATAAAAATCTGAATTTTTTCATTTTTGATAGGGTTTTGAGGTTTAACATTCGAAATCCAGGCAAGTGCGCTGTGAGGTGAAAGGCCGTACGCGGGTATTGGCCACCTCCACGTGTGCCGGATGTACCGCGTAGCCTTTGAGCGCTTCGGGCGACTCCAGCGTGCTGTCCAGCATCAGGTCGCAGTTAGACGAGGCCAGCCGGCCGCTGATTTCCACTTTGATGTCCAGCAATCCGGGCACCACGCCCTTGAGGCCTTCCAGCCCTTCTTTGATATGTTGTTTGATTTTTTGTTTCTCTGCCTCTCCGAGCTCGGGCTTCAAGGTCCAGAGAATGATGTGTCTGACCATTGTTTGAAAAATTATTTGGTGTACAGTTTGATGCTTGCCGGTTTCAGCCCATCGCACTTGGCCGTGACGGTGACGGTGCCGGCCTCGATGTCGGAGCGCAGGATGGCCAGCACGCTGCCATTGAACAGGCTGCGGCGGTCGACTGCATTCAGCTCGTGAGAACGCTGGTTGCCGTTGCCCATAGCGGCGATGGTGGCGGCATCGCCCTTGAGGCTGAGCTGCACTTCGCCGGTGGCGGTGGCTACGCGGCGGCCCTTGCTGTCGACCGCATAGATGCGCAGGTGCTGCAGATCCACACCGTCGGCTTTCCAGTCGGTGTATTTGACGCCCTTGGCGGCCAGCGGCTTGTCGGCTTCGATTTTCAGAGACACCGCCTTGCCGGTGGTCTCGATGCGGTGGCGGGCCACCACTTTGCCTGCGGTGCGGGCGACAGCCTCGCAGTAGCCGTCTTCATAGACGATGTCGGTCCAACGTATCTGGTTGCGCATCTTGGCGTTGTCGCGCGGGTTGATCTGGGTGCCGCAGCTCTTGCCGTTGACGAAGAGTTCCACTTCGTCAGCGTTGGTGTAGGTGGTGATGTTCAGCTTCTGGCCGGGCTCGCGGTTCCAATGGTCGCTCTGGCCGTCGTTGCCCACCTGCACGCCGTTCCACATGATGCCTCCCTGGTTTTCGGTGACGGCGATGTGCACCACGGGCTCGTCTTCCTTGAAGAAGGAGCGCATGTAATAGGCCTTCGGCTTGGGTTCGAGCGAGAGGTCAATGACGCCCTGCGCCCAGCCCTTGGCCGGCCAGCCCTGGCTTTCTCCCAGATAGTCGATGGCACCCCAGTAGGCCAGACCGATGACTTTGTCGAGATCCATGGCGAAATAGTTCTCGCCCATGGCCGAAACGCTGGCTTCGCTCTGGTAGAAAGTCATCCAGGGGAATCTGCGGCCGTCGCCGGGGAAGTACATGTAGCGGTAGTTGTACGACTGGAAATCGGTCACCATGGCCAGATTGCAGGGCAGAGAGTCGGTCTCCCAGTTGCGGTAGCGCGGATGCATGGCCACCGTGACTTTGCGGGTGGTGTCGTAGCGCTGGATGAGGGTTTTCATGAGTTGGAACATGGTCACGCCGAAGTCGTTGAAAGGCTGGTCACTGTATGACTGCAGTTCGTTGCCCAGCGACCAGGCCACCACGCAGGGATGGTTGCGGTCGCGGGTGATGAATTCGGGCACGTGGGTCTGCCACAGTTCGCTGAAATGTTTGCGGCCGGCGCCCACATAGGTGTCGTTCCACTTGTCGTAGAGTTCGTCCACCACCAGTATGCCGTACTGGTCGCAGAGGTCGAGGAAGGATTCGGAATAGGGGTTGTGCGAACAGCGGATGTGGTTCAGACCGAAGTCTTTCATCAGCTGGATGCGCTTTTCGATGGCGCGGGGGTAGGCGGCTGCGCCGAGAGCGCCCAGGTCGTGGTGGTTGGCATAACCTTTGAGCAGGACTTTTTCGCCGTTGAGCAGCAGGCCTTTGCCGGGCACGATTTCAACGGTGCGGATGCCGAAACGGCTGCTGTAGCTGTCGGCCACGGTGCTGTCTTCGCGCAGCAGTTCCACCTGCACGCTGTAAAGCTCGGGTGTTTCGCAGCTCCAGAGCTGAGGCTGCGGAATGGCGATTTCGGGAAGCTGCATCTCTTCGCCCACGCGGAAGTTGCGGTTGCGCTTGAGGTTGTAGATTTCGTCGCAGACCACTTTTCCCTGAGGGTCGCTCAGGCAGACGTGCATCAGAAGGAAGTTCTGCTTGGTCTGGCACATCACGTTGGCGCCGATGTTGACGGCTTGGTTGTCGCGGGTGGTGATGTAGAGAGGGTGGCGCAGGAAATGGATCTGCGGGTCTTTCAGATAGAGGTTCACGTCGCGGAAGAGTCCGCCGCCCGTGTACCAGCGTGAATTCTTGGGGTCGCCCTGGTGGCAGACGACTTTCAGTTCGTTGTCACGGCCGTAGTCGAGCTTGCGGCTGAGGTCGATTTCGAAACCGAGGTAGCCGTAGTCGGTGCCGCCCACGAGCTGTCCGTTGAGATAGACGTCGGCCACATACATGATGCCTTCGAAGTCGAGGATGACCTGTTTGTCTTTCCATTCTTCGGGAGCGTTGAGGGTCTTGGTGTAGATGCCGTCGTTGAGTTCTTTGAATCCGCGGGCCGACAGACGGCTCTTGATGTTGGCGCCTGCGTCGGTGTTGTCGCCGCGTTCATCGGCGCCCGGGGCCACCCAGTCCTGTTCGATGAGGTAGTCGTGGGGCACGTTGACGGTTTCGGTGATTCCGGTCCCCAGGTTCTGGAAGGTCCATCCGCGGTTGAGCGAAATCTTTTCGGCCGCCTTGGCTCCGGCGGGTGCGACAAGGGCGGCGAGGACCGTCAGGAGGATGATGCTGCAGAGGCTGCCGGTGCGGTGGCTGGAGCTGCTGAAACGTCTGTCTGTAGCCATAGTGTAGCGGGTTTGATGTTGGTTCCGATAGTTTTTGACAGGTGGATGGTCCGATTGTCCCGGGGAGGGCAGGGCTCCGTTCCTGCCATTTCGAATGGACAAAAATAGGAGATATTATCGGTATGTGCAACTGTTTTTCCGATTCCTTCGCTCTCCGGGATTTTCCCGTGCTCAGTTCCGTCCGTCGCGCCGGGGCTGGCTGTCGTCTTTGACGATGGCGGTGACGCGGGGCTCGCCCTGGCCCGGGAGCGGTTTGTAAACCGTTATCCAACAATAGCCGGAGCGGTCCTCCTGCTTTTCTCCGGAGCGGTCCTCCTGCTTTTCTCCGGACGGTTCTCCTGCTTCTCCGAGCTCTTCGAAACGGCACCAGAAACGGTAGTTGAGACCGGCCACGACTTGGGTGGAAACGGAGAGGGGCGTGTAGACGGTGAGGCCGTCGTCGTCGGTGGCGCAGCGGAACATGGCCATTTCTTCCTCGCTGATGTCACGCTGCCGGCCATAGGCTCCGACGAGCTGGTGGCGGAAGGCCAGCACTGCGAACTTCTCCAGACGGATGCGCATTTGGTCTTCTTCCCAGCACTTCACTTCCTTGAGCTTGCCTTTTTGGATTCTGTAGCCCCTGACGCGGCTGTCGAAGGCCGAGTTGGAGGCTGTCTCGATGAGAATGCCGCTGCCGTTGATGCAGTACCAGTCTCTTTCGCCGCCTTTGGCCAGATGGATGAGCGATCCGTCTTCGGGACGGATGGTGCAGATGTCGTAGAGCCGGTAGTCGCCGTTGTCGAACTGGTCGCCGATGAGCAGTTCGGGGATGCTGTCGCCATCGATGTCTTTCTCGACGAAACCGGCCAGCTCCGACGAATAGGCGTAGACGGGGCTGAGACCGAGTTCTTCGGGGGCCATCCCTTCCCAACGGCACTGATATCCCTGTACGATGAACGACACGAGGTCGGCGTAGCCGATGCGGCCGTTTTCGATCATGTCTTCTTGGGTGGTGCCGGTGGCGGAACCGTTGCCGTTGCCGTTGCGGCGGCTGCCGCAGGCCGTGAGCGCGAGCAGGCAGGCGACGGCCAGAACTGTTGCATTGTTTCTTTTCATCGGATGAGTTCGTTTGCAGAGACAAAAATACGAAAAGTTTCCGGTCTGTCCGGCTCTCCACGGAAAACTTGTGAAAACGGAAGAATCGTCTTACATTTGTGCAACGGACGGTTTCCGCCGTCAACCGTAAACCACATGTCAACGATGAAGCATTCCCTTTTCAGAAAACTCTCCCGCCTGACGGCGCTGACGCTTGCCGTTGCCGCCTTGTTTTCCTGCCGGGACAGCCGGCCCGAAGCCACTCTGTATGTGGCCGGCGATTCCACGGCGCAGACCTATAACCCCGAAAAGACCGTGCAGCGCGGTTGGGCGCAGATGCTGCCTCTGTTTTTCGAAGACAACATCCACGTGGAGAACCGCGCCATAGCCGGACGCAGCAGCAAATCCTTCCGTGCCGAAGGCCGCTGGGACAAAATCCTGGAAGACCTCAAGCCCAGCGATTTCGTGCTGATACAGTTCGGCCACAACGACACCTCCACCAAACCCGAACGTCAGGCCCTGCCCGACGCTTACCGCCACAACCTCATCCGTTTCGTCGAGGAAGTGCGTGAGCGTGAGGCCACACCGCTGCTGGCCACCTCCATCGCCATGTGCACCTTCGACTCTACCGGCACTCTGGTGAACCGCCGCCTGAAACAGTATCCGCAAATCATGCGCGAAGTGGCTGACAGCATGGACGTGCCCTTGCTCGACATGCATCGCCTCACCTCTGAGCTCATCCGGCAGCTCGGACCAGTGGAAGCCAAAAAACTCTATCTCTATGTGCAGCCCGGCGAAGACCCGGCGCATCCCGACGGCCGCGACGACGACACCCATCTGCGCGAGCGTGGCGGTCTGGAATATGCCAACATCGCCATTCAGGAATTCAAACGGCTCAGGATCAAACCCTTCTGCCGTTCCATACGCAAAGACGTCATCCTGGCTCAAGACGAATTCGAGTCGCAGGCCAGTCTCGACAGCTGGTTCCTAGAGGCCGACACCGCCGCCGGACAGGCCCTGCTGTCGGTCCGTCAGGGCGAACTCCATCTGCAGGCGCCCAAAGGCGCAACCCTCTGGTACGACCGCCGTTTCCAGGGCAATCTGTTCTTCGAATTCGAATCGTGCCTCGTGGAAGACTCCTGCGGCTACGACCGCCTGAGCGACATGAACTGTTTCTGGATGGCCGTCGATCCGCAGCATCCCTTCGACCTGAAGGCCGGCACCGACAGCCGCGCAGGTGTGTTCGTCAACTATTACCGGATGAACATGTATTACCTCGGTTACGGAGGCAACCGCAACACCACCACCCGTTTCCGCCGCTACGAAGCCAGCGAGGAGGCCGTGACCGATGTCCAGGCCCGTCCCGCCATTCTCACCGAATACACCGATGCCGCGCATCTGCTGCAGGCCAACCGCTGGTACAGCAACCGCATCGAAGTCTGCGACGGCCGCGTGCTCTACTGGATCGACGGACGTCTGCTGGTGGACTACAGCGACGCACAGCCCTACGACGAGGGCTGGTTCGCCTTCCGCACCACCCAGGCTCACAGCGCCTACCGCCATTTCCGTGTGGGTTTCCTCGACTGATTTCTGTGAAGATTTCCTTATTGGCTTTTCCGCAGATATGAGTATCTTTGTCGAAAGTTCAAACTCATTTTTTAATCAATCATACACTAATATGAAGAATTACTTCGATCTCACCGGTCAGGTAGCCGTCGTCACCGGCGCTTCCACCGGTCTCGGACTCCAGATGGCCAAGGCTTTCGCCAGCCAGGGTGCCAATCTTGTGCTTCTCGCACGTCGTATGAATCTCCTCGAGGAAAATGCCAAGGCCATCAACGCCGAATTCGGCGTGGAAGTGCTGCCTTTCGCCTGTGACATCACCAGCACCGAAATGGTCCAGGCCGCCGTCAAGGCCACCATGGACAAGTTCGGCCGCGTGGACATCCTCATGAACAACGCCGGTACCGGTGCTGTGGCTCCCGCCGAGGACATCACCGACGAACAGTTCAAGAACGAACTCAACATCGACCTTTTCGGCACCTTCAACTGCGCCCGCGAGTTTGGCAAGGAAATGATCAAAGCCGGTTACGGCCGCATCATCAACATCGCTTCGATGTACGGACTGGTCGGCAACATCATTTGCGGCAGTGCTCCCTATCATGCAGCCAAAGGCGGTGTGGTCAACCTCACCCGCGCCCTCGCAGCCGAATGGGGCAAGAAAGGCGTCACGGTCAACAGCATCTGCCCGGGTTATTTCTATACCGACCTCACCACCGCCACCCTCGACTCCGATTTCTTCCAGGCCATCGCCAAGCAGAGCATTCCGCTCGGCCGCTACGGCAAGGAAGGCGAACTCAACACCTGCGCCCTGTTCCTGGCTTCTCCCGCCAGCACCTATGTCAACGGCCAGAACATTGCCGTCGACGGCGGTTACACCTGCATCTGACCGCTTGATTCCTTTGGGGGACGCTCCTTTCGAGCCTGCCCCGCAAGCCCGATATCGAGTCGTCCGGCAATCCTGCCGGACGACTTTTTTTTCGTACCGGGAGAGCATGGCCGGTTCAGTTGCGGAACGTTCCTCGACTGAACCGGCCCGTTCTCAGATGCGGATGCGGAGGATTTCGTCGATGTCGGTGAGGTAGTTGCCGCTCTTGTGCTCGCTCCGCACTTTCCAGGCCTGCTGCTTCGGGCCTTCGACCGCCAGCGCCACCGTCTTCAGCCCGTAGCGCCGGTTGAGCGCATCCACCCGCTGCGACAGCTCCAGCCGCTGCGGACGCTTTTCCACCGGGTCGAACAGATCCGGAACGACGGCCGTCTGCGGCTGTATCTTGCTCAGAATCACCCCCGTCTTCTTGTAACGGATGCCCGGGCGGAAAATCCGTTCCACCAGCTGCAGGGCCGCCTGCGTGATCTCGATGGTGTCGGCCGTAGGCACGCAGAAGGGGAGAGACTCCACACAGGAATACTGCTCCAGGTCTTCGCGGAAGAAATTGCTGCAGAGAAACACCGTGATGCAGCCGGCCGCCGAATCCTGGGCCCGCAGCTTGTTGGCGCAGCTGGCGGCAAACGTGGCCACCGAAGCCTTCACCTCGCCGAGGGAAGAGACCATCTCGCCGAAACTGCGGCTGGTGGTGATGCTCTGCCGCATCAGCACCTCCGTGGTGTCGATGCAGGGCCAGCCGTTCAGCTCCTTCCAAGTCTCCAGGCCCGGCTTGCTGAAATGATGCCGCACCCATTCGCCCGACTTGTCGGCAAACTCCAGCGGCGTGTTCACCCCCAGACTGCGCAGTTTCTCCAAGGACCGTCGCCCGACACCCCAGACATCGGCCAGGTCGAACAGTTCCAAGGCCTTGCGCCGTTTGGCTTCGGTGTCGATCATGCAGACCGAACGGTAGCCCGGATACTGCTTGGCGAACTTGCTTCCGATCTTGGCCAGCGTCTTGGTCGGGGCCACGCCCACGCTCACGGGAATGTCTGTCCACAGGCAGATGCGCTCGGCCAGGCTGCGCATGTACGCTTCGATGTCGTAGCGGCTCTCGTAGCCGTTCAGGCAGGCGAAACTCTCGTCGATGCTGTAGTTCTCCACCACATCGACCCATTGGCGGATGATGCCGGTAACCCGCTGCGACATGGCCGCATACAGCATCATGTTGGTCGAAAACACCGCCACCCCGTTGTGTTCGACGGTGTCGCGCACCTTGAACAGCACGTCGCCCCGGTGCAGCCCCAGCGCCTTGGCCTCGGGTGTGAGCGCCACGATGATGCCGTCGTTGCTTGACAGCACGCACACAGGCCTGTGCCTGAGTCCAGGATGAAACGCCCTCTCCACGTTGGCGAAGAAGCTGTTGCAGTCGATGAGCGCCCACATGGCCGTCTAGTCTCTGGCTTTGTGAATGATGTAGGTGACGGTGCCCCAGACGCTGAACTCGTCGCCCTCGCGCACCTGCCGCCGGCGGTAGGCCGGATTGGCCGGCACCAGCCAGGCCGTGCCGTCTTCGCGCACGAAATGTTTCAGCGTGTATTCGCCGTTGATTTCGCAGACCGCGATTTCCTTCGGACCCGGGTCACGCCTGCTTTTGTCCACAATGATGATGTCGCCGCTCAAGACGCCTGCATCGACCATGGAATCGCCCTGCACCCGAATGAGATAGGAGGCTTCGGGGTGGGGGCAGAGCATGCGCAGCAGTTCGATGTCCTGCGACTTTTCATCGTTGTCGAGCGGCACGGGAAATCCGGCTCTGACATTGAGGTCGAAGTAGGGCAGATGCAGGGGTTTCACGCCCGCGGCCGGAACCGTCTCTCCCAGGTGCGACAGGTCTCCGCCCGAGTTTCCCGCGGCCGGCGGCCCCTCCAGCGCCCTGCGGAGGCTGGCATTGATGAACTCGCTCCGGTTTTCCAGAGAACCGATCCTTTCGGCCAGTTCCCCCGGACACCGGAACGAAAACAGCCTGCCGTCTCCCTTGGGCCGTCCTGCGCCTGCTCTGCGTCCGCCGCGTCTTTCGTTTCCGTCTGCCATAGATTTCTTGCTTTTTCCGACAATTTCCAGTTGCAAATATATGGAGGATTTTGAAAAATGTCATACGGAAATCAAAAAAAAGATTGGCAAGCCGTCTGAAAAATTATATTTTTGCGAAATCAAACGTGGAACCGACGCAAGACAAAACGCGAAACAAAGCTCTGAACGACAATCCTTCGCCAATCCAAACGATATGAGTTGTCTGTATCTGACAAGAAAACTGATCCGCCGCTTGCCGGGCAAAGTGATGAAACTCATCCCCATGCCCCGGCCCGATGTCTTCACGGGGCCGGCCTGCCGTTCGCGGCTGGGCGCCCTCTGCCGCGAAAAAGGATTCGGCAGTGTGCTGATACTCACCGACAGGACACTCTGCGACCTGGGCTTTCTGCAGGCCGTCGAAGCGTCGCTCGCCGAGGAAGGCATCCGCTGCAGCCTCTATGACGGCATCGTCTCCGAACCCCGTCTCGACTACATTGCAGAAGGCCGCCGGCTGGCGCGCGAATGCGGAGCCGAATGCTTGGTCGCACTGGGCGGAGGCTCGGTGATGGACACTGCCAAAATGATTGCGGCCGGCTGCCGGCTGAAATGCCTGCCCACCCGCCTGCTGCTGCAGAAATTTCTCATTGTGCCGCGCAAGACCTTGCCCCTCATGACTATCCCCAGCACGGCCGGCACCGGCGCCGAAACCACCGTGGGCGCCGTCATCTGCAAACCCTCGGGCGGAAAGTTCGCGGCTGTGATAGCCGGTCTCGACATCCGCGCTGTCCTGCTCGACAGCCAGCTCGGCCTGCAAACTCCCTGGGCCATCACCGCCGCCTGCGGCATCGATGCCCTCAGCCACGGACTGGAAGGCGTGCTGGCCGATGTGGAAAGCCTGCCTTCTGACCGCGACAAGAGCCTGGAATGCGTGCGTCTGGTCCTTGAAAACCTGCCCAAGCTCAAACGGTGTCCCGACGACGTGGCCGCCCGCGGTGCCATGTGTCTGGCCGCCCACTACGGGGGCAACGCCATCAACAAGCAACTGGCCGGCTATGTGCATGCCTTCGCCCACGCCATCGGCGGGCGCTGCCATATTCCCCACGGCCAGGCCATCGCCCTGTGCCTGATGCCCGTGCTCCGCGCTCAGCAAGACAGCTGCCGCGCGCAGCTGGCCCGGCTGGCCGCCCACTGCGGTCTGCCCGATGCGCAGGCCCTGCTGGAAGCGCTGGAAAACCTGCTGACGCTATGCGACCTCCGGCTCGACGGCTCCGTTGTGAACCCTGCCGACTACAAGGCTCTGACCCGGGCCATCGCCCTCGATTCCATCAACTATTCGGCCCCGACCGTCTTCTCCGGCCGCCGGATAGCTGACACGCTGGACCGGATACGCCAGATACGCTGACTCCCAAACCCCTTTGAAGCCCCTTCGCCTATGTCATACACTCTTGCCGACATCCAAAAGACTGTTGAAGCCCAGCGCGCCTTTTTCCGCACCGGTGCCACCCTCGATGTGAAATGGCGTCTTGCCCAGTTGCGCAAACTCCGCGACGCCGTCATCGCCCACGAAACAGAATTCGAAGAAGCCCTCCGGCTCGATTTGGGCCGCAGTGCCACCGAAGCCTATCTCTGCGATATCGGACCCATCGTGGTGGAAATAAACGAAATGCTCCGCGGTCTGCGCCGTTGGGCCCGCCCCGAACGGCATTTCAGCGGACTGATGTGTTTCCCCAGTCTCAGCACCAAAGTCTACAAGATGCCCTACGGTGTCACGCTGGTCATCAGCCCCTTCAACTTTCCGCTGCTGCTCACCCTGGGCGTGGTGGCCGCCAGCATGTGCGGCGGCAACACCGTGGTGGTCAAGGCCAGCGCCAAGTCGGTGCACTGCACGGAGGTGCTGAAACGCTTCATCGCCGAAGTCTTCCCGCCTGAATATGTCACTCTCATTGACGGAGGCCACGAAGTGGCCGACATGTGCCTCGAGCAGCGCTGGGACAAGATCTTCTATACCGGATCGCCCGCTGTGGGCAAGCACGTGCTGGCCGCAGCCGCATCCAATCTCACTCCCGTGGCTCTGGAACTGGGCGGCGAAACCGGCAACTGGTGCATCGTGCGCAAAGACGCCGACATCCGCGATGCGGCGCGCAAGATTGCCTTCTTCAAACTCTGCAACGCTGGCCAGATCTGCATCAACATCAACCAGATAGCCGTGGCCAGAGAAATAGCCGACGATTTTCTCGAAGCCCTCAAGGACGCCTTCCGCCGCCAGATAGGCCGGACTCCTTGTGCCAACGAGGAATATCCACACCTCATCAGCCGTCAGGCCTACGACAAATGCGCCGCACTGGCCGAGCGCTGGCGCGACCGCATCGTGTTTGGCGGCCAGGGCGACGAAAACTCGCTGCGCTACGAGCCCACTCTCATCTATCCCGTCGGCATCGACGAAGAAATCGTGCGGAAAGAGCTCTTCTGCCCCCTGCTGCCCGTGGTGCCCTTTGACGATGACAAGGCGGACGAAGTGCTCGACATTGTCGAAAGCCGCGAACATCCGTTAGCTATGTATCTGTTCACCAAAGACATCCGCTGGGCCGACCGCGTCATGCAGACCCACCAGTACGGCGGCGGCTGCATCAACGAAGTCTGCCTGCACATGATGGTCAAAGGTGTGCCCTTTGGCGGCACGGGCCACTCCGGCATGGGCGCCTACCACGGTGAGTGGGGTTTCCGCGAATTCACCCACGCCTCTACCGTGCTCAAAGGGAGCACGCATTTCAACCTGCCCCTGCGCGAGCATCCCTACAAGGAAAAATGGGTGCTCCCCATCCTGCGTCTGCTGGAAAAATGAGCGCCCCATCCAAGCTTATTCATACACATTTATATAGAGCGATTTTTATGGACTGTTCAGAAATGAAACGCAAACGCGACCGCCGTGACCGCCGCGACGGATGGTATCTGGGCGAACTAGACGGCATGCACGTGATGATGCCCTACATCATGCCCACCCGCAGCGACAACGAAGCCGTCCTCAACGAAGTCTTCGACATCACCGCCGTGGATAAGTATCTGGAAAAGAAAAACGCCGCCCATCCCGATTTCCCCTACACCTGGTTCCACGTCATCTCGGCCGTACTGGCCAAAACCATGCTGCTCAGGCCCAAGATGAACTACTTCATCAGCGCCTACCGCTACTACGAGCGCAAAGACATCAAGCTGTCCTTTGTGGTCAAGCGCCAGTTCGACGAAGATTCCGAAGAATCCATCGCCAAATTCACCCTCGACAAGCAGGGCGGCTCGCCCTTGGAACAGGTGCACGACTATGTGCGCGATTTCGTCACCAAGGTGCGCGTGAAGGGCGAGAAGGAAACCGTCTCCAACCAGATGGACTTTCTCAAGCGTCTGCCGCGCTTCCTGTGGCGCACTCTGGCCTGGGCGCTGCGCCGGCTCGAGTATCACGACCTCTATCCTCAGTCGCTCAGCGAAGGCGACCCCACCTATTCCAGCGTGTTCATCTCCAACTTGGGCAGCATCCGCATGAGCGCCGACTACCACCATCTGTTCGAGAGCGGTACCATATCGTTCTTCGTGGTGATCGGTGAAAAGAAACTGCGCCCGTTCTTCTCTGAAGACGGCACCTATGACATGCGCAACAGCATCAAACTGGGCATGACCATCGACGAGCGCATCGCCGACGGTTTCTACTTTTCGAGAAGCATCAAACTGATGAGATATTTCTTCCAGCACCCCGAACTGCTCGATCTGGACGTGGCCACACCGGTGGATTTTGAAGAATGAACCGCAAACGTTTCCAATGACGATTCCCATGGATGACAAACCCAGACTGGTGGTGCTCACGGGCGCCGGCATCAGCGCCGAAAGCGGGCTCAAGACTTTCCGCGGCGGCAACGGCCTTTGGGACGACGAACCCGTCGAGGCGGTCGCCTCCATCGAAGGCTGGTACGACAACCCCAAGCGGGTCCTCGATTTCTACAACCGGCTCCGCGGCAAGCTGGCTACGGTGGAGCCCAACCTTGCGCACCGGCTCATCGCCCGGCTCGAAGACCGATTCGAGGTGACCGTGGTCACCCAGAATGTGGACAATCTCCACGAGCGGGCCGGCAGTCACCGCATCATCCATCTGCACGGCGAGCTCACCAAGGTGCGCCCTGTGGACTGCTGCACCGAAGATGACGGTTACAGCGAAAAATATGTCACTGACATAGGCTACGGCAGCATCGGTCTGGGTGACAAGGGCGGTCCTCACCATCGCCAGCTGCGCCCCCACATCGTGTGGTTCGGCGAGATGGTGCCCTATCTGGAACTGGCTGCCCAGGCCGTCTCCGAGGCCGACATCCTGCTCATCGTGGGCACTTCCATGCAGGTGTATCCGGCCGCAGGTCTCTACCTCTACGCGCCTGCTTCCTGTCCCATCTACATGATTGATCCCGATCCTGCCGCCGCCGCGCACCTGAGCCGCGTCACTCACATCCGCGAAACCTCCACTGCCGGCATGCGACGCTTCTGCGAACTGCTCGATTTCGGCGTCGGGCCGGGGGAAAGCCTTTATTCTGTGAAAGCGCGCATGATGGCCGTAGGCCGGCGGTCGGAGCCGAAGGCTCCCAAGCGGTAGCCGCCGGGCCGGCAGGTGGGGTTCCAGTAGAACAGTCCGTGGCAATGGGGCGCCTGGCGCGACATGCGTACGATTTCCTGCATTTGCCGCACACTTTCGGCCATGTTGGCCGAATCGAGTTCGTCCACTTCCACGCCGGTTTCCACAATCATCGATTCTTTGCCGTAACGCCGGAACACATGGTCGATGTTTTTGGCGCAATCCTCAATCATGCGGTCGGCTGCATCGCCTTTCGACTTGTGGTGCCAATAGGGATAGAGGCTCATGCCCACCATGTCGTAGCGGGCATGGTACTGCTCCAGCACACCCAGGTTGCGGTCGAAGCGGAGGCTGTCGAAGCCGTTGTCGATGTGCACGATGACGGTGGCTTCGGGAAATACCGACTTCACACTTTCGTAGCCCGCATCGATGAATCCGGCATACTGTTCGGGCTCGTAGTTGAGATGGCCCATGTGCTCTGTGATAGTGGTCCGGCCTTTTTCATCCTTTATTTCCCAGCCGTGTTCGTCGGTGAGCACACTCCACAGCATGCCGTGGCTGGTCTCGTTGCCCACCTGTACCCAGCGCGGCTCCACGCCATTCTGCTTGAGCAGGCTGAGCACCTCCACCGTGTGGGCTTTGAGGTCGTCTTTCATCTGTTCGTAGGAATGGCCTCTCCAGGCTTTGGGAATGGGCTGTTTGGCCGGATCGGCCCACCAGTCGCTGTAGTGGAAATCGATCATCACTTCCATGCCCAGTGCCTTGGCCCGCAGTGCCTGTTCGAGCACGTCTTCTTTGTCGCAGAGCCCTGCATGCGAACTGGAGTCCTGCCATCTGCCTCGTGGCGGATCCACCCATACGCGCAGCCGGATGGCGTTCAGCCCCAACTGTTTCATCAGTGCTGTCGCTTCGACAGGCTGCTCGGCCTGAGACTGGCTGTCGGAGCTCCGGTTGTCGGCGTAGGAATAGAGCCGGTCGCCGTGTGCTTCGCTGCCGGTGATGCCGCTGATGTCGGCTCCGAGCCAGAAGGTGTCTTGTGCGGGCTGCCTGTTGCTGCAGGCACTGAGTCCGAGGATGATGCTGACAAAGAGGAGTGTCTTGAATCTGATGACAGTTTTCATATGTTTCCAGTTGTGAAGTTCTTTCCGATGGACCAAAGTTAAATGAAAATCTCTGGAAATGAAATTCAAGTCCACTGTTTATTGTTATCTTTGTCCCTCAATAACAATGCAACTATAAATGAGTTATGAAACGGTGTGTCACACTTTTGCTGATGCTGGTTTCCTTTGCTGTTGCCCGGGCAGAGAAAATTGAATATGTGGACTCGGCTGCTGGATTGAAAGAGGCAGTTGAAAGTAATCCTGAGGCTTACATAAAGTTGACAGCCGACATTGATCTTTCAAAAATAAAGACTATCAGCACTACCTTCCGTGGAACTATCGACGGAGAGGGTGTGAAAATAATCGACGGAAAGGAAGAAACAGTTTTCTACTCTCTCGGCAATGGAAAGAACCGGGTGTACCATCCGGTCTTCAAGGCAATGGAGGGTGCGACTTTGAAAAATCTTGTCATCCAGTATTTCCGCATTGAATGGGATGATGATGACATCGGGGCCGTGGCTTCCACAGCCAAGAACTGTAATTTCAACCAGGTCATTTTATCGGACATATCTATCTTCAATGACGATGATGATGCCGGTGCCATTGTGGGTAAGGCCGAAAACTGCGATTTCCGCAATGTCAAATGCATGGGCAATGATGTGACCGTCGACGGCAACCGCGCCGGAGGCTTTGTGGGACTGAGTGTCAATTCCATCTACTGCAACTGCAGCAACAGCGCCTATTCGACCGTATATGCCGACGGCAGCTGGGGCAATGCATATGCCGGCGGCTTTGTGGGCGAGAGCAAGAGCGACCAGTTTGTGTTTTGTGTGAATTTCGCCTCGGTCGGAGCGCTCGACGACCGCGTCGGGGGTCTTGTGGGCTACGGTACTCAGTCCATCTTCACCAATTGTGTCAACAGCGGTGCCGTAATGCATTGTGAGGAAAATGTCTTCATCAATCATACAAGAGGCATGAAGGATGAATTGGAGAAAGAATTGCAGGACATTTACGACAAACAGAACTTTGACTTGTCTGTCGGATTCGCATCTTTCATCGGGACCCTGGGTCTTTCGGCCGCTTCTTTCGGTGTAGAACTGTGCCTGTTGTCTGTGACCACAGCCGGCATAGGTGCGTTTACGGTGACTGTCATCATTGCCGCTACGGGCATTACCATGTCGCTGATAAGTCTCATTGATGCCGAATTGGGCGCGCATGACGAAATCGGCGGCATTTGCGGCGCGTGTGAAGGATCCGCGTTCAACACTTGCTCCAACTATGGAAATCTGTGGTGCCGCGACTGCTATGTGGGTGGTATAGTCGGTTATGTCAGAGATATGCCGACAAGGTCGGTAATCACCGACTGCCTTAATGCCGGCAAAATCCGCGGCTATGAAAAAGTGGGTGGCATCTTTGGCCAATGCAATCTCGCCGACCGGGTGAGCAACTGTCTCAATGTGGGAAATGTCGTCGCTGAACAAGATGATACACAATCGGACCCGATAGGCCATGTGAGCGGTTATGACGGAATCGTCAGCAATCTGTCAGACAACTACTACAGATCGAACCGTTACGATGAGGATGCGGTGGCAAGGATTCCGGTAACCGACGAACTGCTTGGGAATGGCATGGTTGCGAACTATCTCAACGGAGATGCAGGCAGCAGCGGGCCATGGCGTCAGGGCAGTGGCGACGCGTATCCGGTACTGGATCCCTCGCAGGAAGAAGTCAATCTGAGGGAACTGAGCGATGTGTATCTGATCTCGACCCTCGACGACCTGAACAGGCTGCGCAATGATGTGAACAGCGGAGCCAAGGACAATTACATCGTCTATTTTGAAGAGGATATAGACTGCAGCGCAGTCACTTGGGTGCCCATCGGTACCTACGAGCATCCCTTTGTCGGATATTGCAACGGCGAGGGCCACACCATCAGCCATCTCACCACTGCCGACAACAAGGAAAAGAACGGTGTCGGTTTCATCGGGGTGGCAGGGCTGAAGGCAGAGGTGTACAATTTGGTGATTGAATCTGGCTCAATCACTGGCGGCAATGGCGTGGGTGCCATTATCGGTTATGCCGAGCACAAGACCAATACGGAGGGATACATCCGGATAGAGGGTTGCGGCAACGGGGCTGCCATCAATGGCAACTACGACTGCGGTGGCCTGATTGGTGCCATCTATTCCGACAATCTTTTGAAACTCTCGATTGAAAACTGCTACAATGTGGGCAATGTCACCGCCGGCAGCAAGTCTGCCGCACTTTGCGGATATGCCAAGCATGGTGCGACTATCAGGGGCTGCTGGAATGCGGGCAGCGTTACGGGCACGGAGGATGGAATGGGATTTGCCCGCGGCGAAAATGATATCCTTGTGCAGAACTGCCACAGTTACCTGACCGATCTGGGGCAAACAGCGGGCGTGACTGAATTCTCCGATGAGGATCTCAAGGACGGCACACTCTGCTTCAGGGTAAACGGGTGGAGCAACGAAGCCAGCGTGGGTCTGCCTTGGGAGCAGGATATCACTTGCGACGTGTATCCCAGATATGTAGGCTACAGAAACGACAAAAACGCTGTCTGCTCGAGCCGTACCATTACGGGCAACTACGGCACCGTCGTGCTGCCCTACAGTGTCAAGTCCGATGACTACATCCGCTACTATCAGTTTGTCGGCACGAACGCCGACGGCACGCAGCTGGACTTCACTGCAACCGAGCTGCTGGAAGCGGGTACACCTGCCATATTCCGTGTCACAAAGCCGGATACCTTGTACCGTTTTGTCAGTGCCGACTATGTGTTTGAATACAGTGTCAATCCGATCGATATGATTGACTGGAAAATGAATGGCAACCTTTCTGTCGAGAACATGGTGTTTGATGATTCGGAGGAACTTAAGTCGCTGTATTACATAAGTGACGGAGAAATCAAGAGCGCAAAGAACAAGCTTACCGTGGCTCCATTCCGCGCCTATCTGTCGGGCCCTGCGCGTCTGGAAGGCTCCATGGCGCGCACCATGGGCATATCCCTGGGCGACGGCAGCGATACGACCGGCTTGCGTCTTGTGCCGGTGGAGACTCGCGAAGACGGCTCGACCGTGATGGGAATCTACAACCTTTCCGGGCAGCGGCTGGATGCCCCTGGGCAGGGTATTGTCATTATCAACGGTGAGAAGGTGTTGAACAAGTAGAGATAACAGCAGATGAAGATGTCTTATTTTCCCCCGCAGATTGAAGTGCTTGCACTGAACCCGGTCGGTTCGATTCTGTCCGGATCCAATCCGGACAGTCTGAGTGTCAATTTCTCGGACGATTACGAAGATGAAGGTAATGCTCAATAACGATGAAAAGTATAGTTTCTATTGTCGCTTCTCTTGTGCTTCTGAGCGCGTGCGGTCCTAAGGATCCGGGCTTGAAGGACGCTTATAGGGATTATTTCAAAATGGGTGTGGCCGTGACGCCGCGCAATGTGACCGACTCGCTGCAGTCGGCGCTGATTCTGAAGGAGTTCAACAGCCTTACGGCTGAGAATTGCATGAAGCCGGGTGAGATTCATCCGCGGCCGGGTGTGTGGCGTCTGGAACAGGCCGACGCCATTGCCGACTTCTGCCGGGCCAACGGTCTGAAGATGCGCGGCCATTGTCTGGTGTGGCACAGCCAGTTCGCCAACTGGATGTTCGGACAGAACGATGAGGAGGGCCATTTCGTGCCGGCCACCAAGGAGCAGTTCTACGATTCGCTGCGGGTGCACATCCAGTTTGTGGTGAACCGCTACAAGGATGTGGTCTACTGCTGGGATGTGGTCAACGAGGCCATGAGCGACGCCGGCAATCCGGACCTTCCCTACGAACAGACTTTCCGCCGTTCGCGGGCCTATCAGCTCTGCGGCGACGAGTTTATCCTGAAGGCTTTCCAGTTCGCTCACGAGGCCGATCCGGAGGCCGGTCTGTTCTACAACGACTACAGCGCCTGGACGCCTGCCAAGCGTACCTATATCTACAATATGGTCAAAAAGCTGAAGGCTGAGGGCGCGCCCATCACGGGCATCGGCATGCAGGGCCATTACAACATTTACGACAATCCCGACATGGAGGATTTCGAAAAGGCCATCCAGATGTATCTGGAACTGGTGGACGACATCCAGATCACGGAGCTCGACGTGCGTGTCAATCACGAGGGCGGAGGCCGTCTGCAGTTCAGCCGGGGCCAGGCTGTCGTGCTGGCCGATTCGCTGGCGCAGAGGCAGAACGACAAGTATGCGCAGCTGTTCGAGGTGATGCGCCGCTACAGCGACCACATTTCGTGTGTGACTTTCTGGAATCTGAGCGACCGCAATTCCTGGCTGGGCGCCAACAATTTCCCGCTGCTGTTCGACCGCGACTTCCAGCGCAAACCGGTGTACTACACGGTCCGCGATTTTTAAGTGTATATTGTGTATATGAAATATACGGTATATATTTGCGGCAAACAAAAGAATCATTATGGAAACGGGTCGTGCCATGCCTTCAAGGCGCAAGAACATCGATATCAGGGAAGACGTCTTCCGGGCTCTTTCGATGAGAGCGGCTTCTGAGGGAACGAATTTGAAACACTACATCGAGACGCTTCTTGAAAAGTCTGTGGAGGATATGGAAGATGCGTCTGTCTATCAGTATCTTTGCAAGACGAGACCGGAGGGCCGCATGGTCCTTGCGGACAAGGAAACCGAGGATTTCGAAAACTGGCTTGAAATATGAGGGTGCAATACTCGAAGGATTTCGAAAAGTCCGTTCGCAGACTCTCTGGAAAAACACTGGCTTCTGTTCGCAACACCATTCTGGAGGTGAAGAACGCCAATTCCCTGTCGGAAAAGCTCAGTCTTTTTCGAGGAGGCTTTCGTAGAGGGCGGTGTAGCGTGCGGCGACCTGGCTTCCGCAGTAGCAGTCCAGCACTTTCCGGCGGGCGGCGGCCGACAGATGACCGTCGCGGTTGTTGTCGACGACCCATTGGATGCCGGCGGCCAGATCTTCGGCCGATTTGTAGCGGGCCACATATCCGTTTTTCAGGTGGTCGATCATTTCGGGAATGCCGCCGATTTTGAATCCCACGCAGGGCACTCCGCAAGCCATGGCTTCCATGATGGTGTTGGGCAGGTTCTCTTCGAGCGATGGAATCACAAACATGTCTACCGAACGGTACAGGTCGCGGATGGTCTCCATGCCGGAAATGTAGCCCAGCGATTCCACTTCGAAGGGAATGAGGGGCGACAGTTCTTCGGATCCCTTGCCGTAGCAGACCACGGTGAGGCTGTCTGCGGGTATCTGTTCCGATAGCAGTCGGCAGGCTTCCACGAAATAATCGATGCCTTTGCGCTTGTCGGAGGCTTTGGCCGCGCCGAACAGGATGCGGATTTTCCTGTCGTCGGACGGGCTGGCCGTCTCTGCGGGTACGAAGAAACCGGTGTCGATGGGGTTGGGGATGTTGACGAGGGTGTGGCCTTGCGTCAGTCGGCTGACGGAGGCTCTCCGGCGGAGCCAGTCGCTGCAGGCGACAAAGCTGATGCCGGCTTTTTTCCAGACTTTTTCTTTGTGCAGCAGCACGTTTCGGGCCATCCGGTTGCATGACGACTTCAGGAACGGGCACTGCCTGCAGTCGAAGCTGTAGGCTTCGCATTCTCTGGCGTGGTGGCAGATGCCGGTGCAGGGCCACATGTCGTGCATGGTCCAGACTATGGGCTTGCCCAGCGAGCATAGCCGGCGGATGTCGGCCAGCGATAGATATCCTTGGTTGATCCAGTGCAGATGGATGATGTCGGCCTCTCTGACCAGCGGATGGCGGGAGATGTCGGTGCCGCTGTTGGCGATGGAAATCTGAAACAGGGTCTTGCGGTCGAGGCGGTTCCGCAGGAAAATGGTCAGTCTTTCGCGCAGGAAGCGCAGACGGCTCAGGCGTTTGCGGCAGGCGGTGGCATCGATGGAGACGACCCGGTCGTCGTCTGAGGTCTTGTCGCGCACCAGCATGCGGGCCTCGATGCCGTTCCTGTTGAGGGCCGACATCAGCCTTTTGGCCGCTACGGCGGCGCCGCCGCTGCTTTCCGAGGTGTTTACGATGAGGACTTTCATAGAATGATCCGTTCCGCAGGTCTGAGATTCTGTCTCGGCGTGTAAAGGTATACATATTTTTTCTACCTTTGATACTCGATAGCAATTTTGCTACAACTGACTGGATTATGACCGACGACGCACTGCTCACATACAAGATTTCGCCCCGGGTGGAGGCATTCACCACGATGAGGAACGCCCGGCTTCCTTATCCTGTCCTCTGCGGCCATCAGGTGCATGGCTGTCAGGTGGGGGTGGTGGACCGTCCCGGTCTCACGCGCGAAGACTTCGAAGGCTATGATGCCCTCGTGACCGACCTGCCGCTGGCCATCGGCGTGCGGACGGCAGACTGCATTCCCGTGCTGCTCTACGATGGCGTGCAGGGTGCTGTGGCCGCCATTCATGCCGGCTGGAAAGGCACTGTGCAGAAAATTGTGCTGGAGACGGTTTCGACGATGGCAGACCGATACGGCACGCGGCCGCAAGACTTGAGGGCTGTGGTGGGCCCCGGCATTGGCTTCGACAGTTTTCAGGTGGGTGAAGAGGTGGTCGACCGTTTCAGAGAGGCCGGTTTCCCGATGGATCTCATCTGGAGACGCGACGGAGATCTTGTCCCCGGAACGATGCTCGGAGGTCATCACATCGATCTGAAAACCGCCAACCGCTGGCTGCTGGAGCAGGCGGGAATTCCCGCCGGACAGGTGGCTGTCGACGGGACGTGCACCTATTCCGACGAGCGTTTCTTCTCTGCCCGCAGGGAGGGCAGCCAATGCGGAAGAAACATCAATGCCATCCGTTTGCTGACATTCTAATTGTATCGAATATGAAAAAGATGATGATTCTGGCTCTTGCTGCAGCGCTTAGCGCCTGCACTTCCGACCGGCCCAAGGTGCTGGTGCTTTATTATTCACAGTACGGTGCCACCAAGACGGTGGCCGAAGACCTGGCTTCCCGTCTGGGCGCCGATATCGAGGCTTTCGATGTGGAGCAGCCCTACGAGGGCGATTTCGGACAAACCGTTCAGCGTTGTCTCGCCGAACGCGAGAGTCAGTCGCTGTCTCCGGTCAAACCGCTCAAGGCCGACATTTCCAAATACGATGTCGTGTTTCTGGGCTATCCGGTCTGGTTTGGCGTGGCCGCCCGTCCGGTGCTTTCGCTGGTTCAGACCGAAAAGTTTGAAGGAAAGAAGGTGGTGACTTTCTGCACCTTCGGCAGCGGTGGACTGGAATCGAGCACCGACGATTTGTGCCGTCTGCTTCCTGAGGCCGAAGTGTACGAAGGTTACGGTGTGCGCAATGCCCGCATTTCCAAAGCACCCGCCGAGATTGAACGCTTTCTCGTCGAAGCCGGTTTCAAAGAAGGTCAAGTGGATCCGCTGCCCGAATTCTCCGAAAAGAGAGAGGTGACTGCCGAGGAAGAGGCTATTTTCAATGCGGCTTGCGGTTCGTATGAGATGCCTTTGGGAGAGCCTGTTTCTGTCGCTTCGCGCCCCGTTCCGGGCGGTGTGGAATACGATTTCACGGCAGTCGGGAAAGGTATGCCCGGCCAGCAGTCGGAGAGCAGCATCTATGTGCTGGCTCTCGACGGACAGACGCCCGAATTTACCAAAGTGGTGAGATAAGGCTGTTTTCGGGGCGTCAGAACAGTTTCCACTTGCGGATGAGACGAAGGCCGCAGGTGGGAATCAGACCCACCAGCACCTGCAGCAGACGGGTGAAGAAACCCGGGGTGATCTGTGCGCGCCCTCTGAGGGCGGCCTTCACGGCCCGACGTGCGAGCCTTTCGGGAGTGGTGATGTATCCGATGGCCAGACCGGCGCGCATGGCCGAGGGTTTGAGGTGGTAGAGGCTCGTGGCTACGGCTCCCGGCCGTACACAGGTCACATGGACGCCTTTGTCACGGAGTTCCACATGAGTGGCCCGGGAAAACAGTTGCAGAAAGCCTTTGGTAGCCGAATAGGCAGCCAGCCGCTGGGCGCCGAAGCGCGAAGTGACGCTGCTCATATTGACGATGTAGCCTTTTCCGCGCTCCACCATGTCTTTGCCGAAATGATATTCGAGCATGGCGGGTGTATAGACGTGGAGCATGAGTATGAGCGAGTTGAACGCTTCGGTATCGTCCAGGAAATCGCGGTCGTGATAGACGCCGGCATTGTTCACCAGAAATTCCACCCGGTAGCCGCGCTGCTCGCACCAGGCATGAAGTTCGGCGGCGGCCTGCTGCAGCGACAGGTCCATCTCTACGCTGTCTACTTCCACACCGAAATCCTTGCGGATGATTTCGGCCTTTTCCTGAAGGACCGGTCCCTCGTTGCTGACGGCGATGATGCCGTAGCCTCTGGAGGCCAGCTCCCGGGCATAGGCGTATCCGATGCCGGAACTGGCACCTGTAACGAGTGCGTATGTTGTCGGAGCGAGGTTGTTCATCGGTTCTTTCCGTTGAAAAGGAATCTCTCAGCGGGTGATCCAGTCTTTGGAAACATGCCTGTCGTAGAGGGTGATGGCGATGACCGCAAGGCCCAGTGTGATGAGTCCGGCGGCGCCCGTCATGCCTATAGTCAGGTCGTTGCCGCCTTCAACCAGCATCAGCACAAGGCCGCAGATGGCGTTGAATGTGCCGTGGAAGATGGCCGCCGGGAAGACAGAGCCCGATTTCAGGACAAGGTAGAGTTCGACGGTTCCCGCCAGCAAGCAGAACAGGCACATCATCCCGACACCAAGAACCGGATGTTGGGGATAATTGTGACCGAGAAGGATGAGGGGCATGTGCCAGATTCCCCATACGAGGCCGATGAAGAGGGCTTTCTTCCAAAATCCGGTACCCTTGAGAGCGCTGACCATGTAGTTGCGCCAGCCGTATTCTTCGCCAAAGGCAAACAGAGCGTTGACGGTGCATCCCGCCAGAAGGCCGCTGAGCAACTCTACGCCGACAAACAGCACCGGCGGCATGTTCGAAAGCTGCTCCCGCATGGTCTCCGCCGTCGCTTCGTCGATGCCGAACTGCCTGATGGCCTGTTCCGCACCGAAGTGGAGACGCACGCCTGGAAAGCAGGCGGAGATGAAGATGCAGACCGTCAGGCAGAGGACGGGCAGCAGCAGAGCTGTCAGCCAGGTCCAGTTGGGCTTGAATGTCAGCAGACCGGTGCTCTTGAAAGGCTCCTTGCGGATGAGTTGCAGGGTGCCGGCCACTGTCATCGGGAACAGCATATAGAGCGACTCGATGGCTGTCAGCAGCAGTTTGTGGGAGGCCAGGTCCTTTCCTGTGGCCAAATAGACCACGCCGAAGACGGCCCAGGAGAACAGGCAGACAGTAATGGCGAAAACGGATGCTTTTTTCATTGTTAGGGCTGTATTTGCGAACAAGGATATGGATAATTCACGAAGTTGTGGCGTATACGCTTTACTGCTTTGAGGACATTCCGGCAGCGGCGCGTTGGGCATCCAGGAAATCGGTCATCTTCTTGAGGTTTTCTTCCGAATACATGCCCATGCCATGACTGCCTTCAGGCTCGCGATGGATATAACTTTCCACACCGACAGCCTGCATCTGGTCGTAGAGAAACTGGCTCACGCACGAAGCTACGACAGGATCGGCGTCGCCGTGGAACAGGTAGCCGGCGACATCGTGCTCGTCGAGGTAGCCCGAGGCGCTGAGCAGCATGAAGTTGTCTTCAGTGCCGGCATCGGCCTTCTTGAGTCCGAGAAGCCGTTCTTCGGGAGTGTTGCCCGGGCCGCCGAACACCATGGCTTTGCCGCATTCCATCTGCAGCAGTTCGGTGGGACCCGACCAGTCGCAGAAGGCATTGACATAGCTCGATTGCTCGGTGCAGGCACCAAGACTGCCTTCGATATCATATTCGGCATCGCCGCGCTTGGCAATCTTCACACCGTTTGAAAGGGCAGTAACTGCCGAAAGGTGACCGCCCGACGAAAAGCCCGACGTGGCGATGAACGAGGTGTCGAACTTGTACTCGGCTGCGTTGCCGCGGACGTAGCGGATAACCGCTTTGATGTCGTTTACCTGTGCGGGCCATTTGGCGTCGCTGATGGAACGGTGGTTGGGACATACGACTGCGTAGCCTGCCTTCAGAAGAGCTGCCACGATGGTGTTGATGTCTGCCATGCCCTTTGAGGAGTTGCTGCTCCAGGCGCTGCCATAGATGTGGACCACGACGGGATAGGAATCCTTGACTTCTTTGGGCAGATAGATGTCCAGTCTGTGGTAAACCTGGTCGTCGCCAACGTAGTCGATGTCTGTGAATTTCTCGGAATATTCGGCCTTGGTCTGTGAACTTTGGTCACCGCCGAGACTCGGTCTGCCGCCGCCGAAGCCGCCGCCGGGGAACTGTGCGAAACAAGTCAGCGAAGCGAGAATGGCCGCAGCAAGCAAAAAATCCTTTTTCATAATCGATAACATTCTTGTCGGAAACGTCATTGCTTCCGGAGCCAAAGATAAACAATAATTTTCAAAAGTACAGGTGACATCACAACCGTCTGGCTGCACAAATATGGAAAGGGACGTAAATGATGTATCTTTTCAGTCAATCCCTTTTCAATTTAGACGGATAGAACTACCTTTGTTGTCAATATGAAAGTGGTTCATTCATACTGAATATGGGAAAAATGGAATACAAAGCCCCACGCGCCTTAGTCATCGAAGTCAAAGCATATGGTGTGCTGTGCGCCAGCCCTTACGGAGACAATACTGAAAAATTCACTCTTGGCGCATACAGTTATGACGAAAGCGATTGGGAATAATAAGAATGACAGCACTATGAAGAAAACCATCATCGCAATGGCAGCCGTCGCAGCGGCATTTGCAATGGCATTCACAATGGCATCCTGCAACGGACAGTCCTCTGAATACGAAAACAACCCCACGGCAGGTAAAAGTGTCGTCACAGCCACCATCAGCAACAGCCTTACCAGGACCGCGCTCAGCGGCAACGATACCGTTGGTTACAAGGTGGTCTGGACCGTGGGGGACAAACTGTTCGTGATAGACGCCAGTCACCGGGACTGGTACGCAGAGTATACGCTTGATAACACATATGCAGGCCGCTCATGCGGGACTTTCAACTGGCAGACTGGTGATATGTTCTACCCTTTTGACAAAAGCTATACGGAACCTGCTTTCGAGAAGTGGAAGATGTATACGGCTTTTTATCCGTATGAAATGGTCAAGACCGGAACCGACACCTACTTCTGGGAGACGGAACAGACATACGGCGCCACAGACGGATATATTCCTATGGTCAGTGTTTCGGAATGCCAGGAAGACGGAATGGCAGATCTCAAGTTCAATAACCTTGGAGGCATGCTTCGCCTGACCGTGAAGGGTACGGCGGTCATACGTTCCATAACTGTGCAGGCAGGCGAACCTATGTCAGGCGTCTTTGTCGATTTCATCAATGATGACTACAATCTGGTGCCCCTGATGCAGGACGAGACAGAGGACGGACCTCTTGATGCCAGGCATTACATTACCCTTGACTGCGGAGAGGCCGGAGTTGCTCTCAGCAGCGAAGGCACCGACTTCTATATCTCCATGCCGTGTCATTACGCCAATGACGGCACCTTGGATGGATATTCGGATGTGACCATCACCCTTACAGATACGGATGGCGATATCTGTGTAAAGAAACTCACGGGCAAGAAACTTGTCATCGAGCGCAGCAGAATCACCCCCGCCACTTTCACCGCATCAGGGTTCAAGCCCGCATATGCACTTCCGGGCAAGTTCAGCGTAGCCGGAGACAGGCAGGTTTATTTCTCCAGGGGAAACCTGTATTATGATGGCAGCGCATTCTGGTTCGAGAGCAGTCAGTACGGTTCGTGGGGCTCCTGGAACCAGTCTCACGTGAGTCATTTCAGCTGGAGCGGCAATGCT
>JAZQNO010000017.1:0-26725 GCA_045627385.1 Bacteroidales bacterium
GGGATCCACCTCATCCCATTCCGAACTGAGAAGTTAAGCCCGATAACGCCGATGGTACTGCGCAAGTGGGAGAGTAGGTAGTCGCCGTCTTAGGGGTCGCAAGCGAAAGTTTGCGACCCTTTTTTTTGTTGCAAGATTTGCTGTTTGACAGTCGAATTTTTTATTGAAAGAATTTGTTTTTCATTTTACTTGTGGTTAATTTTGTGGAAAAATGAAATACATATAAAATTAACTATTAATCTAATGTGTCATGAGAAACAATTTATCTTGCAGCGCACTTCTTTCGGGCAGCCCGTCCCCTTTTAAGACCTGGCATCTGATGTTGCTATTAATGCTTGTCCTTATCAGAGGCTGTTGTGGACAGGCTTTTGCTCAATCTGCTGGTAATCAGACTGGAAATCTTTTTCTGACTCTTGATTTCGATGATGTCGTGTCGGGCCAGAACGGTCGTGCCGATCCGACAGCCTTGCCTTTTGTGGAAGGGTTGCAGTTCGTTCCCTTCCGAGCTGTCGCATCGGAGGAGAATCCATTTCAATTGAGTGAAAATCCCACTTCTAAAGCCGTCTTTTCGTTCAAAGGCTGGCCTTGTGACGGTATGGATTATGCGACTCAAGATTGTGCCCAGTTTTATGAGTTTGCCTTAATTCCTCAAAACGGATACCGTCTTCATTTGGCCTATGTGATATTCTCTGCAGGCCGTTCGTTGACCGGAGTCCGAAATTATGCGGTCAAATCAAGTCTGGACGGCTTTCAAAGCTGTATTCCTGCGTCATATCTTGGAAACAGCAGCGCTGTAAGCGTACTGAACGGAAATTCGTTTGCCGTCGATGATGTTGATGCTGAATCTGGTGGCCATCGTGTCGATTTGAATGCCAGTTCGTCTGATGAAATCCGCCTGAGGTGGTATGCCTGGAATGCAGAAACAAAAACCGGCACTTTCAAAGTGGACCATATCTGCTTTTACGGATATGTTGAGAAAACGGATTCGGATATTCCGACAAATCCGACCTTTTCAAATGAGGCGGATTCCATTCCTTTGACAGGATCTGTCTTTTCGGAATCATCCATCCTTGTCCAAGATGTCTGGACGAGCGAATTGTGGTCGTCTGAATCACTTCTTGTACGGCAGCAATTGGCATTGAATCGTCCTTATCTGCAAGGATATCTCAATATGTGCAACTTACATGCGCAAGCCGCCGTCGAGTTGAGACAATGGCACCTTATGGTGGAGAACCTCGGTGGCGAAGATGTGAGCGATCGCTTCGACCTGTATGCTCAAGGGCAAACGGAAATCGGCCCTCAAACCGATGGTTCGATTCAGTTTCAGGCTGTTCCGAAGCCTTCTTTCGAATGGGCTGAATCTGACAGCTTCCGGCTGTCTGGAACGGTCGTGTATAAGGATGCTTTTTCAGGCGCGGAGATGACGGGCATCCTGTATCCCTGTACCTTGGCTTTGAAGACGCAAGGCAATGTGCGAATGATGGGCTTCCTGCCCTTGGAAGGAAGTGAAGATATGGTTGTGGACATTTTCAATTCGGGAGACGATGCGTTTCCCGGTCTGATACTACAAAACCATTGGCTGGATGGACATCGGGACACGGTGACTTGCGAACTTGCTCCAGGCAGGTGCCGAAAACTGTCGTTTCCTTGGCGGGAATCCCATTCGTACCCCGACTCGCTTGCCTGCTGCTGGTCATCCGATCTGTTGGAAAACTCGGCGCTTTTATCAAGGCCCGAGTGGCATTTCGTAAGGCATCGAATAGACACGGAATCGGGCACAAGATATCTGTTGGATGACAATCGGGATGGAATTTCGGAAGGGATGATGGCGGATAACGGTCAGTCGTTTGAACTTCAGCCATTCGGCGTCTCGGAATGGGGAAAAACGATTCTGCCGGCTTCTGACAGCCTGTTGGAACTGTTGGTATCGGCCAATGCCGCCGGTAGTTGGAAAATCGCAGATATCCCTATGCTGCCGTCTTTGTCGGGACGTGTGGTGAAATCTGTCGTCAGGTCTGATGGCAAACCTCTGCCGGACGGATCGGCCTGGGTGGTTGACAATAGGGTGTTCTTGTTGGACTCCGTATCTGAGGAACAAACTTATACGTTCGGATTCAGTCCCTTGGATTTGGCGCCGATTCTGACGGAACTGCACGACAGCATTTGCCTGGGCGACATATATGAAAATCATGGTTTTTCCATCTCTGCGCAAACGCTGCCTGGCGATTTTGTTTTTCTGGATACGCTTTTGGCAGTAAACGGTGCAGACAGCATTGTTTCTCTAGCGCTCAATGTCTGTGATGCCCCTTCTTCTCCGGAACAAATTTTCGGTGACAGCGTCATTGTAAGAGCGGGCCAGTATTACTATACGATAAGCCCTGTGCCACAAGCGTCTTTCTATGTGTGGAGCGTATATCCGCAGCATTGGACATTTGAGGGTGGAGGTGAGACTGTCTGTGTCAATATCCCCTATACGGGCTCCGGCGTGATTTCCGTGAAAGCCGTGAACCGTTGCGGGCAGTCTGCCGAAAAGGAACTGCATTTGTCGCCGACCGATTTGTCCGGTGTCCGTCCTGAAAGACTTTTCATTTACCCGAATCCTGCCAATCAGGGCTTTACGCTTAAGACCGAAGGACTTGTCGGCAAGACGGTTGTGGCTATTTCAGACCTGAACGGAAAACTGCTGAGGAGCGAAACGATTGATGTGGACAGCGCCAGCCAGTCTTTCAATTTTTCTTTGGAGGGAATGTCGGCTGGAATGTATATGATCACCATCGTAAATGACAATAAGAGTCGGACGGAGAAATTGCAGAAAGAATAAAATGAGTTATCTTTGCGTTGGACGATGTGGCCGATTTCGGCTGCATCGTCTGAAGCAAAGTTATGAAAGCTGTTGTTTTTGCTGCGGGTCTCGGTACCCGCTTGGGCGTTTTGACGCAGAGCCGTCCCAAGGCTCTGGTCGAGTTGGGCGGTCGGCCGATGCTGTATCGGGTGATGGACCGCTTGCGCGAAGCCGGAGCCGATTCTTTTTTGGTCAATGTCCATGCGTTTGCCGGTCTGGTCGAACAGGCTTTGGACCGTTATGCGGAAATGCACCCGGAGATAAGCATAAGTGTGTCGGATGAGCGTGACTGTCTGCTGGAGACCGGTGGCGGTTTGAAAAAAATGGCGGCTCAATTGGGAGACGACCCTTTCCTGGTGCACAATGTGGATATTTTGTGCGATATGGATTTGCGCGGCTTTGCCGAAAACTCCCTGCAGCTGATTCGTGAAACGGAGAGTCTGGCTGTTTTGGCTGTCAGACGGACTGAAAGCGACCGGTATTTCCTTTTCGATCCGCAAGGTAAGCTTTGCGGATGGGAAAATGTCAGAACCGGACAGCAGAAGATTTCAAGGCCTGAAGTGCCGGAGTTGGATCGTGTCAGAATGGGTTTTATGGGCATCCATTGCATCCATCCGCGCCTCCTGTCGCTGATGGTGGAAGAAGGGGCTTTTTCCATTACGGATGTCTATTTGCGTCTGGCAAGTTCCTATTCCATAACTATGATGGATGAAAGTCGGTGCTCTTGGACGGATATCGGCAGCCCGGAACAGTTGGCTAAAGCTGAAGAAGAAATAAAGAATACGAAAAAGATATGACAGTCAGTATATTGGACACGACATTGCGTGACGGTGAGCAGACTTCTGGAGTGTCGTTCGCCCCGCAGGAGAAATTGAGCATTGCCCGATTCCTGTTGGATGATTTGGGCGTAAACCGCATCGAGGTGGCTTCTGCCCGCGTTTCCAAAGGTGAAATGGAAGCGGTGTCGGAGATTGCCCGCTGGGCTCTGCGCCGCAATCTGTCGGATAGGGTGGAGGTCCTTGGATTTATCGATGACGGCCTGTCCGTGGATTGGATTTCGCAAGCGGGGGTTAAAGTGGTGAATTTCCTGGCCAAAGGCTCTGAAAGACATCTTCAGGGCCAGTTGGGCAAGACATTGGAAGAACATGTGGCCGACATCCGCCATAATGTCGATTTGGCTGTCAAGGCTGGCCTCTCGGTCAATCTCTATTTGGAAGATTGGAGCAACGGCATCAAGACTGGACCAGACTATGTGTTCGCTCTGATGGATGCGCTCAAGGATTTGCCTGTAGGCCATTATATGCTGCCCGATACTTTGGGCATTCTTTCACCGGGCGAGACTTATGAATTCTGCCGCCTGATGTTGCAACGCTATCCGGGCCTCTGTTTCGATTTTCATGCTCACAATGATTACGATTTGGCTGTGGCCAATACGCTGAGCGCGGTTCAGGCCGGCATCACTTGTGTCCACACCACGGTCAACGGTTTGGGCGAACGGGCGGGCAACGCTCCGATGACCAGTGTTTTGGCTGTTCTTCACGATCAGCTGAACGTTCAGACAAGTCTTAAGGAAAACCGTTTCTATACCATCAGCAAGCTGGTGGAAACCTGTTCGGGCATACGCATTCCCAACAACAAGCCCATCATCGGCGACAATGTGTTCACACAAGTGGCTGGAGTTCATGCCGATGGAGACTGTAAGGCCAGCTTGTACTGCAATGACCTGGTGCCCGAGCGTTTCGGAAGGGTCCGCGAATATGCCTTGGGCAAGAATTCGGGCAAAGCCAGTATCCGACAGAATCTTGAATCTCTGGGAATCGATATTGACGAAACGTCTATGGATAAGGTGACGGCCCGCATCATCGAATTGGGAGACAAGAAGCAGCTGGTGACGGCTGAAGAATTGCCCTATATCGTTTCGGATGTTTTGAAGCACAATCCCGAAAAGCAGAACATCAAGGTCTTGAATTATTCGCTTTCGTTGACTCACGGACTCAGACCTGTGGCAACCGTTCAGATTGAAATCAACGGATCGGTGTATCAGCAGGAGGCTTCCGGCGATGGTCAGTACAATGCCTTCACGAAGGCTTTATGGAAGATTTATCATCAGCTTGAGAAGCCGATTCCGGAACTGATCGACTATATGGTGACGATTCCGCCCGGAGGAAAGACGGACGCCCTGGTACATACGACCATCACCTGGCGCTTGAACGGGAAGATATTCAAAACTCACGGTTTGGATCCGGACCAGACGGAAGCTGCCATCAAGGCCACGGTAAAGATGCTGAATGTCATCGAAGATGAATCGCAATATCATTTGTCAACCAAAAACAATCCAACGCTATGAACCGAGTTAAATCATTTCTGACGTTTGCCGCGCTTTTCCTTCTGACGGCACCTTTGTCATTGGCACAGGCCGAAAGTCAGGCTTCTGTTTGCGAATGGCCCGAGTTCAACATAGAGAACATGCCGGGAAGCCGTTGGTGGTGGTTGGGCTCCGCCGTGGACAAAGACAATCTCACTTGGAATATGGAGCAGCTTCGCAACGTCGGAATCGGCTCTTTGGAAATCACGCCGATTTACGGCGTACAGGGGGAGGAAGCCCGTGATATCGATTATCTGTCTCCGAAGTGGATGGACATGTACGCTCATGTGCTGAAGGAATCGTCCCGGCTGGGAATGTACATCGACATGAATGGCGGAACGGGCTGGCCTTTTGGCGGCGGTGAGGATATGAGTCCCGAATATGCGGCTTCGAAACAGTTTGTCCAAACCTACGAACTGAGTCCGGAATATGTCAATCCGAAAGCCCGGGTCAAGAAATTCAAGGCTCAGACTTTGTCGGTGGAAGTGCTGGATCCGCGTCAGAAGGGTGTTTCAAGTCTGCAGGCCCTGATGTTTGTCGGCGAGGACGGCAGTCGTGTCCGTCTGCCTTTGCCTGAGAGTGACGAACTCGTTTTCGCTCCTGAACAGAAAGGCCGGCTGCTGGCCCTGTATTGCGGAAAGACCAACCAGAAAGTCAAACGCGCCGCTCCCGGAGGGGAAGGACTTGTGATGAACCATTTGGAAAAATCTTCGCTGGAACATTATCTGAGCCGTTTCGACAGGGCTTTCGGCGAGTCTGGCGCCCAGTGGCCCCATACGATTTTCAATGATTCGTACGAAGTGTACGGCGCCGATTGGAGCGAAAATCTGCTGGAGGAGTTCAAAGAACGTCGCGGCTACGATTTGGCGGACTATCTGCCTGAATTCATGGGTGATGGAGACAAGGAAACTGCACAGCGTGTCATATGCGATTATCGCCGTACTTTGGCGGAGATGCTTTTGGACAACTTCACGCGTCCTTGGGCCGCTTGGAGTCACGAGCATGGAATGAGCGTCCGCAACCAGGCTCACGGTTCGCCCGGAAACCTGCTCGATCTGTATGGCGCTGTCGATATTCCCGAGTGCGAGTCTTTCGGATGTACCCAGTTTGACATTCCCCGCCTGAGAGTGGATTCGGACATCCGCAGGAACGATGCCAATCCGGCCACTTTGCGGTATGCCTCTTCGGCCGCCCATGTCATGGGCAAGAATCTGACATCCAGTGAGAGCATGACTTGGCTCACAGAACATTTCCGCACATCACTGGCACTGATCAAGCCGGAAATGGACCAGTTGTTTGCCAATGGCGTCAACAGAGTGTTCTACCACGGTTCTCCTTACACGCCTAAGGAGGCCGCATGGCCCGGATGGCTGTTCTACGCTTCCATCCTGGTGAACCCGAACAATACGATTTTCCGGGACATGGATGCCCTCAATCTCTATATCACACGCGTGCAGTCGTTCATGCAGCGCGGGAAACCGGACAACGAACTGTTGCTCTATTTCCCCATTTACGACATTTGGGAGAATTATTTTGCTGGCAGCGATCTGAAGAACCATTATCTGGCCTTCGATATCCATAAACTTTACGAAAAGTTGCCGTCTTTCGACAAGACCATTTACGACATTCTGTCGGCCGGCTACGATTTCGATTATATTTCCGACGATCAGCTGGCCGCCACAGGTTGCCTGAAAAATGGCACACTTCAAACACCTGGAAAGAACATCTATCAGGCGATTCTGGTTCCTTCCTGTGAAGTGATGCCGTTGGAAACGCTGCGGCAGATTCTGAATCTGGCTTCAAAAGGCTCTTGCGTGATGTTCCTGGGCTGTCTTCCTTCCGATGTGCCCGGACTGATGGAAAAGAATGAAAAAGGCCCTCAACTGAAGTCTTTGGTCGACGGACTCGGTCTGACATCTGAAAAAATGAAAGATGCTTTGTTGTCTGTCACCTATGGAAATGGACAGTTGCTGGCCTCTGACGATTTGAACATGCTGCTTTCGGCCTCGCGACTGACTCGTGAACCTATGTCGGATTTCGGTTTGGAATGGGCGCGTCGCAGCGATGAGCAGGGACATGTTTACTTCCTTTCGATGACGACAGATCGGACTGTGGACGGATGGGTCGGTCTGGGCCATTCGGCCGACAATGTGCTGGCTTTCGATCCCTTGACAGGAGACGTCAGTCTGGCTCCGATCCGTCAGGAAAGGGGAGAGACCCAGGTGTATCTGCAGATTCAGCCCGGCGAGTCTCTGATTCTCCGTACGCTTGAGAATGGCGCGGGCAGTTCGGTAGATGCCGTTTCGGCTGATAAACTTGAAACCAAGTGGCCGGCATATGCCGTCGGTTTGCCGGCATCTTATCTGAAAAAGCATCCGAACGCGGAGCATGTCGCTCTGGAAGGCAAGTGGAATTTCCATTTTACCGATGGCGCACCCGCCATCGAGGGCGATTTCATTATGGAGGGCAAGCCGACTTCATGGACTGAACTGCCTTCAGAACAGGCTGCCAACTATGCTGGCAGCGGTGTGTACACACTGGAGTTCAAAATGCCGAAGGTCAAAGCCGACGATTGGGTCTTGGATTTTGGAAACGGGCTCTATGAAAGTGCACGAATCCGCATCAACGGACAGGATGCCGGCAAAGTCTGGTGCGCCCCTTATCAGATGAATGTGGGCAAATATCTGAAGCCCGGAAAGAAGAATCAGATTGAAATTGAAGTGACCGACATGCCGGCCAATCGGATTGCGGATTATGACCGCAGAGGTGTGGACTGGCGCATATTCAAGGATATCAATGTGGTCAGTGTCTTTTACAAACCTATTACCTTTGACGTTTGGGAAACCGTTCCCGGAGGCCTGACGGAAAGCCCGGTGCTGATTCCCATGAAGCGCAAGACGCTTTGACATCGGGAACGCTTGGAAACGTAAAACGCTCCGGTCGACGGCCGGAGCGTTTTTGCGTTGCTAGATGCGGAAAAATCAATCTTCCATTCCGCCGCCGAAGCCGCCACCGAATCCTTCTCCATCTTCGTCTTCGCCTCTGTTGCCTTCTTTCTGCTTCTTGGGCTGCGGCTTCATGTTGCCGAAACTGTAGCTGAGGGTGAGGTTGACCCTGCGGCCTCCGTGCCAGTGGCGCGCCACCTGTTCGTATCCGGTGCCTTGTGTGTTGGTGCGGAATTTGAAACTGTTGAGGGCATCCCTGACATTGAGGTTCATACTCCATTTGCCGATGGATTTGCGGACACCGCCGTCGATGCGGTACGTCGGCAGCCTGTAGCCTTGTGCCACAATGGTTTTGGCGCGATAGTCTCCACGTACTTGCAGACTCCAGTCTTTGGGCAACATGACATTGCCGATGATCCGGGCATTCCAGTTGAAATCGCTTTGTGCTTCACCGATGATGTGTGTGCCGGGAGCGACAGGAGGTTCGTAATCGTAAGCATCCAAATGGTAGTAATACAGATTGAGGGTCGTCGTCAGATCGACGGCTTGCCCGATTTTGTTTTTGGCTACGATTTCGGAACCGACCGAAGTGGAGGTTCCGATATTGGCACTGGAGGATTTCATAATCAGCCCGTCGAGGTAGCTGATGCGCTGGATGAGGTCTTCCGCGTCACGGTAATAGAGCGAAAAAGACAGCGTCTGCCGCATGTCGTCCCACATTTTGATGTAGTTCAACTCGTAACTGTTGGCGTATTCGGGCATGAGGTAGGGGTTGCCATAAGAAATGTTGGCCGAGTCGGTGATGTTGAGAAAACTGTTGAGCTGCCCGCCGAAAGGACGTCTGATACGGCGGGTGTAGTTGAACTGGAGTTCGTCGTTTTCCGTCAGGCGGTAGGTGAGGAACAAAGTAGGGAACAGCTTGAAATACTGATTCTTGTACAGGTCGACATCGTCGGTGCTTTGACCGAAACCCAAAGATTGGGTGTACATGTCCGTATATTCTCCCCGCAATCCGAGCTGATAGCCGAAGTTGCTGATATTCTGAGACCAGGAACCGTAGACGGCATGGATCTGCTGGTGGTAGATGAAACGGTTCCAAAGGCTGGGATCGTTGACGGCATTCTCCGCCGAAGTGCCGCTGATGGTCTCGACGGGGCTGTCCTCGTGGGAAATGGTTCCCTTGTAACCGGCTTCCACTTTGCATGATTCGTTCAATTTGTTGGAGTAGTCCAATTGGAAATTCCAATCGTGAGGCGTGACGTGGTCGACCTGCTTCTGATAGGTCGAATCTACGCTGTCATCGATGTAATGCTTTTTCTGAGAGTATGTGGTGGAGCCGTCGCGTCCCCATGAATTGTACGATGCCAAAAAGTCGAGTGTGTGTTCTTCGGCGAATTTGTGCTGATACATCATATCGAAATTGTATCCCTTCATAGTGCCTTCGCTCAATGCGGTACGGCGGCTGTCGGTGTAAAAGCCGGGGACGTTGCTCAGATAATCGGTGATGGTCTCGTTTCTGTTGCGTCCTAGCATGCCGAACGTGCCGAAGCCGATTTCATCTTTGCTGGTGAGACGATAGTTCAAACCGCCTCTGAAGAACAGATTGGTGCCGCCGCCGACACCTTCGCCGTCTTGGTTCAGAAAGGTGAGGTCGTCATAGGTGCGGTCCGTCTGATTGTCGGTAATGCGGCTTCGCGATCTGAGTCCCAAACTGGCATATCCGCTCCATTTGCCCGAATTGAAATTGATGCTGCCGTTGGTGTTGTATCCACCCATCCGAAGTGGATTGGTGTAAAGACCGGCTCCGGCTTGAATGCTTCCATAGTAACCGGTAGCGGCATCTTCCTTGAGGATGATGTTGATGATGCCGGCCGTACCTTCGGCGCTGTATTTGGCTCCCGGATTGGTGATGACTTCGACACGCTCGATGGTCTCTGCGGGCATCTGCTCGAGTATGTCTCCCTGGTTGTCGGCGGTCAGTCCCGAAGGTTTGCCGTTGATCCATACCGTTACGGATGAATTGCCGCGCAAGGAAATGGCACCATCCTGGTCCACTTCGATGGAGGGAATGTTTTCGAGGATTTCGGAGGCCGACGCTCCTTTTGAGGCGATGTCGCTTCCTACACTGAACACTTTTTTATCGATATCGAAACGCATTGTGCTGGCGAGACCTGTCACCTGCACTTCTTCCATCAGTTTCGAATCTTCTTCAAAAAGAATTCTTCCCAGATTAACGAGAGAATTGCCTACCGTGGCCTTGCGTTCAAGCGGTTTGTAACCCAAAAGAGCTATACTGATGGTGTATTGCCCTGGTTCTAAGGAACTTACCATGAAAAGACCGCTGGCGTCGGTGACGGTGCCGCCGGTGAATTCGCCTTGGAGGGTGTTGATGGAAACGGTTACGAATTCGATGGGCTCTTTGGTTTGCGCATCGACGATTTGTCCTTTGATGCCGCCGATGGAGAAGGCCCGACAGAAGGTTAGACAGAGAGCAAGTGTCAGAAATAATTTTCTCATTCTTATATACTATGGTATAAAAGCCGCCTTTTTGATGCAAAGAGCCTCGGATGGTTTAATGCTCCGATCGGCAAATGTTTTGCGAAACGGAGGACGACACGGAAAATGATTGGAAATTGACAATCTTTGGCTGGCTGATGTTGTGAAAGCCATAGAAATGGCGTATATTTGATACAAAATCAACTCAAACTGTTTTCATGATGAAACGATTGACTTTCTGCCTCTTGGCTGCTTTGCTGATGCCGGTGCGGCTGTTTGCCGTCGAACCGGAGACTCAGGTGCTGAAAATACAGGTCAACAAGACTTTGGCTCTGGTGAATCCCGATATGTACGGTATCTTTTTCGAGGATATCAACTTTGCCGCCGATGGCGGACTGTATGCCGAAATGGTCAAAAACCGTTCATTCGAATTTCCGCAGACGCTGATGGGGTGGAATGTTTTCGGGCAGGTGGAAGTGCGTACCGATGAGGCGCCTTTCGAACGCAATCCTCACTATGTCAGATTGAATCCGTCTGGACACAGCGACAAGTTCAGCGGTATCGAAAACGAAGGTTTCCGAAAAGGAATGGGTTTCAGAGATGGGGAAGTCTACCGTTTTTCCGTGTGGGCTCGCAGTGTAAACGGAAAGACTCAGGTCATCCGTGTGGAAATGATTGACAATCAGAATAACATCATAGAAAAAGATCGTGAACACCGTAGTGTGGCCCACCTCACCGTATCTTCGTCCGAATGGCAGAAATATGAAGTGGAATTGACGGCTTACAAAACGGAACCGCATGGCATTCTGCGCATTTTTTACGAAAACCGCAACAGCGGCCCGGTGGATTTGGAGCATGTATCGCTGTTCCCGAAAGACACTTGGATGGGTCACGAAAACGGTATGCGCAAGGATTTGGCACAGGCATTGGCCGATCTGCATCCCGGTGTTTTCCGTTTTCCCGGCGGCTGTATTGTCGAAGGCACCGACCTGGCCACCCGTTATCAGTGGAAAAACTCGGTCGGACCGGTCGAAAACCGTCCTCTGAACGAAAACCGTTGGCATTACACTTTTCCGACCCGTCTTTATCCCGACTATTTCCAATCGTACGGATTGGGCTTCTATGAATTTTTCCAATTGGCGGAAGAAATCGGAGCGGCCCCGCTGCCGGTGTTGAGTGTCGGCCTGGCTTGCCAATATCAGAACAAGGACATGTCGGCCCATGTGCCGCTCGACCAATTGCAACCCTATATTCAGGACGCGCTCGATCTGATCGAATTCGCCAACGGCCCTGCCGATTCCGAATGGGGCGGTCTGCGGGCGGAAATGGGCCATCCCGAACCGTTCGGACTGAAATATCTGGCCATCGGCAACGAACAGTGGGGACAGGAATTCATCGATCGGCTGGAACCCTTTGTAAAGGCCATACGCGCTTCGCATCCTGAAATCCAGTTTGTCGGAAGCGCGGGCCCCAGTGCCGAAGGCGGAAAGTTCGATTTCCTATGGCCCGAAATGAAACGTCTGAAAGTGGATCTGGTGGACGAACATTATTATAAGGAACCAGACTGGTTCTTTGCCAACGCCACCCGTTATGACAAATACGACAGAAAAGGCCCGAAGGTTTTTGCCGGAGAATATGCTTCTCACGATTATTCGACCTCCAAGGCGAACAATTTCCGCGCCGCATTGTCGGAGGCCTGCTTTATGACCGGCCTCGAACGGAATGCCGATGTGGTGCGTCTGGCAACCTACGCTCCTCTGTTCGCCCATGTGGACGGCTGGCAGTGGAATCCGGACCTCATCTGGTTTGACAATCTGCGCAGTATGAAAACTCCGAACTGGTATGTCCAGCAGTTGTACAGCCTTTATAAAGGAACGGCCGTCATTTCCGCCGTCGGAACCGACGGAAAGGCTTTGAGCGGTCAGCATCAGCTTTACGCATCAGCAGTGAAGGACGATGAGGGACGGATTGTCATCAAAGTGGGAAATGCATCCGCATCTCCGCAGAAACTCGAAATCCAACTGAACGGCGGAAAGAAAATCGCCGTCAGACGGCTGACATGCATCCGCCTGCAATCGGACGATCTGAATGTGGAGAACAGCTTGGACAATCCGCAGGCCATCGTCCCTGTCAAAACCGAGCAGCCCCTTCTGTCGTCTTCTTTCGAAACAGAATTGCCGGCTCAATCATTCAGTGTGTTGATCATTAAATAATTGCATATATGAAGAAGTCTCTTGCCATCTTGTCTTGCCTGTGTGTGTCGCTGAGTGTGCTGGCTGCGGCTCCGGATGTGGCGTCTTCCCCCAAAAGCCAGAAGAAGTCTCAGAAGCAGACGGTCAATGATTTCAATACCCCCTTGCATCTGATGAAACCCGATTATCAGGTTCCCTATGTCATTCCGACCGAAGAATCCGTTCAGGAGGTGCTGAATCGGGTGCTGACATTTCTGGAAGCTTCCACGCCCTGCTGCGTGGTAGACGGAAAGACCGGTCAGGCGGTGACGGACTATTCGGAGATTGACGGGAATTCACGTTTGCAGCGTGGGGCGTTCCGGCTGACCAGCTACGAATGGGGCGTGACTTACGCCGGTATGTTGGCGGCTGGAAAATCGCTTGGAGATGAACGTTTTACCAACTATACGCTGGACCGTTTCCGTTTCTTGGCAGAGGTGATTCCTTATTTCCGACAGGCGGTGGAGAATGGCGCTCCCATGGATGCGCAGTTGCGTCAGGTGCTTCAGCCTGCTGCTTTGGATGACTGTGGCGCCATGTGTGCCGCCATGATCAAATCTGTTCCGCTGATGCGGGCCGCCCAGACGGCGGCCCGAACGGCTTCGCCCGCATTCGACAGCCGTTTCGGTTCAGATCCGGCTCCAGGTTCCGACCTCCAACTGGCCGCTCAAGCCGCTTCGCCCCGCCGCAGCTACGCTTTCGGCGGCATGCTCCAACCATACATAGACAACTATATGGACTACATCATGAAAGGCCAGTTCCGCCTGAAAGACGGCACTTTGGCCCGCAACCGGCCCATGCGGAATTCGGTTTGGTTGGACGATATGTTCATGAGCCTTCCCGCCATGGCTCAGATGGGCAGTCTGACAAGGGACAACAGCTATTTCGACGAAGCCTGCAGGCAGTACAAACTGTTTGTGGAGAAGATGTTCGTCCCGGAAAACAAACTTTTCCGCCATGGATGGGTGCAGTCGATGCCGTCGCATCCCAGTTTCCATTGGGCCCGGGCCAACGGCTGGGCGTTGATGACCACCGTTGAAATATTGGATGTGCTTCCTGCCGATCATTTCCAGCGGCCTTTCCTTCTGGAAACGCTGGAGAAACACGTTCAGGGACTTCAGGCTTGCCAGTCGTCGGATGGCTTCTGGCACCAATTGCTCGACCGGAACGATTCTTATTTGGAAACTTCAGCCACCGCCATTTACTGCTATTCCATTGCCAAGGCCATCAATCGCGGCTGGTTGGATGCCCAGACCTACGGTCCGCTGGTGTTGCTGGCATGGAATGCCGTCCAGTCCAAAGTGACGGAAGAAGGACACGTGGAGGGGACCTGTGTGGGCACCGGAATGGCGTTCGATCCGGCCTTCTATTATTACAGACCGGTCAACGACTATGCCGCCCACGGCTATGGTCCTGTGTTGCTGGCAGGCGCGGAAGTGGTTGAATTGCTGCGAAATACGCATCCGAAAATGAATGATTCGGCCATCTTGTTCTATCCTTATGCCATTCTGACCGATTCGCCGATTTTCGAAGATGTTCCCGCCAACAGAAAGGCGCCTGCCGCAGCAGCCGGTTCGAGCCGCAAGGCAAGCCGTCCGGTCGTCTTTGTCATCGGCGATTCGACGGTCAAAAACGGCAGTGGAGACGGCAGTAACGGTTTGTGGGGCTGGGGAGCTTTCCTGCAGGATTATCTGTACGCCGATTCTGCGACGGTCGAGAATTTGGCCATCGGCGGACGCAGCAGCCGGACCTTTATGGAAGAAGGCCGCTGGAATCAGGTGTTGGAGGTCCTTCAGCCTGGCGACATTGTGCTGATCCAGTTTGGCCACAATGACGGCGGCCGTTTCGGCGACAGCCGCAACCGCTTCACTTTGAAAGGAGTGGGAGAGGAAACCGAAACTTATCCCATCGGACCGGAGGGTGTCGATCTGGATGTGCACACCTTCGGATGGTATATGCGCAAGTATTTGCAGGATGCCGTCGACAAAGGAGCCACTCCCATAGCCTGCAGTCTGATTCCCCGAGCTATGTGGCGTGAAGGGAAAACCATTCGGGGAAATGACAGCTATGTGCTTTGGACCCGTCAGGCCGTCGAGGCTGTTGAGGGAGCCTATTTCCTGGACCTCAACAATCTGGTGGCAGACAAATACGATGCTTTGGGTATGGAATATGTCGACAAAATGTTCCCGAATGACCATACGCACACCGATATGGCGGGCGCCAAACTCAATGCCGCGACCGTGGCTGAGAATCTCAAAAAGATGCCGATTCCGGCTGCTTCTTATGTGAAGCCCGTGATTCAGAAATGATTCCCGAGAGACAACGGCTCAACAATGCCAGCATCAGAGGCAGCAGCGCCGGATGCTGGTATTGGGGACCTATGAGGTAGCCTCCAATGGCAGTCAAAAGCATGACGGAGAACAGAATCCGGATGTAGAGACTCGCTTGGCTGCGGCGAAATGCCGGAACGCATTCGGCGATGAGGAACAACAGCCAAAGGGGATGGAAGGCGAACAGCAGATAGTTGGGACTGACATCCGGATGGACGGAGAAAAAGGCCAGAAAGGCCAGAACGATGCCCGCCAGCCCGGCAAGGATGAACAAAACGGTGTCCAGTGCCGTATTGTGACGGCGCTGTTTCAATTCTCGCCAGCCCAGCAGCAGGACTGTGAGGAAAACCAGCCACATGATCGGAGTGGGCGACGGCACGGGCCATCCCCGCTTTGAAGACAGCTCGGGGTCGATGTCTGTGAGAATGTTGGTCTCGCGGATTAAGGGCCGTCCGTCGACAGTGGCGCGGCTGAGCGCGTCCATCAGCAGTTCGGGCGCGAACAGTTCGTCCGTGAAAGAGCCCGGGCGGTCGGCGGTGGAACCCAAAAGCATCGAAATGCCCAGCCAAGTCCAAGGACAGTCCCGATTGTAAAAAGCGACCGCTTGACGCATGGTCGGATACCATACGATGCTGTCGTATGCGAGCGTTCCCTCGATGTGCTTCTCCACCATCAGGCGGGGGCGGGTGGCGCAATTGTCATAGAAAAAATTGTACCGATAGGAACGGTTCTCTGGCAATTGGTTGACATATAGTGCTTTCCAGATGTTTTCCCTTTCTGCCGGACTTAAATCGAGCACTTGCTCGGTGACTCTGCGGTTCTGCTCTGCGTATTCCTGGACAAAACGGGCTGTCGTGGTGGCTCCCAGAAGGTAGTCGGTTTGCCCGGTGCAGAATCGCCAAATGAAATGAGGGGCGTCAAAACTGAAAAGTCCGTAGTTGAAGGTGAGGTCGCGCCGGTTCTCCGGATCTTGGACGCGGATGGCGCTGTGGCCGTAGAGTGACCAGACCTGATCTCCGGCCGAACAAGTGAGTATGGACAGCTGCGCCTCGTCTCCCAATGGCTTGTAGGTGAGGGCTTTAACTCCGTTCAAATGGAACAAGAGCAGCAACAGAAGTGACAAAAACTTTTTCATTTGATTCTTTTGGCCTTCAAAGATACACAAAAAGGATGTATCTTTGTCTTTCATTCAAAATGCGAGGAAATGGATTCAGTCTTTGAAATGCCTTTGTGGACTTGTATACCCTTTTTACTGATGCTGCTGGCTATAGCCATAGCGCCTCTTGTGGCCGACCGCTGGTGGAGCCGCAACGTCAACAAACTGCTGCTGTCTTTCCTGTTGGGTGTCCCGACAGCTCTGTATCTCATTGTCCACGACATGAGCGATGTCATCAGCCATCAGATGTTCGACGACTACCTTCCGTTCATCGTCCTGCTGATGTCTCTGTATGTGATTACCGGAGGCATCCATCTCAGCGGAGACATCAAGGCCACCCCTCTGACCAACACGGCATTCCTCGCTCTCGGTTATTTGTTGGCTTCCCTTATGGGAACGACGGGAGCGGCCATGCTGCTGATCCGTCCTTTGTTGGGAACCAACCGACAGCGCGAGTATAAGGTCCACACGGTGATGTTCTTCATCGCATTGGCGGCCAACTGCGGCGGTCTGCTCACCCCGCTTGGCGATCCGCCACTTTTCCTGTTCTATCTGAGAGGGGCGCCTTTCACCTGGTTCCTGCACATGTTTCCCCAGTGGCTGGTCACAGGGCTCCTGCTTCTGGGCATCTACTATCTGATTGACAGATTCATCTATTATCCGAAGGAACATATCGACAGCCGAAAGGCGGATTTGGAGCAGACCACACCCATCCGCATTTCTGGAAAGATGAATTTGCTTTTCCTGTTGGGCGTCGTTGTGGCGGTCGCCTTTGTGAACGAAGCCTTCATCCCGCAGATCGGTTATGAGAATTCTCCCGTTTGGGTGAAATATTTGCGTGAAATCGTGCTGGTCAGCCTCATTTTCTTCTCGATGTATACGACCGACCGGAAAGTGCGCGAAATGAACCATTATTCCTGGCGCCCCATCATCGAGGTGGCAGCCGTGTTCCTGGGCATCTTCATCACGATGATTCCCGCCATGGCCTTCCTCAAGTCGAATGCCGATATGTTCGGCCTTTCCAAACCTTGGCATTTCTTCTATTCGACCGGTATTCTCAGTTCTTTCCTCGACAATGCGCCTACTGCGCTTGCTTTCAGAGAAGTGGCAGCCGGTATGGTGGCCAATGGAGAGGCTTTGGCGGAAATCGCCGGCATCCCCGAAAAGATTCTGGAGGCCGTGTCGATGGGCGCTGTCTATTTCGGCGCGATGACCTATATAGGCAACGGACCCAACTTCATGGTCAAGTCGGTTGCGGAAGAGCAGGGTGTCAAGATGCCGTCGTTCTTCGGTTATATGGTGCGCATGTCTTTCGTCATTCTGCTTCCCGTCTACATTGTCGTCCAATTGATTTTCCTGTAAACCGTTCATACAATGAAAGAAGTCACTCCCAAAGACGGATACCGTGTGAAAGAATACCACGGCCCGGTCAAGCGCTATTGTCAAACTATGGATTTGAAAGACAATCCGGAGTTGATAGCTGAATATCGCAAACGTCACAGCGAGGCCTATGCCTGGCCTGAGATTCGTGCCGGCATCCGAGAAGTCGGTATCCTGGAGATGGAGCTTTACATCTTGGGCACCCGTCTGTTCATGATTGTGGAAACGCCGCTGGATTTCGAATGGGACAGCGCCATGGCCAAATTGGCCACATTGCCCCGTCAGGCCGAATGGGAAGATTATATGGCTGATTTCCAGAATACGATGAAGGGCTGCACTTCTGCTGAAAAATGGCATCTCATGGAACGCATGTTCTATTTGTATGAGTGAATCTTGACTATGGACAATTGGAAATCGCCGATTGTCCGGGTCGATGAACTCCAAAATGAATCAGGGTCAATGGTATCCATTTACCATTGACCCTGATTGTTTCAGGAGGACAGATACCTGTCCGGAATCAAATCTTATTTACCCGTCGAATAGCCCTGGTTCTGATAATCGTCCGGATTGGTGATAGACGGCAGGAAGGTGCTGGTATCGAAGGGACGGAGAACGAAATCGGTGCTGAAGAACTGAGCCAGAGAAGGATTGGTCTCCTGCAGATAGCTGGCATCCTTGAACATGCCGGTACGGGCCAGATCGTAGTAACGCTGGTATTCGCCGCAAAGTTCACGACCTCTTTCATCGAGAATAGTGCGGATGGTGGCGGTTCCGGTAAGAGCCGTAGCACCGGCACGTGTGCGAACTTTGTTGAGATAGGGCAGCGGATCTTCACCTGTTTTCAGAGCAGCTTCAGCCGCAATCAGATAAATTTCGGACATACGGATAATCAGCAGAGCCGAGTTGTTTCCGAAACGGAGCTTGGAAGCGTTCGATTCGAAGAAATTGGTCGTGTTGTACTTGGTCAGCGACGGATAATAGTTCGAGAAATAGTTCTCGGTTGTTCCATCGGCCAAATAACCCTCTGAAGGATAGGCATATGCGTAGGTGAGCGGAATAGTCTTGCCGGCATCGTCGTACACATCGGCATAATCCACGATGAGGTGCTTGCTGGTGTGCTTGGCAGCCTGCTTGGTGGCATAGTCGGCATCCTGCGGCATGATGAACTCGATGGCAGGTTCGCCCACGGCTATCACCTGACCAGAAACGGCGGCGGCGTCTTTGTCGAACATTTTGGCATAGTCTTCCGTCCATGTGAACTCCTTGTTGGCTTCCCAGTCGTTCTGGAATATGAGAGCGAAACGGGGATCCAAAGTGCCGTCTTCGTTGACGAACAGACTGAGCAGATGCTGAGTCGGCATGAAGTTGCCGTTGGCTGAACCCTCCAAAGTCACATACGAAGTCTGGTTGTTTTCGCGGGCAGGGAAGTTGGTGGTCTGGCAACGGAACTGGGTGTGTTCCATATTCAGCACATAGGCGCCGTTGCTCGATCCGTTGTAGGCGGAAGAAGAGAAGTAGGCGTGTTTGTACAGGGCTTCCTTGTTGGTGAGGTTGTTGCTCTCTGCGAATACGTCGGCGAAGTTGGAATACATATAGGTGTTGTACTTCGTGCCTCCGGCTTCGCAGTCGGCAATCAGATCCTTGGCCACATCGAGTGCCTTGGTGTAGTACTCGGCGTTGTCGGTCCAGCGGTTGGCCTGCAGGTATGCGCGAGCCAGCAGACCCAGAGCGGACTTCTTGGTGGGACGGGTGATGTAGGAGTCGTCACCGACGGGCAGCCACTGGGCGGCATACAGCAGGTCGGGAATGATGATCTTGTCATACACGTCAATCGGCTCCGTTTTTGCGGGCGAATAGGCGCTGGCGTCGATCTTGTCGTCATCTTCGGTGACCACCGTGATGGCGCCGAACTGTTCTACACCGTGATAATAATAGAGGGCGCGCATGAAGCGGGCTTCGGCGGCCTTGGCATTGCGCTCTTCGGCTGTATTGTAAGGAGGAATGTCGATGTAGCGCAGCACGGTGTTGCACGAACCGATACCGTCATACAGAGAATAGAGGAAATTCAGCGTATAGGTGGTGTTGGGAGAACCGCCGGCGAAGAACCAGAAATACTGGGGATTGGTTTCCTTACGGTTGCGAGGAGAGGTCCAAAGGTCACTTTCACCTTCCGTAACGGCCATGAAGTTGATCTTGTTGATGTTTCCATAGAAACTTCTCTCCATTCCGAAATAGACCTGATTGACCAGTGTCTGGAAACCACTTGTGGTGTGGCTCATGTTTTCGAAGGTATAACCGCCTGGGTTGTTCTCTTCGAGCGAGCAGGCATTGAAGGCGAAGCTCAGAGCGACAGCCGTCAATGAGGAAGCAGCATATTTGATGATAGTTTTCATAATCGTATCTCCTTTACGTTAAAAAGTCAGGTTAAGACCAACGACCCATTGTCTGTAAAGCGGGTATCTCGAAGAAGACGATTCGGGATCGACACCATTCAGCTGAGAAGCTTTGGACCAGACAGCAGGATTGTAAGCGGTACCGTAGACACGCATCCGTTGGATGAGGGCCTTTTCGGTCCACTGGCGCGGAAGAGTGTAACCGAGAGTGATGTTCTTGATCTTGATGAAGTCACCCGAAACGTAGTTGCAGGCGCTGGCACCAGGATTGTAGGTCAGACCGGGAGCGTAGTAGTAAGCATCCGTATTGCCGGCAGTCCAGTAATCCACACCGGTGGGCTGGTTTCCGGTGACGGAAGCAGAACCGCTGTAGTAGCTGTAGTTGACCAGATGGCCGAAACGTCCCATCATATAAACGCTCAGATCCAAATTCTTGTAGGTGAAGCTGTTGTTCATGCCGGCAAGGAACTTAGGCGTGCTGGTGCCCAGGACCTGATAGTCGTTTTCGGAATACTGGTGGACACCGGGAGCGCTGGGATCGTCTGAATCAAGCACCAGAGTCTCCACTTTGACGGCACCGGGTTCGCAGCCGTAAAGGGCGGCTTCTGTGGCTTCGTCGGCCTGCCAGATGCCTGCGTACTTGTAGCCGTAGACGGAATTGATGGATTCGCCTTCGAAGAACCAGCCGAGGTTGTTGTCCTTGAAGTCACCGCCGGGCAGTTCGACAATCTTGTCAAGCTGGTGGGTGAAGTTGAAGGAGGTGGTCCAAGTGAAATCGTTGCGGCGGATGTTGCGGGAATTCAATGTGATTTCTAGACCCTGGTTCATCGTCTTGCCGAGGTTCTGCCAGCTTTGCAGCGTCCAGCCCCAGCCGGTGATGGCAGTGGTCACAGGCATGGCGCGGGCATACAGCAGACCGTTGGTGTTGACCTTGTAGGTCTCGATGCTTCCGTCAAAGCGTCCGTCCATCAGCGAGAAGTCGATGCCGACGTTCCAGCTGTAGGATTTTTCCCAGCCGATACCGGCATTTCCGAAGGTGCCCGTGTATTGGGTCATACCGCCGGCAGCCGGTGAATTGGGACCGTCAACGGAAATGTTGGCAGGGTAGGTGACCATGCCGGATTCCGTGTCATATGCGCTCATACCGCCCGAGTTTCCGGTGACACCGTAGCTGAGACGGAGTTTCAAGTTGTCCAGCCAGTCTTCGGTGCCTTCCATGAAGTCTTCTTCACTGATACGCCAACCGAGGGCGATGGAGGGGAATATATCCCACTTCTGGCCTTCGGACAGCCACGATACACCGTCATAACGGACGGAAGCCGATGCGAGATATTTGCCTTTGTAGCTGTAGTTGGCACGTCCTACATAAGACATTTGCTGTGTCTGTTTGTAGTTGCCGTCTGAATAGAAGGATTTGCCGTTGCTCATGCGATGGTAGGTCCATGCATCCAGATCCTGTTCTTTGGAACCGGTGTAGAGGTCAATGATCTGACGATAGTTCCATGACGTGGCACCTGTCAGTGTCAGATTGTGGTCATCGTTGAAAGTCTTGTTGAAAGTCAGGATGTTGTCCCAAGTGTAGGCATATTCGTTCTGACCGTAGATTTCAGCATAAGGGGTGACATATCCGACATAGTGAGGAGTCTGGGTGTATGCCTCAGAACCATAGTAGCGGCTGCGGCTGACATCGGCGAAAGAACCGCCCAGTTGAGTTTTGAAAGTCAGAGGCTTGACCGGATTGATTTCGAGATAGGCAGTCGGCTGAAGGTAAATCGACTTGGTCTGGTTGGCATACTGGTTGGTGCGCCAGTCGGCCAGCGGGGAAATCTGACCGTTACCGGCATCCTGACCGATATAGAAGTAGTTCAAATTGCCGAATTCATCGTAGACGTCGCCCAGAGGCAGGCGTGAAATGGCGTTTTCAAAGACAGGTGTACAAGAGTTGTTCAGACCGTAGGTGCTGTTGGTGACAAATCCGAACTTGGCCCAGTCGAACACCTGCTGTTCGGCATTCAGGCGGAAGACCACCTTGTCTGCGTTTTCCAATGCCATCAGACCCTGATCCTTCGTATAGGAAACGGAACTGTAGACCTGAGATTTGGCGTTTCCGGTCGAAATGGACAGGTTGTACTTCTGAGACGTGGCCTTGTTTCCGGCGCTGACGGCTTCATCTACCCAGTCAATCCACTTGCCGGCGTTGTAGGCGTCAAGATAATAGGTGTTGCCTCCAAAGAGGGAAGCGATGTCGGTGAAGTCGGCACCGTTGTGCGAATTGCGGTAGGCTTCGTGATAATAGTCCAGCCATTCTTCGCCCTGCATACCGTGACGGTACATCGGAGTTCCCTTCAAAGAAAAATAGGTGTCGAAGTTGACGGTGGCTACGCCATCCTTGCCTTTCTTGGTCGTGATGAGGATGACACCGTTGGCACCGGCCGAACCGTAAATGGCCGTAGAGGCGGCATCTTTCAGAACGTCGACGCTTTCGATGTCGGCGGGGTTGATCTGACTGAAGTAGTCGTTGACGTTCATGACCACCGAATTGTCGGCCGTGTTGACGACGAGGTCAGATACGATGGTCGAAGTCGGCATGACTACACCGTCGATGACGAACAGAGGATCGTTGTTGCCGTAGATGGAACGCACGCCGCGCAGGCTGACGCTGGGGTTGCTGTTGATGGCACCGCTCGATGAAGTGATGTCCAGACCTGCGATACGGCCCTGAAGGGCTTCCATCAGATTGTTTGTCGGAGCGACTGTGATGTCCTTCGGTGCGATGGATACGACCGAGCCGGTCAGGTCGCGGCGTTTGACAGTACCGTAACCGATGACAACGGCGTCGTCCAGATCGAGGCTCGATTCCCGCATCTTGATGCTGAGATTCTTCTGCCCGGACACAGATACTTCCTGAGTTTCAAAGCCCAGGTACGAACATTTGAGGACTGCGGTCTGTGCATTGGGAACGTTCAGACTGAATGCGCCGTCGAGGTCGGTGACCGTACCGACCTTGGCATCGCTTTTCAGAATGATGTTCACGCCCACAAGCGATTCACCGTCGGAACTGGTGACTGTTCCTTTGATGACATCTGCCCATGTGTAGCACGTACCTCCCACCAGGAGAAGCGCAAGCAAGACGTTTCTCACAAGAAAGTTTTGTTTCATAGGACGTAAAGTTTAGGTGATTGAGAAAAATGATAAAATAGTTAAAAACGTGATGGGCGTAATTATATTTGTAACATTCGTATAGGCAAATATAAGAATGATTTTGGAAAATTGTGCTTCCTTGATTGAAAAAATGAAAAAAATGAAGGGATGACCGAAAATTTTCGGTCATCCCTTCAAAAATACAGAATCTAAATTGTTAAAATGTTATCTGTCGGATTGTCGCCGATTCTTCGTCATTCGGCTTTTTTCTTCTTGTCGGCGGCTTCCAGACGGAGCGTGATGGTCGGCTGGTCGCAGACCTCGGTCGGACCGAAATACTGGATGGGACCAGGATAGACGAACGAGGTGTTGCGTGCCCATTCCGTGCGGTGACGTACGAAATATTTATAAGGTGCGCCGGACAATTCGACCAGAGCTTTCTTGATGACAGGCTTCATTTCGCCATTGCGCTTTTCCATGTTCATCATCATGGTGATGGGAATTCCACCGGCAATCCATTCGTCAACGGGACGGAAGGTGTTCTTGATGGAAGACATGTAACCGGTTTTGCCGCTGGCGATGAGCAGGGAAGCGTTGAAACCGAGCGAGTAGCAGTAGTCTGCATCCCAGTTGGACGGAGCGGCGCAGCGGCCCTCGTATCCAAAGAAGTGGTGCTGTGTGGCGAACTTGCCGGTGTAGATGCCGTCTTTCTTCCATTCGGCCAATTTCTTGGAAACCATTTCGGCCAGAAGCTGTTCGGTCTCGATGAGGCTTACCTGGACGTTGCCGTGGGGGTCGCGTTCGAGAGCCAGCTGTCGGCTGACGGAAATAGGCAGGCTGCGGAAGATAGCGGCGTTTTCGTCGGAGAGGTGAGCTAGCACATAGTCTATTTTGTGGTCGTCGGAAACCAGGTTGAAGTCGGCCTGATTGGCGGCCAGCATATCGTTGAGTTCGGCGATGAGCTTCTTGATGGCAGGAATGAATTCAATCAGGCCTTCGGGCACCAGCACCACACCGTAGTTCATGCCCAGGTTGGCGCGGTCGGTGACCACTTCGGCAATGTAGGTGACAATGTCGTCGAGCGTCTGATTCTTGGCTTCGACTTCTTCACCGATTAGAGTGACATTGGGGCGGGTCTGAAGTGCGCATTCGAGCGTGACGTGGCTGGCGCTGCGACCCATCAACTTGACGAAATGCCAATATTTTTTGGCGGAGTTGCAGTCTCTCATGATGTTGCCGATGACTTCGCTGTAGACCTTGGTGGCAGTGTCAAAACCGAACGAAGCTTCGATTTCGCTGTTCTTGAGGTCGCCGTCGATGGTCTTGGGGCAGCCGATTACCTGGACGCCTGCACCGATGGATTTGTAGTATTCGGCCAGTACGCAGGCGTTCGTGTTGGAGTCGTCGCCGCCGATGATGACCAGAGCCTTGATGTCGAGAGCCTGAAGGATTTCGAGACCCTTGTCGAACTGTTCTTTCTTCTCCAGTTTGGTACGTCCCGAACCGATGATGTCGAAACCGCCGGTGTTGCGGTATTCGTCGATGATGTCGGCCGTCAGCTCAATGTATTTGTGGTCGACCAGACCGCCGGGGCCCAGCAGAAAACCGTAGAGTTTGTTTTCGGGGTTGAGCCTTTTCAGGCCGTCGAACAGACCGGAAATGACGTTGTGTCCGCCAGGGGCCTGACCTCCGGAAAGAATGACACCGACGTTGGCCTGAGCATATTTCTTGGCTTTTTCGGCAGGCTCGAAATGAAGATAGGGCATACCGTAGGTGTTGGGGAAGAGTTTTTGGATGTCTTCCTGATCGGAAACCGACTGTGTGGGTTCTCCTTCGATGGCAACCACCGGCCCTGCAAGAGCGGTCGGCATTTTGGGCTGATACGCGGCGCGCGCGATTTGCAATGCACTTTTATCCATAATTGTAAATAAATGAATGTCAATCGTGAAAACTGCTGCGAATTTCGTCAAAATATCTGTTCATTCCAACAATTTATTTTTACTTTTGCACTGCCTGTCGGAAGAAAAGGTAGAATCTGTATATTTATCTCATTTATAAACAATTAGAAATGGTTTACACGAAAGAAGTGCAACAGATGTGTTGCGTGAAAAAAGGTCCGAACCACGGACCGGCTCCTATTCCCGAAGAAGGAAAGTGGGTGAAATCTAAGGAAATCAAGGACATCTCGGGTTTTACCCACGGTATCGGCTGGTGTGCTCCTCAGCAGGGCGCTTGCAAACTGTCGCTCAATGTGAAGGACGGTATCATTGTCGAAGCTCTGGTCGAAACTCTCGGCTGCTCGGGTATGACCCATTCCGCAGCCATGGCCGCTGAAATCCTCCCCGGCAAGACTTTGCTCGAGGCTCTCAATACCGACCTTGTCTGCGATGCCATCAACACTGCCATGCGCGAACTTTTCCTGCAAATCGTCTACGGACGCACCCAGAGTGCTTTCTCCGAGGGCGGTCTGACCGTCGGCGCCGGTCTGGAAGACCTGGGCAAGGGTCTGCGCAGCCAGGTGGGCACTCTCTACGGCACTTTGGCCAAGGGCCCCCGCTATCTGGAAATGGCCGAAGGTTACATCAAGAACATCTTCCTCGACAAGAACGATGAAATCTGCGGTTACGAATTCGTCCACATGGGCAAATTCATGGAAGAGATTAAGAAAGGCACCGATGCCAACGAGGCTCTCAAGAAAGTGACCGGCACTTATGGCCGCGTTACCGAAGAAGCCGGTGCTGTGAGAAAAATTGACCCGCGTCACGAATAATCAAGGAGGATACAACTATGATCAGAGAAGTCAAATTCGAAAGCCAGGACCGTCGTATCAAGCAAATCATTGCTGTACTCAACCAATACGGTATCAAAGACATCGAAGAGGCCAACGCCATCTGCGACAAGGCCGGTATCGATCCTTACAAGACTTGTGAAGAAACTCAGCCCATCTGCTTTGAGAACGCCAAATGGGCATACGTTGTCGGTGCTGCCATCGCCCTCAAGAAGGGTTGTAAGAATGCCGCCGACGCCGCTGAAGCCATCGGTGAAGGTCTGCAGGCCTTCTGTATCCCCGGTTCCGTAGCCGACGACCGCAAGGTCGGACTCGGTCACGGAAATCTGGCCGCCCGTCTGCTTCGTGAAGAGACCAAGTGTTTTGCTTTCCTGGCCGGTCACGAATCGTTCGCTGCCGCCGAAGGCGCCATCAAAATCGCAGCTAAGGCCGACAAGGTCCGCAAGGAGCCTCTCCGTTGCATCCTGAACGGTCTGGGCAAGGATGCCGCTCAGATTATCAGCCGTATCAACGGTTTCACCTATGTTCAGACTGAATTCGATTATTTCACCGGCGAACTGAAAATCGTCCGCGAAATCGCCTACAGCGACGGCCCTCGTGCCAAAGTGCGCTGCTATGGTGCCGATGATGTCCGCGAAGGTGTCGCCATCATGTGGAA
>JAZQNO010000018.1:0-74764 GCA_045627385.1 Bacteroidales bacterium
TCTACAGTCACGCGATTGCAATACAGATGCTTGCGTATTGCTTCTGACTTGCCAAGAAGTATGAGGGCAGCATTGGTCAACTGACCATCCTTATTCATGAGAGCTAAATCACGGAGCACCTGCAAAGTTGGTGTGCTCTCAAACTCGGGCTTGTTCCAGCGTTGAGCATAGCCCTGCTTTATCACACGGATGGCTTCTTCATCAAGATCTTCAAGCGAGAGTCCCTCGCAGATCTTCTCGGAGAAGTCTGGTTCCGACTCCTGCAGGATCTTGAGATACATAGCATCTGACATTGGCTTGAGTTCTTCGCCAACACGCATCAATGGTACATCCTCAAATTTGAAGACTTTACCGATAGGGCGTGAAGGAACCTCGATCACCAGCACACGACGTTTTTCTTCGTCGTAGAGCTCGTAAATCTCTGGACGAATAGTTGTGTCGCGATAGATGTCCGACTCCAACTGTCCGATAGCATCCTGTGCCTGGCGAGTGCCTGTAACACGATGCGGATAGTTGTCGTGCATACCTATGACGAGCCGACCGCCACCTTCGTTGCAAAGGGCGATGACATAGCCAAGGATGCAGCGGCGACGATCCTTCGGATTGGTTTTGCCCCGACCATCGTAGGAAACGTTGCCTCCTTCGCCCGCCTTGAACTCAACGCGGTCTTCGGATTCGCGCATCTGCTGGAGCTGCTGTATGGTGAATTTATTCATTATTGTTGCGGTCTTGTTATTTATGGCAATTAGGAGATATAATGGTTACTCTACATTAGTTGTTCTAGTCCCGTTGCCATTTACGCCTCCTCACCAATTTGAACTTCGTCCGGGCGAATCAATTCGTTAACATCTACATTGAGAACCTTTGATATTTTGATGAGCGATTCAAGATTTGGCTGGGAATAATTGGTCATCCATTTGGAAACAGTCGCCTGACTGACCCCTAGCTTTTCAGACAACCATGTATTGGATAAATCCCTCTCTGCCATTACAACCCTTAGGCGATTCAATCTTTTCATTTCCATATTTTTGAATTTAATGGTGCGAATATAGCAAAAGTTTTGGTACAAGTTTCTTGTTTGGAAAGTTTTTTAATCACAGCCACAAATTATTCCTATAAAAATAGGATTACAGTATATGCATTCACTTTGTAGCCTCCAACGAATCCATCTTTGCACGCATTTCCAGAATCGTGTCCCATGTATATTTGAGGCCGTTACTCTCAATGCACTTCTGTACCATGGTCCTCTCCTTCCGGTAGGTAGCATAAGGCTCCATGAAGACATCCACAATGCGGTGAATCTGATTCTCGTGCAGCAGTTCATCATTCATCTTCCTCAGTTCGCTGTTACGGTACAACGACAGGCTGAATACAGTGGAGAACAGAAGTCCGATAAAGATATACATATAGGTGTACGGATTCTTCCAGCGTGGGTTGGACCTGTGTCTTTGGAATGAGCGCCGGATCAATTGCCAGTGGGTCATCTCGGAATGCCCCAAAACGTCTTGTGCCACTGATACCAGCGGTTTCAAGGTACTGTCAAGAGCAGAGACCTTGTCTGCAATCTTGCCGTTGTTCTCAGTTATTGCCTTGCTCATGTTGAAGGCCTGCATCATTGAATCATTATACTGGTTAATGATACGGTTGTATTGTTCAGAATAGTTTCTACACCATTCTGTCAGACTGACCATCCGTTCGGCATTATTCTCAACCCACTGCTCGGCAGAGAGTTTTCCAGACGCAAGACGTTCGGACTCCTTCTGTGTCCGGATCTGCTTCTCAGCATCGAGAAGGGCCTGAACAGCCATATTCCGGATTTCGTCCTTCAGTACGCAGAGATTCACCGGCTGAGACCCAGAAGGCTGTTGCTTTGGAAAAGGAGGGAAAGAAGGAGGCGCAGTCGGCTTTTCCACAGTCTTCACAGGGATGCCTTTCCTGCCGTATGAAGAGCATTGATGTAGGTAAACAGGCAATCTCCTTCAGAGAGACCTCTGTCATTGACTTCTGGGAGATTTATGCCGCTGTCTTTGACTGACGCATAAATCATCTTTACCTGTGAGACCGCACCCTGCAGTCCCATCTGGTTCACTTTGATTTGTTTTGTATCGTTCATCGTGATCTTGTTCTTCTTGTCTCCACGTGGGAGCGTTTCTTCTTTTTGTCCTCATCATTCCACTTCATGTCACTGGATGTCCCGCCACCGCCCGGACTGACCTGAGCCTGATAGGGCTGTAGTATCAGGATGCCAAGCATTTCAAGACCTACAGTGACAATGTCCACTGCGGAAGTCTGGGGTTCCTGCTCTTCCACCATATTGCCATCGATGTCCGGATAAGGCAGTTCCGCAGCTGTCAACAGTTCCGGAAACAAAGAGTCGAAGTCGGGGAACATCTCATCGATATGACGGAACTTTTTCCTTGTTTCTACTTTTAAGTACTTTTATGTCGCTCTTTGTCTACTTTTTTGTCGCGGTACAAATATGGAACACAGAAAATCGATGAATATGTAGGAATCGATAACCATCAGCAACCGTCTTAAAACAGCAAATCCGTGCAACTCATTGAGCTACACGGATTTGATTTACGATAATTATTGTTTCTTATCCCAGCCTACTTGACCTCCTCGAAGTCGACGTCCTGAATGTCTTGGTCGTCCTTGCCTCCGTTGCCGCCGTTCTGCTGGGCACCGCCTTGAGCATTGGCAAAGTTCGAAGGATCGAAACCGGCACCGCCGGGCTGTCCGCCCTGGGCGTTGCTCTGGTTGTACATTTCCTGAGAAGCGGCTTGGAAAATCTTGTTCAGCTGGTCCATAGCGGCATCCAGACCGGCTTCGTCCTGATTCTTGTGAGCCTCTTTCAGTTTGTCGAGAGCGGCCTGAATCTCAGACTTTTTGTCGGCGGGCAGTTTGTCACCCAGTTCTTCGAGCTGCTTTTCGGTCTGGAAAATCATGCTGTCGGCCTGGTTGAACTTGTCGATACGGGCCTTTTCCTTGGCGTCGGCATCGGCATTGGCTTTGGCCTCGTCCTTCATGCGCTGGATTTCAGCATCGGTCAGACCGCTCGAAGCTTCGATTCGGATGCTCTGTTCCTTGCCGGTGGCCTTATCCTTGGCCGATACGTTCAGAATACCGTTGGCGTCGATGTCGAAAGTGACTTCAATCTGAGGAACACCTCTGCGGGCGGCGGGAATTCCGTCGAGATGGAAACGGCCGATGGTCTTGTTGTCGCGGGCCATGGAGCGTTCGCCCTGCAGTACGTGGATCTCCACAGAAGGCTGGTTGTCGGCAGCCGTCGTAAAGGTCTCGGACTTCTTGGTGGGAATGGTCGTATTGGATTCGATCAGCTTGGTCATCACACCGCCGAGAGTTTCGATACCCAGCGACAGAGGAGTGACGTCGAGCAAAAGCACGTCGGTGACTTCGCCGGTGAGCACAGCACCCTGGATGGCAGCACCCACAGCCACCACTTCGTCGGGATTGACACCCTTCGAAGGTACCTTGTTGAAGAATTTTTCAACTAGCTGCTGGATGGCGGGGATACGGGTCGAACCGCCCACCAGAATGACTTCGTCGATATCGGAAGCCTTCAGACCGGCATCGCTCAGCGCCTTGCGGCAGGGTTCCAGACAGGCTTGGATGTAGCGGTCGCACAGCTTTTCGAACTGGGCGCGGGTGAGCGTCTTGACCAGATGTTTGGGAATGCCGTTGACCGGGAAGATATAGGGCAGGTTGATTTCGGCGGCCGTCGAGGACGACAGTTCGATTTTGGCCTTTTCGGCAGCCTCTTTCAGGCGTTGCAGAGCCATCGGATCCTGACGCAGGTCAACGCCTTCGTCCTTTTTGAACTCGTCGGCCAGCCAGTCGATGATGGCCTGGTCGAAATCGTCGCCTCCCAGATGCGTGTCACCGTTGGTGGACTTCACTTCGAAGACGCCGTCGCCCAGTTCCAGAATGGAGATATCGAAGGTACCGCCACCGAGGTCGAAGACAGCAATCTTCATATCCTTGTTCTTCTTGTCCAGACCGTAGGCCAGAGCGGCTGCAGTCGGCTCGTTGACGATACGGCGCACTTTCAGACCGGCGATTTCACCGGCTTCCTTGGTGGCCTGACGCTGGCTGTCGCTGAAATAAGCGGGCACCGTGATGACGGCTTCAGTCACTTCCTGACCCAGATAGTCTTCAGCGGTCTTCTTCATTTTCTGAAGCACCATAGCCGAGATTTCCTGCGGTGTATACATACGACCGTCGATGTCGACGCGGGGCGTGTTGTTGTCGCCGCGGACCACGCTGTATGCCATGCGGTTGACGTCTTTGGTCACATTATCGTAGCGTTCACCCATAAAACGCTTGATGGATGATACGGTCTTTTTCGGGTTGGTAATAGCCTGACGCTTGGCAGGGTCGCCGACCTTACGTTCGCCGCCTTCCACGAATGCGACGATGGACGGAGTGGTACGCTTGCCTTCGCTATTGGCGATGACGACAGGATCGTTGCCTTCCAGAACGGCAACACAAGAGTTGGTGGTACCTAAGTCAATACCGATGATTTTTCCCATTGCTGTAATGATTTATAGTTGTTATCGTTTTGTTTTGATTCGTTTGTGAACTGGCCATTCTCAAGCAAAAGCTGTGCCAAAGCCAGAGACTGACACAACTCTGCCATTTCGGCAGAATCAGCCTGTTTTTACCAGCAAAAAGGCATAAAAAAGCAGGCAAACCCGTGCGGCCTTGCGCCGGACACAGATTCGCCTGCCTTTGCTATGGGAAGACCCTGCCGGATCAGTCGTTCATCGACAGGAGGAATTCTTCGTTGTCTATCGTCTTTTCGAGGCGGTCTTTCAAAAATTCCATAGCCTCGATGGGATTCATGTCGGAGAGATAGCGACGCAGCACCCACATGCGGTTGAGCGTGTTCTTGTCGAGCAGCAGATCGTCGCGGCGCGTGCTGGAAGCCAGCAGATCCACAGCCGGAAAGATACGCTTGTTGGAAAGTGTGCGGTTGAGCTGCAGTTCCATATTGCCGGTGCCTTTGAATTCCTCGAAAATGACGTCGTCCATCTTGGAGCCGGTTTCGGTCAGCGCCGTGGCGATGATCGTCAGGCTGCCGCCGTTTTCGATGTTGCGGGCAGCTCCGAAGAAACGTTTGGGCTTGTGCAGAGCATTGGCGTCGACACCGCCCGACAGCACCTTGCCCGAAGCGGGGGCCACCGTGTTGTAGGCGCGTGCCAGACGGGTAATCGAGTCGAGCAGGATGACCACGTCGTGACCGCATTCGACCATGCGTTTGGCCTTTTCCAGAATCAGGCCGGCAATCTTGACATGATGGTCGGCGGGTTCGTCGAAGGTGGAGGCCACCACTTCCGCATTGACGCTGCGAGCCATGTCGGTCACTTCTTCGGGGCGCTCGTCGATGAGCAGGATAATCATGTAGACCTCGGGGTGATTGGCGGCGATGGCATTGGCGATGTCTTTGAGCAGCACCGTCTTACCGGTTTTCGGCTGTGCTACGATGAGACCTCGCTGTCCCTTGCCTATGGGCGAGAACAGATCGACCACGCGAACCGAAGTGTTGGCAAATTCGGGTTTTCCGCAGAGATTGAACTTTTCTTCCGGGAACAGAGGAGTGAGGTTGTCGAACGACATGCGGTCACGCACGAAGGCAGGTTCGCGGCCGTTAATCTTGTCCACACGCACCAGGGGAAAATATTTTTCGCCTTCTTTGGGCGGACGGATGGGACCCATCACCATATCACCGGTACGCAAGCCGTAGAGCTTGATTTGCGACTGCGACACGTAAATGTCGTCGGGAGAGGCAATGTAGTTGTATTCGGCAGAGCGCAGGAAACCATAGTTTTCGGGCATGATCTCCAGACAGCCGCATCCCATCAGAATGCCGTCGAAATCGAAGTTTCTGTCTTCTTCGGCAGCTGCTTGCTGGACAGGCTGGTTCCCCTGATTGGGATACTGCTGGCCCCGCTGCTGCATACGCTGACGTTGCTTGTAGGTGGGGTCGTACATGGGGTTGTTGGGGTTGTTCACATTGGCCAGGAAATTGGGCGAACCGGGCTGCGGCTGCTGACGCTGGCGACGGTCGTTCTGGCGCTGGCCCTGATTGTTGCCGTTCTGCTGGAAATTGCCGTTCTGCTGGGCGTTTCCACCACCGATGCCGACCATACGGCGGGCTTCGGCCAAGGCTTCAGACGCCAGACGTTTCTGCTCGGCACGCTGCTCGTCGGCAATACCGTCGGTCGTGCTGTTGACCTGGTTTTCAGTCCGGTATTCAGTCTTTGAAGCAGTTTCGGCATCGGATGCTGCGGGATTGTTCTGAGGAGTGGGAGACTGCAGAGCAAGCTCGGGATTGCCAGCTGCGTTCCCTTCACTTGAAGCATTTTCGGCTGAAATTCCGGCGTCATCAGACTGTCCTGCGGCAGGTTGAGCGTTCTTGGGCTTGCGTCCGCGCTTGCGGGGTGCCGAATCCTCGGCATTCTGTTCCGACTGGTTCACCTGCGAAGCGGCTGCCATGTCCTGCTGAGTGACTGTTACGCTCTGCTCTGCGGGCGCTCCGTTCTGTTCTACGACAGGCTGGGCGTTCTGAGGCTTGCGTCCGCGTTTGCGGGGAGCCTCCTTCGCTTCGGCGGCAGGCTGGGCGCTTTCGGCCGCACCGCGAGGGCCTTCGGAAGCAGACTTCGCAGCCTCTTCAGATTTGACCTTTTCTTTAGACAGAGCCTTCTGAGACTTTTTGGCACCGGGCTGATCGTCCTTGAAGGGCGAACGCGGAGCGACATTTTCAGGCACATTGTTTATATCCACGCGGATGGCCGAGCTCTGAATACGGGGCCGACGACCTCTCTGACGCGGATTTTCCTCTTTTTCTTTAGCGATTTGCCGAGCATTGACAAAAGCGGCTTCATCGAGAATGGCATACACAAGAGTCTCGTGGGCCATTTTCTCGGCATTGTTGATGTTCAGACCTTTAGCAATCTCAATCAAGGATGCGTCACTCATCTGAACGAGTTTGTCCTTAGAATAATTCGACATAAATTGAAATGTATGGGATGTATGATCGGCTGAATAGCCGGTTGAATTCGTCAAGGCTTTGGAGCACCTTTGGAAACATGTTCCGATGAATTCGGCCGCAAAGATAATGCCGCAGCGTATTCCCTGCAAATATTCGGAGAAAAAAAAAGAAGGCGGCCCGCATACGGGCCGCCTTCCTATGGTTGATTTACAGAAGTACTCTTACTTCTTGATGGATTTGCGGTAGTCTTCGAAGCGGCTGATGCTCTCCTTGCAGATGTTCACCGACTGGGCGGCACGGTCGTAGTTGGCCTTGGTCTTGTCGTCGACACCCTGGTATTTCATCACGTCTTCGAACTGGGGGATAGCCTTGCGGTAGAGGTCGCACGCCTTCGACATGTTCGTCAGATAACCGTTGATGTCGTTTCCGGCCTCGCTGGCTTTCTTCGACCAGGTAGAAGCTTCGTTGAAGGGAACGGTGGCTTCCTTCATCTGTTCGATCTGATACAGAAGGACCATCTTGGCATAGTAGTTGTTCTTTTCCTGAGGGATGGAATCCAAAGCGTAGCTCAGGCAGGCGTTCATCTCGTCCAGATTGCCGCCGGCGCGGTACATCTGGGCCAGCGCGAAATAGCAGGCAGCGGCATTGTAGTTGAGCTCGATGCAACGGCGATAGAGTTTCTCGGCCTGGGCGTCCTGATCGACCTGCTTGCAGACATTGGCATAGGCGTACAGGAACTTGCCGTCGGTGGGCGTGTCCTCGCGGCCCAGCTTTTCATACTTGGCGTAGTAGTCGTAAGCCTTGGGATAATCCTTGGCGCGGACGGCTGCGTTGCCGGCATAATAGAAACACATTTCGTAATAATTGCGGGTCATCAGATACATTTCGTCATCGATCTGCTGCTCGTCGACAATCTTGAAATACTGTTCGTAATAAGAAATGGCCGAAGCGTAATCCTTGTTGTTGTAGGCTTCGTTGCCCTGGTTCTGAACTTTTTTATAATCAGAAGCATTTTCCTGAGCGAAAGCAGTAAAGGCTACCAGTACTGCCATCAGTGTCAAAGCGATTTTTTTCATTGCCTTTAAATTTAACGCGTGTTTGAACTAGTCGAGGACAAAGGTATGAAATTAATGAGTACATTTGCAAATAAATGGACAAAGGCATGATTTACCCTCAGAACTTCGAAGACAAGATCGGTTTCGGCACCATCAAAGAGATGCTGAACAATTTCTGTCTCAGTTCTTTAGGGCAAGAAAGAGTAGAGGAAATCAGCTTCTGTACAGAACTGGGAAAAGTGCAGTCCGAGCTGTCGAAAGGCGATGAATTTTTAAGAATATTTCAGATTGAAGCGGGTTTTCCCGAGATGAATTTCACAGATTTAAGACCCGCACTCGACCGCATCCGCGTGGAAGGCACCTGGATGGACGAGGCGGAACTCACCGCTCTGAGGCATTCGCTCGACAGTCTGCAGCGAGTCATTTCATTCTTCATCCACCCCGAAGACGAGGAATTCGTTTCGCCCTACCCTCACCTGGCCGCCGAGGCCGCTTCCACCACCGCTTTTCCTGAAATCGTCCGCGAAATCGACCGCATCATCGACATACGCACAGGTCAGATGGCAGACCATGCCTCGCCCGAACTGGCCGCCATCCGCAAAAAGCTCTCCATCACCACGGCCAGCGTTTCTCGCCGCCTGCATATTCTGCTCAAGCAGGCTCAGGACGAAGGTTATGTGGAAAAAGGCCTGAGCCCGAGCGTTCGCGACGGACGTCTGGTCATTCCGGTCTCTCCGGCCTTCAAGCGCAAGATCAACGGCATCGTCCACGACGAATCGGCTTCGGGCAAGACCGTCTTTGTAGAGCCGGCAGAACTGGTCGAGGCCAACAATCAGATACGGGAACTGGAGAACGAGGAAAAGCGCGAAATCGTCCGCATCCTCACCCTGCTGGCCGACCGCATCCGTCCGATGGTGCCCGACATCAGAGTGGCCCACCGCTTCATGGGCGAAATGGATTTTTCACAGGCCAAAGCCCGACTGGCCCAGACCTTGGGCGCCATCAGTCCCATAGTGGAAGACAAAAGCGTCATCAACTGGCAAGGCGCCACCCATCCGCTGCTGAAACTCTCGCTTCAGAAGCAGACCGACGCAGAAGGCAAGCCAAAACAGGTGGTGCCGCTCAACATCAGGCTGGACGACCGCGACCGGATTCTGCTCATTTCGGGCCCGAATGCCGGTGGCAAATCGGTGTGTCTCAAAACGGTAGGTCTGTTGCAATATATGCTGCAGTGCGGTCTGATGATTCCGCTGCTGGAAAGTTCCACCTGCGGCCTTTTCAAAAACATCTTCATCGATATCGGCGACGAACAGTCCATCGAGAACGACCTCAGCACCTACAGTTCGCACCTGCTCAACATCAAGCATTTCCTCAAGCACAGCGACCGGCGCAGTCTGCTGCTCATCGACGAATTCGGCAGCGGCACCGAGCCCAAGATTGGCGGTGCCATCGCACAGGCGGCCCTCGGCCAGCTGAACCGGCAGAAAGTGATGGGCGTCATCACCACCCACTACGACAATCTGAAGCACTTCGCCGAAGACCAGGAAGGCATCGTGAACGGAGCCATGCTCTACGACCGCCATCTGATGCAGGCGCTTTTCCGTCTGGAAATCGGGCGGCCGGGCAGTTCGTTCGCCGTGGAAATCGCCCGCAAGATCGGTCTTCCCGAAACGATTATCAAAGAAGCCTCCGACCTGGTCGGAAGCGACTACATCGATATGGACAAGCATCTGCAGGATATTGTCCGTGACAAACGCTATTGGGAACAGAAACGTCAGCAGGTCAAGCAGTTGGAAAAAGACTTGGAACGGCTGACCGCGCAATACGACGCCGACCTGGCCGACGTCAAGGCACAGCGCAAGGAAATCCTGCAGAATGCGCGGAACGAAGCCCGTCAGCTGCTCGACGATACCAATGCCCAGATTGAGAACACCATACGCGGCATACGCGAATCGCAGGCCGAGAAAGAAAAGACCAAAGCCCTGCGCAAAGGGCTGAGCGAGTTCAAGGAAGGGGCCCTCAACGAAGCGGCCAACGCCGAAGAACAGGCTCGGATCGAAGCCCGCATCGAGGCTCGCAAGGCCCGCGAAAAAGGCCGCATGCGCATGCCCAAATCGCAGGAAGAGAAACTCTTGCGCAAAATCCGCCAGCAGAATGCCAAGGAAGCCGCTTCGCCGAAGGCCCAGCCCAAGCCTGTCATCGAACTGAAAGTGGGCGACACGGTCCGCATCAAAGGCCAGGAATCTGTGGGCACGCTGGTTGAAATCAAGGGCAAGAAGGCGCTTGTCACCTTCGGCAGCGTGCGCAGCCGCGTCGAGCTCGATCGGCTCGAAAAGGGCAAGCCCAAAGTTTCGTACAACGAACCTCAGGAAAAGTTCCGGCTGCTCGGCGCACGGACATCGGAAGAAGTGCACCGCATCAGCCAGCAGTTCCATCAGGAGATCGACATGCGCGGCATGCGTGCCGACGAGGCGCTGCAGGCGCTCAAATACTACATAGACGACGCCGTCGTGGTGGGTGCCGCCAAAGTGAGGATCCTCCACGGAACAGGCACCGGCGCCCTTCGTCAACTTGTGCGCGAATACCTGAAATCGGTGCCCGAAGTCAGCGATTTCCACGACGAACATGTGCAACTGGGCGGTGCCGGCATCACCGTCGTCGAATTCTGAAACCTATGGCCGACACTTCCTACCGACTGACAGACTGGCTGCCTACCACCAAAAAAGAGATGGAACTGCGTTCTTGGGACGCCGCAGACGTCATCCTGTTTTCCGGAGACGCCTATGTGGACCATCCTTCTTTCGGAGCGGCCGTCGTGGGCAGACTGCTGGAGAGTTGCGGCATGCGTGTGGCACTGGTACCCCAGCCCGACTGGCGCGGCGACTATCGCGATTTCACCAAACTGGGCCGTCCGCGCCGCTTCTTCGCTGTTTCGGCCGGTTGTATGGATTCCATGGTCAACCGATACACGGCCAACCGCCGACTCAGAAGCGACGACGCTTACACCGCCGGTGGACAGGCCGGTTCCAGACCCGATTACACCACCGTCACCTATTGCCGCATCCTGAAGCAACTCTATCCCGACGTGCCGATTCTCATCGGAGGCATCGAGGCTTCCATGCGGCGTCTCACCCACTACGATTACTGGTCCGACAAGCTGATGCCCGGCATTCTGGTCGACAGCGGAGCCGATCTTCTCATCTACGGTATGGGCGAACAGCCGCTGCGCGAAATCGCCCGCATCCTGCAGGAGGGCGGTTCTATGGACGATTTGAAAAAGATACCGCAGGTGGCCTTTCTCCGGCCACGCACCGACGTCGCTTTCTCAGACAAAGACACGGCCATGGGCGAAGTCATCCGTCTGAACAGCCACGAAGACTGTCTGAAAAGCAAAATCCGCCAGGCGGAAAATTTCCGGCACATCGACGAAGAATCCAACCGGATGAAACCCGCCACTCTCATCCAGGCGGTCGGCGACCGGGAAATCGTGGTCAATCCGCCGTTTCCGCCGATGAGCAGCGCCGAACTGGACGCCTCCTTCGAATTGCCCTATACCCGTCTGCCCCACCCCAAATACAAAGACAAGGTCATTCCCGCCTATGAGATGATCAAATTTTCGGTCAATCTGCATCGGGGATGTTTCGGCGGCTGCAGTTTCTGCGCCATTTCGGCCCATCAGGGAAAATTCGTCGTCTCACGCTCGGAAGAATCGGTACTCAAAGAAGTGAAACTTCTCAGCCAGCGAGACGATTTCAAAGGCTATCTGAGCGATTTGGGCGGCCCTTCGGCCAACATGTACAAGATGGGCGGCCGTCAGCGGCAGGCCTGCGAAAAATGCCGACGTCCGTCCTGTCTGCATCCCAAAGTCTGTCCCAACCTGAATGCAGACCACCGTCCGCTGCTGCACCTGTATGAGGAAGTTGACCGCATGGCCGGCATCCGGAAAAGTTTCATCGGCAGCGGACTGCGCTACGACCTGCTGCTCCACGCCATCCGTCAGGAGCAGGGAAAAGACGCGAACGGGCGGAAAATCGATTTGGGCGGCATGCGTTATGCCCGCGAACTCATCGGGAACCACGTCTCAGGCCGCCTGAAAGTGGCGCCAGAACACACCGAAGACGCAGTGCTCGACTGCATGCGGAAACCCCATTTCTGCGAATTTCTCGATTTCAAGCGTCTGTTCGACCAGATTGAAAACGAGCGTCAGAACCAGCACTTGGGACAGGCCAGAACCGGCCGTCAGGAACTGATACCCTATTTCATCAGTTCGCATCCCGCCTGCCACGAAGCCGACATGGCCGCCCTGGCCGTCAAGACCAAACGGCTGCATTTCAAACTGGAACAGATTCAGGATTTCACGCCAACGCCCATGACGCTGGCCACCGAAATGTATTACACCGGATACGACCCCTATACACTCAAGCCGGTCTTCACGGCACATTCCCAAGACGAAAAGCTGCGCCAACGGCAGTATTTCTTCTGGTACAAGCCCGAAGAACAGCAGGCATTGGCCGCTCGTCTGCGTCAGATAGGACGCGCCGACCTGATTGAAGAACTGCTGGGAATCAGCGGAAGAGGCGGAGCTCAAACTCGCCCGAAACACCCATACGGTCGTCCTTGATGACGACAGCCCCTAGAATGTCGTCTTTACCGGAAATCAAGTCGATAACCCGTTGGACATCCTCCACATTTTTCACCCTGTTGGCCATGGCAGTGGCATAGCTGTCGGCCAAAAGCACGTCGCGGCAGACAATCATTACCGCATCGGCCTTGCCCAAGCTCAAGGAGGGACCAACCGTGCCGCTACTCGTGCAGATGCCCAAGGGAAAACGGCCGGCCGGAAAGTGAAGCCCCACTTTCTCCGACAGAGGAGAATGTCCGGCAAAGACGGAAATATCCAAATCGGAAACCACATCGGCATAGATGTCGCCCCCGTTTTCAATCAACACCTCCCGGCACGCGTAAGCATTGCGGAGAAATTCGGCCACGTTCAGCGCCACGGCGCCGGCCACGGCACTCATAGGTCCGATGGACGTGCGGTGGCACACGCGGGACATATCGTGAAAGATGGCGGGAGCCAAGTCCTGAGGTTCGTAGGGCGCAAGCGCTCCGCGGTAGACCGGATCGTAGGCCAGATAGGCATCCATCTCGCGACGCAGCGACACCAGATGACTGTAAACCGCCTTTTCTACTTCAGACAGAGGCACGCTCCTTCCTTCCGAATCCACACAAGCAGACACGCCGACCCACAGGTCGGACTCGAGATACTTCACCGTGAAAGATTGAAGCCCGGGAATGGCAAAGCGTTGACGATAAGAACGTTCCTGAAAAATATCGGCCATCAGTCGACCAGTTCGATATGGAAAAGTCTCAAGGGGCAGGCGGTCAGACAGAGTTTGCAGACCACGCACTTTTCGGGATTGAAACGGAGTTTCCAATCGGGGGCGGAAATGGAGAGCGCTCCGGACAGGCAGGACGAGGCGCAGGTGCCGCAGCTCAGACAAAGGGAATCGTCGAATTTGATACGGCTTTCCAGCGGGCTCACTTCGAAACCGCACTGCTCCATGTAATCGACCGCCTGACGGATGTGGTTCTCGTCGGCATCGAGTTCGAGCACCAGTTTTCCGTCGCTGCCGGCATCGATGTTGGCCTTGATGATATTGAGTTTGATATCGAACTTCTTGATGAGTTCGTAGGTGAGAGAACGGCTGGCCGATCCTCCTCCGAATGTGACGACAACTTTCTTGACCATAGTACCGGGCATTAAAGGTTTTCCTTGAGAGATTTCAAACTGGTGCCCACAGGCATCGGACGGACAGGCTCGCTGAGGAAGAATCTGGACTCTTCGATCCACTGCTTCAGAAGGGCGGCGATTTCACGGGCCTTGAGCAGGCTCGACAGAGGCGAAGTGTGGATCTTCTTTCCCATGAATTCGATTTCGCCGCTGCGCAACTGCTCGTAGTTGACCTTGCCAATCAGTTCGCAGTCATGGCCGTAGTCTTCGATGAAAGTGTCGATCTGGCTGTTTCGGATAGAGACACGGGCGGCCATATCCTCATCCAACATGGGAATGGGTACGCCTATGCCGACATACATCGTCACACCGTATTTTTCGAAATAGGCTCCACGGATGTAGCGGGTGTCCATCTCGCGCATTTCTCCGCAGACCGCGATCGTGCGGGCGTTGCCCATCGGAACACCATAATCGTTGAGCGGTTTGGAGCAGTTGAACTGAGTGCCGTTCCAGGTGACATAGCCCTGCGTGCCGGCCAGGAAGATGCGCGTGCCCAGACCGATGGTGCGGCATTCGGGGTCGTTGATCAGCGGCGAGAGTTCGCCGGCGGAGCTGTAGGAAGCGTTCTTCAGACGGGGCAGCAGCGTACCCATATAGGTATGGAGCAGCCGGTCGGAAGTATTGACCGCCACATTGTAATTTTGGTAGGAATTGCGAGGATTGTACAGAATGGCCTCGTTGATGGTGTCGAGCGAAATCATCGTGCGGATGTGCTTGCGGGGATAGCAGTCGGTGCCTTTACCCCAGGCTTCCAGCATCACATCCTTGCCGTTGATGAGGTCTTCGATGACGTGGGCTCCACCATAAGTAGGATTCTGGATGTTGCAGTCTGTGGCTCCGACAAAGGTGTCGACGGCGGCCAAGCCTCCGCTCACGGGAACGCCGTTGAGTTCGATACGTTCCATTCGGATGGGCGGGTTGGCGTGTCCGAAATTGAGGAAGGCTCCGCTGGAACACATGGCACCGAATGTGGCGGTGGTCACCACATCCACTTTCTCGAGAATCTCCTTCGGTTTCATGGTGAGGGCCATCTCCGACACCTGTTCGGCGGTGAGCACCACGGCTTTACCCTTGCGGATTTTATCGTTTATCTCTTCGTATGTCCTTGTCATATCCGAATAAAATTTGAGACCGCAAATGTACGGTATTCCCCAAGCAATTCAAATACTCCGCATAGCGGTTTTCACCAGTCGATTTCCATCGCGTCCAGATTGTCTGAAGCGCCACCGACCATAAGTCGGTAACGGCCGTTCAGAGCCACCACGTCACCGGTGTTCCTGTCGAAGAAACTGACGGCGTCCTCATCGATGGGAAAGCTCACTTTGACACTGCGGTGTGCCTTGACGTTCACCCGCTGGAAACCGCGCAAAGCCATGGCCGAAGGCTGGTCGCCCAGACGGCTGACATAGAGCTGGACCACTTCGTCGCCACGTTTGCCCCTGTTCTTCACACGTACGGTGAGCGTACGCGTCTTGGCATCGTAGACCGGCTTTCCGTATTTGAATTTGGAATAGCTCAGACCGTGACCGAAGGCGAAGAGCGGCTTCTCCGTCATGAAACGGTAGGTGCGGCCCGTCATGGAGTAATTCTCGAAATCGGGAAGTTGGGCATCGCTGCTGTAGAAAGTCACAGGAAGGCGTCCGGCCGGATTGTAATCGCCGAACAGCACATCGGCCACTGCCGTTCCACCGGCCTCACCCGGATACCAAGCCTGCAGCATGGCGGCGCAACGTCCAGCTTCGGGAGCCAGTGCGATGGCCGAGCCCGAACAGTTGACATAGATGATGGTCTTGCCGGCTTCGGCAAGCGCCTTGATGACCTGACGCTGGATTTCGGGCAGTTCGATGGTCTCGCGGTCACCGCCTCTGAATCCCGGCTGGTTCACTCTCATTTCTTCACCTTCCAGTTTGGGCGAAATGCCGCCCACGAAAATGACCGTTTCACACTCAGGCAGACCGGCCATGATGTCGGCCACCTGCTGCATACAGTCGTCCTTGGCGATGAAAGGCACAGCCACATAGGGCACTTCGCCGACCTTCTGACGGATACCGTCGAGGATGGTCACCGTATGGTAGGGCGTACCCTCGTAGTTGCCGCGCTGCATGATGGAGTCGTTGGCATTGGGGCCCATCACCAGAAGGCCTTTCGAACGTTTCTTCAGCGGCAACGCCTTGTGGTTGTTCTGCAGCAGAACAATCGATTTGCGGGCCATTTCCAGAGCCAAGGCCTGATGCGCCGGGCAGTTGACCACCGACATGGGTATCTGAGCCCATTCGACCAGACTGTCGGGATCGAAATCGCCCAGTTCGAAACGGGCCTTGAGCAGACGCTTCAGACTGACATCGATGTCGGCTTCGGTCAGAAGACCGCGCTTGACGGCGGTGGCCAGTTCCCTGTAACTGCTTCCGCACTCCAAGTCGGTGCCGTGCAGAATGGCGTCGGCTGCGGCAGCGGCGGCATCGGGATGAGTCTCGTGATGGCCTGCCTCGAAGAAATCGTTGATAGCCCAACAGTCACTCACGACATAGTGCTGATAACCCCATTTCTGGCGGAGAATCTGGATGAGCAGCTGGTCGCTGCCGCAGCAGGGCTGGTTTTCGTAGCGGTTGTAAGCGCACATCACCTGCTTGACATTGCCTTCCTGAACCAAGGTCTTGAAGGCTGGCAGATAAGTCTCCCAGAGGTCTTCGGGAGCGATGTCGGCCGCATTGAAACTGTGACGGTTCCATTCCGGTCCGCTGTGGACGGCATAGTGCTTGGCGCAGGCATACGCCTTGGCATACTTGCTGTCGTCGGGGCCTTGAAGACCGCGCACGACGGCCACGCCCATACGGCCTGTCAGATAAGGATCCTCGCCGTAGGTTTCCTGACCGCGTCCCCAGCGGGGATCACGGAAAATGTTGATGTTGGGAGTCCAGTAGGTATTGCAGTTGTAACGGTCGTGACGTCCTTCCACACGGCGGGCGTAGGTCGATTTGGCGCGGCCTTCGTCGCTGACGGCCGTAAAGGTGCGCTGGACGGCTTCATCGTCGAAAGTGGCGGCCATACCGATGGTCTGGGGAAAAACCGTGGCGTATCCGGCACGGGCGATACCGTGGAGCGCCTCGTTCCACCATCCGAATTCTTCGATGCCCAGACGCTCGACAGCGGCAGAGCGGTCCTGCATCAGACTGATTTTCTCTTCAAGGGTCAGCCGTCCGGTCAGATCCTCGGCCCGTTCCTCGAAACTGAGCGAGGGGTTGAGATAGGCCGGCGTCTCTTCGGCGGCGACAGGCTGGGAAAATCCCAGAACAACAGACAGAGCAAGGGCTGCGACGCCCGCAAAATTCGTTTTTTTCATAAGGACATTATTTGATATTCGTTTTTTTGTCAGACCCATCCAAGTTCATTGTCTGCAAAAGTGGTGGAAAAAAGCCGTAACGGCAAGTTTCCGGACACACATTTTTCATAAAAAGACCGTAATTTTGCACCGCCTTCCTACAAGAAGGCCGTTCGAGATGAAATCCATACTCACTTTTCTCCGCAACTGGGCATTGCCGCTGTCTATGATCACAGGCATTTCCGCCTATCTGGTCTTCCATTGGCTCCCCGTTCCGTCCGAGGCACGGCACGTGGCGCTGAAAACGGTGCAGGGCATCCAGCCCGTGCTCATCTTCTGCATGCTGTTCCTCTCTTTCTGCAAAGTCGATCCGCGCAAAGTGCGGCTGCGCTGGTGGCACCTCTGGCTCACGCTCATCCAGTCGGGCAGTTTCGTGCTGATGGCTTTTCTCATCCGCTGGACCCGTTGCGGCGAAAACACTTCGGTGCTCATCCAGAGCGCGATGCTCTGCCTGCTCTGCCCCACCGCATCGGCCGCCATGGTGGTGACCGACAAACTCGGGGGCGATGCCGCTTCCATCGTCACCTACACCATGCTGTCCAACCTGATGACCGCCCTGGTGGCCTCGCTCGTCATCCCCATGATCAATCCGGCGGCCGGCCTGAGTTTCCTGCAGTCGTTCGCCATCATCATCGCCAAAGTGTTCTCCATTCTGGTGATGCCGCTCATCTGCGCGCTCATCGTCCGCTACTGCCTGCCCAGACTGCACCGCATCATCCTCAAGCCCAAGGATCTGGCCTTTTATCTCTGGACCGTCGCACTGGCCCTGGCGCTCACGGTCACCACGCGGTCCATCCTCCAGACCAGCGTCCCCGTGTTCTACATCGTACTCATCGGCATCATCTCGCTCTTCTGCTGCCTGCTGCAGTTCTTTCTCGGACACCGCATCGGAAAGCCTTCGGGCGACTGGGTCACGGCAGGACAGGCATTGGGACAGAAGAACACCGTATTCATCATCTGGATGGCCAACACGCTGATGAACCCCATCACAGCCGTCGCCGGAGGTCTCTACAGCATCTGGCACAATCTGGTCAATTCCTGGCAACTCTATCAGAAAAGGAACGGACAATGAAAATCATCTATTTCCACGGATTCGGTTCGTCGGGAGCCACAGGAACCGCCGAAATTCTGAGACGTCTGATGCCGGAGGCCGAAGTCATCTCGCCCGACATCCCCGTCGATCCGGAAGAGGCCCTGCCCTATCTGCGCCAGCTCTGCCGGGATGAGCAGCCGGACCTCATCATCGGCACTTCGATGGGAGCCATGTATGCCCAGCAGATGTACGGCTTCCGGAAAATCTGCGTCAACCCGGCCTTCAACATGTCCACCATGTCCAAAGTGCTGAAAACGGGCGAACATCCTTTCCAGAACCGCCGCAAGGACAATCAGAAGACTTTCCGCATCACCCGCGGAACCATTCAGCATTTCAACCAGATGGAGCGGAACCAGTTCAAAGGGATCACCGATTTCGACCGCGAGAACACCTACGGGCTGTTCGGCATCCACGACACCACGGTCAACACCTTTGACCTGTTCCGCAAACATTATCCCGACAAGGCGCAGCGTTTCGACGGCGAACACCGCCTCAACGAGAAAGTGCTGCGGTCGGTGGTGGTGCCTCTTGCCAAGGAAATCTTGCAGAAAAAATGAACTGTCGGGCTGTATTTTTCGAAAAATGGCTATATTAGCCAACGAAAAATTCTAAGCCTATGAAAGCTCCCATTTCATTTTTCATCGGTCTGGCGCTTGCCTGCACCGGTCTGACGGCCTGCCAGTCCAAATACGAAAGTTTGGACAAAGAGAACATCCGCGCCCTTCTGGAAGGGCCCACCCTCTCGGACTGCTGTCCGTCGTCCTGCGCGAACTGCAGTCTGACTCCTCCGCTGGCCTTTCCCGAGGCCGAAGGCTTCGGCAAATACACCTGGGGCGGACGCGGCGGCAAAGTCTATATTGTGGACAATCTCAATGACAGCGGTCCCGGCAGCCTCCGCGAAGCGGTCGAAGCCAGCGGAGCCCGCATCGTGGTGTTCCGCACCGACGGCGTCATCCATCTCGAAAGTCCCCTGCGCATTGTCAACGACTCCATCACCATCGCCGGACAGACGGCTCCAGGCGACGGCATCTGCCTGACGGACTGTCCGCTGAGCATCAGCGCCAGCGAAGTCATCGTGCGCTACATACGCTGCCGTCTGGGCGACAAGAACGCCCGCGACGCGGATGCGCTCACGGGAGGACGCTACGGTCAGAAAAACGTCATTCTCGACCACATCAGCGTATCCTGGTCCATCGACGAATGCCTGTCCATCTACAAGACCGAAAACCTCACCGTGCAGTGGTGCCTCATAGCCAACAGCCTGAACCACTCCAAGCATACCAAGGGAAGCCACGGGTTCGGAGGCATCTGGGGCGGATACAACGCCACCTTCCACCACAATCTGCTAGCCAACCATTCCAGCCGCAACCCGCGATTCTCTTCGGTGGAAGGCACCAAAAACGTAGACTACCGCAACAATGTCGTCTACAACTGGGGCTACAAAGCAGCCTACGGCGGCGGACGCTATGGCGAAATCAACTTTGTCGACAATTATTACAAGGCCGGACCCGCCACCACCAGTACTGAGCGGTTTCTTTCCGTTTCAGACGACGGCACCAGCCGCTACTATGTGAGCGGCAACTTCGTAGAAGGTCAGGAAGAGATAACCGAAAACAACCGTCTGGGCGTCGGCGGCAAGAACCCCGACGAAGCCGTGGTTGACACGCCTTTCCCCGCCATGCCAATCAAGACCCATCCGACAGACCGGCTGGTGGAAGTCGTGCTGGAACAGGTCGGCTGCAGTTTTGCCCGTGACCGCTTCGACCGCGACGTCGTCGAGCAGGTGCGTACCGGCGTTTCCACTTGGGGCAACGACGGTCTCATCGACGAACCTTCGCAGTGCGGCGGCTTACCTGTGCTTCATCACCGTCTCCCCCGTCGCGACCACGACCGCAACGGTATTCCCGACGCCTGGCAGCGTCGTCACGGCAACGATATTGAAGCCTATATAAACCAGATTGTCAAAAACTAATTTTCAAATGATGAAACATCTGTTCAGAGCATCATTGCTTCTGTCGCTGTCTCTGGTGTCGGTCGGGGCACATCCTCAATTGGGACGCACCTTCCCTTCGGAGAAAAAAGTCATCACCGACCCTGTTACCGGCACCGAACTGGTTTTCCTGACCAGTCAGCAGGGAATGGGCGACCAGAAAATCTATCAGACCCACAATCAGTGGACTGCCGACGGGAAATGGGTCATTTTCCGTTCCAACCGCGTGAAAGGCGAGGCTATGGCTGTCAATGAAGAAACAGGCGTCATCATGCAAGTCACCGAAGGCGGCTACACAGGTATGCTCAACGTAGCCAGAAACTCGATGAATCTTTACTACATGAGGCATGACCCGAAGGTCAAGGGGGCGATGCAGATTGTCGAAGTGAATCTCGCTCAATTGTTTACCGATTACGAGAACGGCAAAATCAAAGACAGGAGACACTATGAACGTATCTGCGGCGTCACCGATCCGGCAATCGGAGCAGGAGGCGACATGGCGCTCGACGGAAGCGAGAAGACAGCCTATTTCCGTATCGGACGCGACTATGCCGCACAATTTCCCATCAAAGAACCGATTTCCGGCACCTTCGGCCCGCGCGGGATGGGGGCAGGCCCTTCGGGCATCGCTAAAATGGACTTGGAAACAGGCGAAGTGCAACATGTGGTGAGCGTGCATTTCCAGGTGGGCCACATTCAGGGCAATCCTTGGCATGACAACGAAGTCATTTTTTGCTGGGAAACCGGCGGAAAAGCCCCTACACGCATGTGGATGGTCAATGGTGACGGTTCTAATCTGCGCCCCATCTATCGGGAGACCGAATACGATTGGGTCACCCACGAGGCCGTCATTTCAGAAAATGAAATCGTGTTTGCCATCATCGGCCACCGCCCGATTGCACTGGACGAACGGCAGACCGATACCAGCAGCGACTGGGGCCCTTCAGGCACCAAGGAATACGCCACCGGTATCGCCGTTGTAGACCTCCGCACCAGGCGTTTCACCTTAGAGGGCCAGGTGCCTGGAGAGGGCAATTTCTGGCATGTGGCCGGCACCGACGACGGCAATTGGGTGGCCGGAGACGATTTTGAGCGCAATCTGTGGGTGATTGACCGACACACGAAAGAAGTCATAAAACTTTCGGCAGGTCACAAGACAACAGCCGCCGACCATGTCCATCCCACCTTCAAGTCAGACGGAAGCTGTATCGAAATTCAGTCGGCCATGCTTTCCGAAGACGGCCGTTCCATGAACATATGTCTGGTAAAAATGCCTGACGATCTTCTGAAACGTTATTCCAAAGTCGAACAGAAATGAGGCTTGAACCTCTGTTGCCCTGTCTGCTGATGGCAGGATGTCTATTTGCCTGCACCCAGACGGAGAATCCGCTCTGGCTGTCCGGCAATCCACACCTGCGTCCCGAGGGAAAGCCCGCCTGCGAATACCGCATTCTGGACCATTGGGACAATCTGGACAACAGTGTGGAACGCGGTTACGCCGGTCCCTCCATCTGGGATTGGGAAAGTGAAGAAATACCTCGTCAGCGCATCCGACAATACGGTCGGCTGAACCGTTCCATAGGCATCAACGGGTGCGTTCTGAACAATGTCAACGCCAATCCGAAAATTCTCGACGAGGCATATCTGGAGCGGGTGGCCGACATCGCCGACATTCTCCGCCGATACGGCATCCGTGTCTATCTGTCGGTCAACTTCGCCAGTCCTCAGGTCCTGGACGGCCTGCCTACAGCCGATCCCTTGGCCCCTGATGTGGCCCGATGGTGGAGAGAGAAGACCGAACGCATCTACGCGCTCATTCCCGATTTCGGCGGTTTTCTGGTGAAAGCCAGCAGCGAAGGCCAGCCCGGCCCGCAGAATTTCGGCCGCACGCACGTCGAAGGGGCCAATATGATAGCCGCCGCACTCGAACCTCACGGCGGCATCCTCATGTGGCGGGCCTTCGTCTACCGTTCCGACGGCGGCGACCGGGCCGCACAAGCCTACGAGGAGTTCAAGCCCCTCGACGGGAGTTTTGCCGGCAATGTGCTGATTCAGATCAAGAACGGCCCGGTCGACTTCCAACCGCGCGAACCGGTCAGTCCACTGTTCTTCGGTCTGGAGCAGACCCGTTCCCTTCCCGAACTGCAAATCACTCAAGAATATCTGGGCCAGGACAAGATGCTGTGCTACCTGGCTCCGATGTGGAAGGAGTGTCTCGACACCCTTGCCCGCTACGGCTACCGGCCCGAGGCGATGGCCGGCGTGGCCAACACGGGGACGTCGCCAGACGGTTCGGTGGGCTGCGGACATCCTTTCGCCGACATGAACTGGTATGCCTTCGGCCGCCTGGCCTGGGATCCCGACCTTTCGGCCGAAACGATTGCCCGCGAATGGCTGGAGCTTCGATTCAGAAGGCCCAAACATTGTCGGAAAGCCGAATTCGAAAGCCGCTTTGTCGAGCCTGTGCTGGAGATGATGCTTTCCAGCCGCGAAGCCTGTGTGGATTTCATGACCCCTATGGGGCTGCACCATCTGATGGCTTGGAACCATCATTACGGACCCGATCCCGGCTGCTGGCGGCCGGGCGCCCGAGAAGACTGGCTGCCACGCTACTACCATCGGGCCGCAGCCGACGGCATCGGTTTCGACCGGAGCACCGGCATAGGCGGAAGCGGTGCCGTGGCCCAATACCCCCAAGCGCTCGCCGACATCTACGGTTCGCCGGAAAGTTGCCCCGAGGAGTATCTGCTCTGGTTTCACCATCTGCCCTGGGACTATGTCCTCGACAACGGGCAGACGCTCTGGGATGCCCTGGCCGACCACTACGGGCGGGGTGTCGCCCAAGCCGAATCCTATGTGGCCTTGTGGGACAGCGTCAGAGACTGCGTGGCCGACACGCGACTGTGGGAAAAGACATCCGAACTGCTGAAAATACAGGCCGCCGACGCCGCCCGCTGGCGCGACGTCTGTCTGGACTATTTCGACCGCCAGCGCTAAAAATTTCCTTAAATATTTGCGCGGTTCTTTTCTATGCTCTACTTTTGCATTAACAATGTCGTTAAACAATATCGTTAATACAATCATCCAGCATTTGAAATGAGAAAAAGAATCTTACCGCTCATTTTGGGTCTGGTGCCGCTGTTGATGTCGGCGCAAGAGGTTTTCAGCCTGAAACAGTGCCTCGACTCGGCCATCGCCAACAACGCGACACTCCAGAAAGACCGTCTCAGCATGGAGGCGGCCATCCAATCCAAGAGGGAAGTCATCGGTGCCCTGCTGCCGCAGATCAGCGCATCGGGCGGACTGACCAACAACATTCAGAAGACGACCATCGCCATGCCCAACTTCGTCAATTCGATGATGCCGGCATCGATGCAGGATCCCAACGCCGCCAAATACATGACGGTGACCATGGGTATGGACTACACGGCCAACTGGGGCGCCAGCCTCTCGCAGCAGATCCTCAACTTTTCGCTGTTCAACGCCGTCGAAATAGCCAAGATGTCGGGCGAAATGAGCGACATCGGAGCCGCCATGGACGAGAACGACGTGATCGCCCAGACGGCCGTGCTGTATTTCACCACCCAGGTGCTCGGCTACGCTGTCGAGACCTTCGATGCCAGCATCGCCTTGATGGACAGCACCCTGAACATGTTGCAAGCCAATCTGGAAAGCGGTCTGATGCGTCCGGTCGACGTAAAACAGGTGATGGTGACCCGCACCAATCTGGAGACCGAGCAGATGGCCATCCGTCAGGCGCTCCAGGTACAGAAGAATCTGCTCAAACTGCAGATGGACATTCCCATGGATGCCGCCATGGAGGTGGAGCCCATCGACCCCGATGCCATGGAGACGATGGTCTTCGCCATGGATTCCAAGCCTTTCGACGTGACCGAGCAGCTCACTTACAAGATGTTCGACAGCCAGCACCGCATGCTGGAACTGCAGCGCAAGGCCGCCGTGGCCGAAGTGCTTCCCGCCCTTACTCTCACCGCCCAGTACTCGATGAACTACATGGGCGACGAATTCAAAGGCGAAACCTACCACCATTTTCCCATGTCCATGGTATCGCTCAACCTGCGCATGCCTTTGTTCACCGGTTTTTCAAAGACCGCCAAGGTGAAGAAGGCCGAAATCGAACTCCGAAAAGCCGAATACGACGGTTCCACCCTGTCGCAGTCGCTCACCATGGCCTACAGCAACGCTTTCATGCAGCTGGAACAGAGCCGCCGGAGCATCGATTCGCAGAAGCGCAACAAAGACATGGCCCAGGAAGTGTTCGACCTCATCGAGAGCAACTACCGAGAAGGCATTTCCTCGCTTTCCGACCTGCTCAACGCCAACTCGTCGCTCATCCAGTCGCAGATGAACTATGTCGACGCGCTCAACAACTGTATGAAAGCCTACATCGATCTGAAAAAGGTCGACGGCACCATCCAAGATTTGAAAAATTAACGCCATATGAAAAAATTTATCGGAATTCTCATCACCGTTCTCGTCGTTGCGGGAATGGCATTCATGCTCATCTCCAACCGCAAGCAGATGCAGCAGCAGACATCATCGACATCTGAGGCCGACCGCAGGGAGGCCGTCCAGACCATCCAGGTCGTCAGCCAGTCGTTCAGCCGCGATTTCACCGCCAACGGATTGAGCCAGGCCGTGAGCGAACTCAATTTCGTGTCGGACGTATCGGGCCGCATCGTGGAAATCTATGTGGACAAAGGTGACCGCGTGACCAAAGGCAAGGCGTTGCTCAAGATCGACACCGAACTCTACGAAGCCGATTACAAGGCCGCCAAAGCCGCCTACGAAGCGCTCAAGAAAGACGAAGCCCGCTTTGCCCGTTCCAACAAGGCAGGCGGTGTGACCGACCAGCAGCTGGACAACATCCGCACCCAGCTCACGGCCGCCGAAAGCCGTATGATCGCCAGCAAATGGAAATACGAGAACGCCGTCGTCAAATCGCCGATGAACGGTATGGTCAATTCGCGTTTCGTCGAAATCGGCGCGCTCATCGCCCCCAATGCTCCGCTGTTTGAAATCGTGGACAATTCCAGTATGAAAGTGACCTGCAACGTGCCCGAATCGCGGGTGGGACTGCTCAGCGTCGGACAGAAGGTCACCGCCACCGACAGCAGTCTGCCCGGCACAGTCTTCACCGGCAGCATCCGCAATATCGGCATCAAGACCGACCGCGGTCTCAACTACCCGGTTGAAATCGTCCTCGACGACAACGACCAGATCCGCATCGGCATGTATCTGAAAGTGCAGTTCAGCGACGAGGAAGGCTCCCAAGGCATCCTCATCCCGCGCAAAGCCATCGTGGGAAGTTCCAAATCGGCAGACGCCTATGTGGTGGTCGACGGAAAGGCCGAACGCCGCGCTCTGACGCTGGGCGCCATGATTGGTGATCAGGTGGAAGTGCTCGACGGTCTTGAGGCAGGTGACGAACTTGTTGTGGCCGGCATTATGAATTTGGGCAACGGAACTCCGGTGCGTGTGGTTGAAAAATAAAAGACAACGGACATGAAGATTTCCGAATTATCCATCAGACGCCCGATCTATGTTATCGTGCTCTTTCTGGTCGTCGCCATCCTGGGGCTGCTGAGCTACAGTTCGCTTCAGGCCGAGCTGATGCCAAAATTCACTCCTCCCACCCTGAACGTGCAGGTCATCTATCCGGGCGCATCGCCTACAGAGGTGGAGAACTCACTCACGCTCAAGCTGGAGGAGTCGCTTTCGTCGTTGCAGGGCGTGGAAACGATGCGTTCCTATTCGTTCGAAGGAATGTCGATGGTTTTCGTTTCCTTCAAATACGGCACCGACATCGACGAAGCCATGACCGACGCGCGCAACAAGGTCAGTTCCAAGAAAGCCGAACTGCCCTCGGCCACGCTGTCGCCCATCATCAACAAGATTACCGTCGATGACAAATCGGTGATGACCCTGTCGCTGAGCTCCGATCTGGAATCGTCCGATTTCAGTGACCTGGTCCAGTACAGCATCATTCCCGAACTGCTGCGCATCCCCGGCATCGCCAAGGTCGACGTCATCGGTGCACATCCGCGCGAAATACAGGTCAACCTCGACATGGAGGCCATGAATTCCTTAGGACTTTCGGCCGCTCAGGTGATGGGCGTCATCCGCGGTTCCAACCTGGACTTCCCCACCGGCAGCCTCCGCAACGAGCGCAACCACACCTCTATCCGTCTGTCGGGAAAGCTGGAGACGGTCGACCAGATCCGCAGTCTGGTGCTGATGACGCTGCCCACCGGCACTCAGATCCGTCTGTGTGACGTGGCCGAAGTGGTGGAAACCAGCAAAGACGTGAGCAAACTGGCCCGCGTCAACGGAAGGGAATCCATTCTCCTGAACATTTTCAAGCAGGGCGATGCCAACGCCATCGACCTGAGCGACAATGTGCAGGCCATCGGTGCGGAACTGGCGAAGACTTACGCTGGCGAAGGGCTGACACTGGAAACCGTCACCGACACTTCCAATTTCACCCGCGAATCCATCCGCTCGGTGCTGGTGGACCTGCTGCTGGCCATTCTGCTGGTGACGCTGGTCATTCTGGTGTTCCTGCACAACTGGCGCAACTCGCTCATCGTAATGCTGGTAGTGCCTGTATCACTCATCGGCGCCTTCATCGGAATGAAGCTTTTCAACTTCACACTCAACCTGATGTCGCTGCTGGGCATGTCGGTGGTCATCGGCGTGCTTGTCGACGATGCCATTGTGGTGATTGAAAATGTCTATCGCCATATGGAAATGGGCAAGAACCCCGTGACGGCCACCATCGACGCCATGCGTGAAATCGGCTTCACCGTGGTCACCGTAACCCTCGTGCTGGTCATCGTGTTCCTGCCTATCGCTCTGACAAACACGCTGGTATCGGACATTCTCCGACAGTTCTGCGGCGTCATCATCTTCTCGATTCTCTTCAGTCTGCTGGCGGCTCTCACCCTGGTGCCACTGATGACCTCCAAGTTCGGCAAGCTCGAGGACATCGAAGGCGACGGCCTGTGGAACCGGATGATGAGATGGTTCGAAAAGGCCGTCCAAAGTTTCGGCGACTGGGTGGCCGGCATTCTGGGCTGGGCCCTCGGGCACAAGCGCTGGGTGGGTCTCATCGTGCTGGCTGTCACCGTGATGGTCTGCGCCCTGTTCCCCATGGGATTCATCGGATTCGAATTCATGCCCGATGTGGACCAGAGCGAATTCACCGTGCTGTTGGAAATGCCGAAGGACATCTCCATCGAGGACGCTTCTATGGAAGTGTCGAAGGCCGAGACCTGGCTGCTCGAACAGCCCGAAATCGTGGAAGTGGTGTCGATGGTCGGACTCACCAACAGCAACAACGAAAGTTCGCAGGGTACGCCCTACCTGTCTGAAATCAGCGTGAAGATGGTGCCTCCTTCGGAGCGCGACGTCGCCGTCAAATTCTATATCGCCAAACTGCGCCACGAGCTCACCGACTATCTGGTCGATGCCAAGGTGCGCATGTTTGCCGCCTCCCTGCACGGCTCAGGCAACAGTTCCGCATTGGAATACGTCATCTCCGGTCCGAAGGCCGACTCGGTAGCTCTCTTCGGCGAATACGCGCTGGATGTGCTGCGCGGCATTCCCGGCACGGTGCAGCAGCAGCTTTCGACCGGTGACGGAATGCCCGAAATCGAAGTGGTGGTGGACCGCGAAAAGATGTCGGCCCTCGGCCTTTCGCTCGACAATGTGGGACTGACGCTGCAGATGGCTTTTCAGGGCAATTCTTCTCTGAAATTCGTCCGCGACGACCACGAATATGACATCAACATCCGTGCCGACCGCTTCTATCGCGAAAGCATCGACGACGTGTCTTCCCTGAGTTTCGTCAATACGCAAGGCAGCCGCATCACGCTGGACCAGTTCGCCCAGGTGCGCCTCGGCACCGGTCCCAACCGACTGGAGCGCTACAACCGCAACCCCTCCGTCACCATCAGTTCCAATGTGGTGGGCATCTCTCCGGGTGCTGCTTCCAGCCAGTTCCTATCGCAGGTGGAGCCGAAAGCCGGTGAGATGGGTGTAACCCTGTCCACCGTGGGTGACATGAAATCCATGTCCGATTCGATGAGCGTGATGGGCATAGCCCTGATGCTGTCGCTGATACTGATGTATCTGGCCATGGTGGTACTCTACAACAACTGGACCGATCCCTTCGTGGTGATGTTCTCCATTCCCTTCTCCATCCTGGGAGCCATTCTGGCCCTGGCCCTTTCGGGCACCTCGCTCAACATCTACGCCATGCTGGGTCTGGTGATGCTGGTGGGTCTGGTAGCCAAGAACGCCATTCTTCTGGTCGACTTCGCCAACGAACAGCTCGCCGCGGGTCAGGCCATCGACGATGCGCTCACGTCTGCCGTACGCATGCGTACGAGACCTATTCTGATGACAGCCCTGTCGACCATCATCGGCATGATTCCCGTGGCTGTGGCCTCGGGTTCGAGCGCCGAGCTCCGAAACGGCATCGGATGGGTCATCATCGGCGGCATGCTGCTGTCGACCCTGCTGACGCTGGTCGTCGTACCCGTAGTGTTCAAGATATTCCACAAAAAAGGCTAACTTTGCGGCGTACAACTATCGAAGGATGACAAAAGAACAGGAAATACTCCAGGCGGCCGAAGACGAGTTCTTCGCGAAGGGCTACGATGCCACTTCCACCGCAGACATTGCCAAAAAGGCCGGCGTGACGCACGCCATGGTCAACTACTACTTCAGGACCAAGGAACTGCTGTTTCTGAAGGTGCTGGACAACTGTCTGGAAGAACTCATCGGCCGCATACGGTCGCTCATGAAAGCGGACGGCGATTTCGTCGGGCTGGCCCAGGAAACCGCCGCCGCGCTTTTCGACTGTTTCAACGGCAAACGTCAGCTGCCCTTCCTCATCCTCGACGTGGCCCGTACGCATCCGGAGTTTTTGGCCTCGCACCGCGAGACGGTCGGCACCATCTGCGCCGAGAGCGTACGCAAGCACAGCCGCATCCTCGATGAAAACATCGCTGCCGGCAGGGTGTCGGACTGCAGCCTGAACGACGTGCTCGACACCATCTTCTCCATGGCGCTCGCGCCCTTCCTCAACCTGCCTATGCTGCGCAATGTGATGGGTATGGACGACAGCCGTCTGGAGGACTATCTCAGCGCCCACCGCGCCGAAATGCTGCGACTCATCCGATCGCGGTATGTGGCCGAGAATTTTCAATAAATCACAATTTTTAATAACTTTTGTTGTTATGTAATCGGTTTTTCCTACATTTGTGGCCGATATCTGCCCTAAAGGGCAAAATGCTTATAAGCGACCTGACAAATGAAAAAACCGATTTTACTGCTGATGGCGGCAGCCATGCTGTCCACCGCCTGCGACGAACTGTTCGGCGGCGGAACGGATCCTGTGGAAGAACTGCCCGATTTGAACATCACCGCGTCTGTCAGTGCCTGGGGCACGGAAACTTCACTTGAGAAAAACGATCAGGTGGGTCTCTATGCCAGCGCTCCCTTCAACCTGAGCAACTTCCTGTTCACCGTGGGAGACGCTCAGGAACTCATCGCCTCGCAAGAACTCAAATGGAAAGCCGACTCGACCGTGACGAGCGTCACGTTCATCGCTTACACGCCCTATTCTTCGTCCTACTCGGGCGAGTATTTCTCGTTTTCCGCTCAGGCCGACCAGCGGTCTCAAGCCGACATCAAGGCATCCGACCTGATGATGGCCAAGGCCGAAGTCCAGCCGCTGGCCAAGTCGGTCAAGCTGTCGTTCTCGCACAAGATGGTGCGCATCGGCCTCTATTTCGACAACAGGACCGGTAAGGAAATCTCCGACGTCACCTTTGAAAACGTGGGCCTCGGCACCATGGTCGACATACAGGCTTGCAGCGTTTACGAAGACTCCCTCGTCACCAGACCGACAAGAGTCAGTCTGGCGTCTTACACCGCCGCCGGCGGAGCCCCCTATTTTGCCGCCATCATCGCGCCGCAGGCCGTGCGGCTTTCCGGCCGGGTCACCTTCGCCGACGGTTCTTCGCAAGCCATTCTGCTTTCTCAGCTCCAGTCATTTGCCTCCGGGCAGCAGTGGGACAATCAGAACAGTCCCATCGTCCTGGAAGCCGAAAAGCCGCAGGACGTTCCGGCCGAGTTCGAGGTCAGCATTTCCGACTGGGCAGGCGGAGATTCCCTTCAATTCATCAGATAAATACATTTCAGTTTTATGAAAAAAATAGTCCTTTTTGCAGCAGCAGTGCTGGCCATGTTCACATCATGCCAGTTCACTGAGGAGAACCCCAACGGTTCCGTCATCGATTTCCGGGCCAATCTCGGAACGTACTCGGTCAAAGCCACCGACACCCAGTTCGAACAGAACGACGCCGTGTCGATCACCGCTTTGGACCCCATCCATTCAGGAAACGTCAAGTACACCTACAAGAACGGCGCACTGACCAGTGAAAACCCCATCTGCTGGAACAGCGGTCAGCAGGATCGCACCCGTTTCCTGCTTCTGTACCCCTACAATGCCACCCTTCCCGCACTGGATCCCGACAAGGGCATCGATTTCTGCGTGAATGCCGACCAGAGCACGCATGCGCTCTATACGGCCTCTGACCTGATGGTGGGCGACACTTGGGGGAGTCCTTCCATGAAGCAGGTTTCCTTCACCGTCCAGCACGCGCTGAGCCAGATTGTCATCAATCTCGACAATAAATCCGACAAGCAGGTGACCGACGCTTATTTCGCCAACGTCTACGGTGAAGTACACTTCTCCTACAACAACGGCATCCAGCCCACCGGTTCCAAAGGCACCATCAAGGCCTGCCCGCTCAACTCTTCGAGCCAGCAGTCGTGGGTGCTGGTGATGGCTCCCCAGACTTCCAAGCCCGACCTGATGCTGACCACTTCCGAAGGCAAGCAGATCACTTACACCCTGCCTCAAGACGTCACTTTCCGTCCGGGTTACCGCTACACCGCCAGCGTCGTGCTCAACGAGACCACGGTCGAAGTGGTCATCTCTGCCGAAATCCAAGACTGGACTCCCGACATTGAACTCAATTTCCAGAACGAAGGATCTTCCGCTTCAGACAGCCTGATTTATCTGGGTGCCGGCACGATGGTAGATGACATCATTGCAGAGCTGTTCGGTTTTCAGCACGAGGAATTCGAAGTCGATTACTACACCGACCAGGACGGCAACATCATCATCAAAGACCCGTACAAAAACGCTTCCTTCATGGATTGGACAGATATTTTCGGATACGTTGACGGAGCCACCATCACCTTGGCGAAAAGAGATGATTACAACTACTACATCAAAACCGGAAGTTCGACCGGTTTTCTCTATAACGGATCAGAAATTTTCATCGAGTCCTACTGCTACGAAAACGGATGGACTAATGAGGACAATAGCCGATATTTCAATCTTCTTTATAACGGCAATTATTCCAGCGATGTGAATTCGGTTGTAGCCTATGTCGGCCCCAATGCTTACTACACCAACACACGAGCAATGACCACCTTTACGTTGCCCGGTTACATCCGTTATCCGGTCTTTTATAATTTTGAACCGATTCATTACAATGACAGCACATCTGTTATCTGGACCCAGACCGGAATGGACATTACCAGAGCCGGTATAGCTTGGTTCCCAGGGCCTCAGTCGATAAGCATGGACCTCATCAATTCTGTCATTGAAGGAACTGCCGAGAACATGATGTGGCACGACGAAGACCTGACTTGGGACAGAAGCATAGGCCTCAATGCACCTTTCACCCAGACCGGTGTCTACACTGTTCTTGCCGCAGGCGACTGCTTCTACAAAGACGGTCAGCAGTACTACGGCTACTACTATCGGTATGTTCCCTATTTGGTTCCCGGCGATCAGGCCCCCGAGTGCTCCGTCAGCCTCAAGCGCGATCTCGATGACATGGATCCCACCACAGTCAAGCTCACCGTTGTCGGAAAAGACATTTCCCAATTCTGGGTACTTCCCATCATCAAGAGCACCTACGACCAGTGGCTCCAGAACAATATCGACATAGAGGAAATGGTCGAGCAGACCGGTAAAATCTACACCGGCGTCGCCACTTCCTGTGCCGCCAACGGCAAGACGGTCAAAGTGGAAGGTCTTCAGCCCGAGACCGAGTACTATCTCTGTGTCTTTGCCCAAAACTACTTCGACAACACCACTCTTGCCGTCGGCCATATCACCACCGGCAGCGAATTGACCTTCACCAGCCTCGGCACCGGCATGTTCTATGACAATTTCATAGAGTATTCCTCTTCGGTGGAGATTCTTCAGGAATCCAGCGGCAAACCTGTCTACCGCGTCATGCGTCCCTACGCCAAACTGCTTCAAGAGAAGCCCGACCTGGGTCCTAATTTCTACTACACCGATGAGGTGACCAGCGACTACATCGAATTCTACACCCACGAGTACGATTCCGTCAATTACGTTTTCTACAAACCGTTCTACAACGGACTTTCCTACACAGGACTTGGCGCACTCCGCTGCGAACACACCTCTGGCGACATCTACGATGACCCGTCCTTATACTTTGCCACCTATCGCAACATCCAGACGGCACCCGGTGTCTTTTCACTGGCTCCCTTCATCTATGTCGGCGACGGCGGGTCGGGTTTCGAGTGCCGTGATTGGCTGCATGCCTTAGTCGTCGTGCTGCCCGGTTACGAATGGAATCCGGAAATGGATATGGACACGAAGGCGTCCAGTGCCGCTTTCTCCGTTTCCATGCGTCCTTCGACCCTCGTTTCCCCAAAAGATGCAGCTGATAAAGTGCTGAAATGAGCATAATCTTCCGATAAACTTCAGGGGGCGCAGAATCTTATTCCGCGCCCCCTGACCGTTAACCCGCATTCCATTTGCAATGAAAACGAAACCGATTGTTTGGGCAAGTGCCCTGATGTGCTTTCTGAGCTTTTACGCCTGCAACGACAGGGAGACCATGTATCAGGTCGCCACGCTGCAATCGCTTATGGTCGGCAACTACGACGGATATGTCAGCATTGGCGAACTGAAGAAATACGGCGACATAGGACTGGGCACCTTCGACCGGGTGAACGGAGAGATGATCGTGCTCGACGGGCAGGTGTATCAGGCTCTTGGCGACGGCAGTGTAAAAATGGCCGAAGACAGCCAGACCACGCCCTTTTCCACCGTCACCTTCTTCGAGGCTGATATCACTGCATCTATCGCTCCCTTCGACAATCTGCCGGCGCTGACCCAGCAGTTGGACAGCATCGTGAACGCCTGTGGCAGCAACCTCATATACGCTTTGCGGCTCGATCTCAAGGCCCGAAGTGTGACCTTCCGAAGCGAGCTGCCTCAAGACAAGCCCTACGGTCCTTTGGCGGAAGTGCTTCCCGACAAGCAGCGGTCATTCACTTGCGAACTCTTGGACGGGTGTCTGGTGGCCGTCCGATTTCCAGCTTTCTTCGCCGGTCAGAACACCCCTGGATGGCATTTCCATTTCATCTCGGCCGACCGCAGGCAAGGCGGCCACCTGCTGGATGTTTCATCGTCGGAAATCTCCGTGGCAGAACTCGACGCCACGAACCGTTTTCTGATGTTCATGCCCTCAGACGAAAGTTTCAGCCATCGCGATCTGTCGGAAGACATGTCTGAAGATATCCGCAAAGTGGAGCGCTGACCCTATGGCTCCACAAAACGGAACGATTCGCCGTCGAACAGGCCCTTGTCGGTCAGTTTGAGCTTTGGAATCACCGGCAGAGCCATAAAACTGAGCGTAATGAAGGGCGACTGAAAGCGGCAGCCGCTGCGATGCGCCACCTCTTCGAGCCGGAGATTGGCCTCGGACAGTTCTTCGCCCGAAAGGGTCGACAGGATGCCGCCCACCGGCAAGGGCAATTGTACCACTTCCTCGCCGTCTGTAGCCGCGATGCCTCCCCGCATATTCACCACGCGATTGATCATATCCCTTATCTTTTCATCGTCGGAACCCACAGCGATGATGTTGTGGCAGTCGTGGGCGACGGTCTGAGCTATGGCTCCGCAGGTAATTCCGAAACCGCGCACATAGGCCACCTGAGGCTTGGCCCCAGGCCTATAGCGGTTGTAGGTGACCAGTTTCTGCGAATGGGCATCGAGCGGCCCATCGTATCGGCCCGTCAGCAGGGAGCCGTCCGTGGCGACGATCTGCGGCACACAGACGCCCTGGCCGACCTTACAGGCAATGTCTTCGACCCCAATGGGCAAGGCAGCAAAACGGCTGTATTCTTCCTTCAATTTGAGACGGCAGCTCGGGGCATCGGTCTGCCGTACGCCTCCGATCCAGGTGTCAAGCACCTCAAAATCGGGCGAAAGGCTGGATAGTGCAATGAAATCGGCCCGGTCGCCCTTCTGCAGCAGACCGCAAGGCAGTCCGTAATGGCGCACCGGATGGAGGCAAGCCATGCGCAGCACATCCATCACCGGATAGCCGTTGGCGATGGCCCGACGGACGAGTCTGTCGATGTGTCCGCGCATCAGGTCGGTCGGATGAGAATCGTCGGTGCAGAACATCAGCCGGTCGGGACACTCGGCCACCAGAGGCGAGAGCGCCTGGTAATTCTTGGCGGCAGAGCCCTCGCGGATAAGTACTTTCATACCACAGGCCACCGCGTCGCGGGCCTCATCCAGCTGGGAACATTCGTGATCGGTGCCGATGCCTGCCGCCGCATATCTGGCCCGGTCTTCACCACGCAGTCCGGGCGCATGGCCGTCGATGGGTTTGCCCGCTTCACGGGCTGCAGCTATCTTGGCCATCACCTCGGGGTCGGCAAAGAGCACGCCAGGGTAATTCATCATCTCTGAGAGCATGAAGATATCGTCGCGCTTCAGCAGAGAGCCCACCGCGACACTGTCCAAGACCGCCCCACCTTCCTCGATGTCGGTGCTGCAGCTCGGCACACAACTGGGTGCTCCGAAAGCAAAATGGAAATCGGTTTGGCGGGCATTGTCGAGCATGAGTTCCACACCTGCCACACCCAACACATTGGCAATCTCGTGAGGATCGCACACGGCTCCCACCGTGCCGTGCCGCTTGGCGATACGCGCAAACTCGGCCGGCAACATCATGGAACTCTCGATGTGCACATGCGCATCCACGAATCCGGGTAAGAGGTAGGGAGCCTCCGACCGCACTTCGCAAGGGCTGATGCGCGCAATCGCGCCGTCTCTGACCTCAACCTCCGCGTCGCGCACGGTCCCGGCCACCAAGTCCACCACATGTCCTTTAATTGTCTGCATATCCTTCCGTTAGAGAGCTATTCGCACAGCATTTATTCGTAGAGTAATTCGAAACTGTCGAGGTAGAGCCGGCTGGAGGTGCTGCCCGTGAAGTAGTCACCGAAGCGGCTAGAAGCGCAGGAAACGATGATGTGCGTCGGGGTGCTTGTGAAATCCGTATAATCGAGAGGCAAAGTGACCTGCGTCCATTCCGTGGCCGCCTCGCTGGCCGACCTGACGAATTCACCGTAGGCAATGGTCTCGGGCAGATTGCGATAATCCCAGAAGGTGGATTTGTCGGTAGTGTTCACCTGCACCGGACAGTTCACGCTGCCACCGTAGCCATCCTTTCCTCCCTTCCAGGTGCCCAGCGCCACCATTACCTTGCACTGGTCCTCGTCGCCCAACTTGGCCGGAGCGTCGCTTTGAGCGTAATTGATGGTGCCTCCGAGATATTTGTACCAAAAGCGAACCGCCTTGGGACGTCCCGTGAAAGGTCGGCCGAAATTCACCTTGCCACCTCTGAGACCCACCGTTTCCACATATGTTCCGGTGAACAGATTGCCCGCCGCGAACTTCACCACCACATATTTCGATTCGAGCCGCGCCGACTTGCAGGAACCAATGCTGTCGGGGACATCTTCGCTTGAATAACACAAAGCCGCATTTGAACCCAAAGCCGTGGTGGCACAGCTGCCGCTGTCCCAAAACTTATTTTTCAGAGACGGCTCGACGGCTTCCGGATCGTAGAAGCTCACATATTTCTTGCTGTCGCAATGGCTGGTCACCTCGAAACCGCCGTTCGGCAATTGGGGCTCCACTTCCGTCACAGGTTCGGGCAGTCCGCTGTTTTCATATCCTCCCGCAGGCGAATCTTCGCTGCACGAGGCCCACAGTCCGAGGGCCAATGTGAAGGCGACTGTCCTGCAGATGGCATGTTGGCTATAGTTCTTCATTGTTCTGAACGATAAACAGGTTTTCTGTTGCAAAGATACGCGCTCCGTTTTTGAATGTCCATAAGCCGCCGGAACTTTTTCAAAGGCATTTCCAATGTTTATACATTTTCCACAGTTTGTGCACGGATGTTATCGTTAACGGCATATTGCATTTCAAACAGATTTTCGTATTTTTGCTTGTTTTTAGTTCACTCTCAAAAGTCATGAAAAAGTCCCAGCCCTCACTGAGCCCGCTGATGCCGAATCTGAAACCGGCACTGCGGCTGGTATTCCTCCTGACGCTTCTGCTCGGGATGACGGCCTGCGGAGAAGACACTCCCGGAGGCGACGGGCCGGAACCCGGGCCCGTTGAGCCGCAGAGCCAGTGGTATATTCGCGTCAGCCATCCGTGGGTCAGCTACCACCAGCCCATGAACATCAAGGCCGACGGTACCTTCGAAGGCTTCCGCAGCGCCGACCTCAAAGTGGAGACCAACATGTCGGAGTGGGGCATCGAACCCGACACCGCCCAGTGGTACAGCACCCAGAAAGGCGAAAACATCGTTTATGTCTATTTCACTCCCAACGACACCTCGCTCGAGCGCAGCGCCGGCATTGTGGTCTACGGCATCGAGGGAGACATCCGCTGCACCGACACGATGCGGCTGGTGCAGGAAGCCGGCGACGCCCGCGTCATGCTCGACAGCATCGCGTTTGACGTACCCAACAGCACCATGGTGCTTCCTCAAAGCGCCGCTGCAAGCATTTCCGGTTTCGACGAAGCCAACGGCAACTATTATTTCGCCGACGGCACTCTTCCATCGGTTTTTTCCGGCGACAAAAGCTACATCCTCAGTCCCAACGTCACACAAGCCACCCCCAACGGAATATGCGGCCAGTATTACCTCACCAAAGACGCTGAGGGACGCGACTGCATGCACGTCATTCCCGTACCCCTTGAAAATGTCATCAGCCATCTGGACATCAGCGACAAAGTCGTCGACCTGGGCAGCCATGTGGTCGAAATCAGAGACGCCGGAGGAAAGGCACTCAAGTATGTCACCACCAAGGCTTCCGGCTCGGACCATATCGACATCAGCATTCCCAAGACCACGTTCCACAACATCGACCAGACGCTGCTGGTGACGGCCGCCGTGGGCATGTCGCTCTCCATGAAGATGAATCTGCAGATAGGCGACGGCAGTCTGGACTATTTTTCCGTCATCATCGACCCCGACGTGACACTCGATTTGGAGATGGACGCCAGTGTGAGCCAGTCGTTTGTAGACGAGTCGTACCCCTTCTTCACGGTGCTGTGCGGAGCGTTTGCCGTAGGGCCGGTGGTCATCACGCCGCTGATCGAGTTTTCGCTGGTCATCGGAGCCGAGGGTAAGGTGGGCATGAAAGCCGGCATCCGCTACGAGAACAATTCGGGCATCATTTTCACCTATCAGCGCGGTCAGGGCAGCGATTATGCCTTGAGAGAGAACACGGCCGGAAACCAGAAAAACAAGACCGACCTCTCGGGCAGCGTCTATATCGAAGGCAGCATCAGCTGCGGGCTGGACGAGAGCATTGGCTTGGGCGTCTACGGCACCATTCTCTATGCCACGGCAGGCATACAGGAAAGGGTCAAATGCACGGCCAACATCAGCGCCGACATCGACAAGCTGGTCAAAGATCCCGATTTTCTGTACAGCACGGGGCTGTTGTTCAGCACCGACGTCACGCTGCAGGGAGTGGCCGCCCTCAAGTCGCTGGGGGCCTCGCTTTCCGATGTGAAGACACTGGAAAAACCTTATCGGCTCGATTCGATGTTCCTGTTTCCGAAGATGGAAGTGATTGAAGCCGACGTGAGCGGACGGCAGGCCCATCTGGAGATGGAAGTGGCCAACGATCTGCTGTTGCCGCTGGGCGTGGGCATCGACATGTATTGCGTGGAGCCCGGAGACAGACTCTACGACAAGGGTGTCAGCGCCGCATGGGAGATTGACGACTCGTATTTCGTGGGCAGCTATACGCTGGGCGAACAGTATCGGGTGGACCCCGTCAAAAGCCGCATCGGCAGAGACGGAAGCACTCCAGTGAACGTCTTCGGCACGACCGTTTCGCTGGGCACGCCCTCTGGACTGTACATTGTGCGGCCCTTCGTGAGCTACAACAACACCCGCCTGGAAGACAAGTCCTACAACGGCACGGCCGTTTTCTATGCCGAATCGGGCTGCGAGGAGGTATTTCGCAAAGTGCTGCTCGACATCGCCCAGTCCATCGACGTGGCCGACAGGCCAGCCGGATGGTGCTCCGACGCTCCGATTGTGAGCTGGAAGGGCGTGAGCATCGACTACGACAGCGACAAGACTCCGGTCATGTCGGTAGATTTGAGCGGATCCAACGCCAAGGGTGTCGTTCGGGTGGGCAGCCATACCGACGGCAGCAAGTGCCTGTGGAAACTGTACAACACCGTCAGTTATGACAGTCCGTCGGCTCCGATTGACGGTCTCGACATTTCCGACCCCAATTTCGACGGATTCGACTGGATCATCCACCGTCAACTTGAAACGCTCAGACTCAATGTGAACCGAAACTGCGAGGCTCTTGCCGTCCTGCTGAACGCGAAGCCGCAGACCGAAGTGAGTTCCGATGTCATGGACAAGCTCAAATCGCTGGAACTTTACGGGGCCAATCCCTGGTTCTCGGCTTTCCGCACGTCTCCCTCGGACAGGCTCAACTATCGGGCCCCTTCATTTCCTGCTCTGGAAAAGTTTTCCTGTCTGGGCGAAAGCAGTTTGAGTTCGCTCACGCTGACCGAAGTGCCGACGCTGCGGGAGGTGGTTGTGGAGAAGGCCGGACAGATTACAGAGTTCGTCTTCAAAGGCGAAGAGGAACTGTTTGAATTGTACGATGTGGACCAGTACCATAATCTGCAAACGCTGAAGGTGACCAACGAAACGGCCGATGCCGTCTACACCATCAGCGACTTGAAGAAGTTGACCCGCCTGGACATAACGGGAAAACGGCAACGGAAAGTTTCCGTCGAAAGGTGTTTCCCGCAGGATTTCGAACTGGCCGTCTATCCGGAGGGTACCACTTTTTCGAATGCGAACTGGCTGAACGGAACATCGGTGTTGGAAATCAAGGAATGCAATCTGAAGAAACTGTGGGTAAATGTTGCCATCGATACCGTCATCGTGACTGACTGCCAACGGATAGTCAATGTCGACATAGAAACATACAGTGGCAAAGTCAGTGACCTGCGGCTGGTGAATCTGCCCTTGCTGGAGAAGTTCTATGCCCGTGATTGCGGACTGAAGTCGTTCGAACTGTCCAACTTGCCTTCTCTGTTCTCCTTCGACATTTCGGAGAATCATAGTTTGCCGCGGCAGCCGGTTCCGGCCTTGTTCGACGAGGTGAGGATGCGACGCTACAATGCAGGCGAGAGCCATTATTACGACCTAGGCTACGATACCGCCTACGATTACATTTCGAAGTCGGAATACACCGATGTGGATTGGGGATTCTACTATCCCGACGAGCCCGATTGCGGCTACCACTGGTCGCCCGAAAGGCTGGGCCTGTCCAACCCCGACCACTTGACTTGGCCCTGACAATGACATTTTACAACGGTAAGGATGATGCGTTTTTTCAAGGGTGATGCCCGTACGGTGCGGGCCAGAAAGAACATCGGGGCATCGGCTCTCATCAAAGGGGCCGACATGCTGGTGTATTTTCTGCTGGTGCCGCTGTCCATAGGCTATCTCAACAAATACGAATACGGCATCTGGCTGACGTTGAATTCTTTCCTTTCGTGGATCAACTATTTCGACATCGGTCTAGGCAGCGGTCTGAGGAACAAACTGGCCATTGCCATGGCCAACGACGACAAGGAGCGGGCACGCGCCTATGTGAGCACCACATTCTTGATGCTTATCGGGCTGATGTTGGTGATTTTCCTGCTGTTCGCACTATTGGTGAACCGCCTCGACTGGTTCTCGCTGCTGAACGTGTCGGAGGAAATCGTGCCCAATCTCAAGGAAATCATCGTGGTGTCGTTTGCCTTCTTCTGTCTGAATTTCATTCTCAAATTCATCGGCAATGTCTATCAGGCGCTGCAGTTGCCGGCGGTGACCACGGGCCTGACCTTCGGCGGACATCTGCTGTCACTGCTGGTGATTTTCGTCCTCACGCGGACGGTGGTACCGGGTTCGATCTTCTGGGTGGCGCTGGTCTATTCGGCGGCTCCACCGATGGTCTACGCCATTGCCTATCCGGTCACATTCTGCCGGCTGTTTCGTTTTCTCTCGCCTTCGATAAGGTATTTCCGCAAAGACAGTCTCAAGGAGGTCTTTTCGCTGAGTGTGGGATTTTTCATGCTTCAGATTGCGGGACTGGTGCTGTTCACTTTTTCCAATCTGATCATTTCCAAGATGTTCGGTCCGGAGGAGGTGACGCCTTACAACATTGTGTACCGATATTTCAGTGTGATTCCCATTCTGATGACGGTGATTCTTTCGCCGATGTGGTCGGCTGCGACCGATGCCTACGAACGTCGTGACCTGGCTTGGATCGTACGCAGCAACAGCCGGGTACGCCGCATTCTCTATGCCACGGCGGTGCTGCTGGCGATGATGGTGCTTTGTGACAAATGGGTATATCACATTTGGATCGACCTGTGGGTGGACGAGCCGGTGACGATTCCGTCCGGGCTTTCGCTGTTCATGGCGCTGTATGTGTTCATCTACACTTGGAGTCTGAGCTTTTCGAACTATCTCAACGGTATGGGGGCGTTGCGTCTGCAGTCGATCCATACGGTGTTTGCTGCTGTCATTTTCGTGCCGCTCTGTTATTGGCTGGGCACGCGCATGGGTGTGGCGGGCATTGTGGCCGGCATGTGTCTGACTTACCTGCCGGGGGCCGTGCTGAACACGATTCAGTTCGGTCTGCTCATGAAAGGCCGCGCCCGCGGAATTTTCGCCATCAAGTAGCTGATTCTTCCGTCCGGGAAAAGGGAAAACGCCGTTTCTGAATCAACGCATCAATCGTTTCCGTTCCTCCTCCGGAAATTTTTCTATGGCATATCTGAGCATGGTACGCGGCATGCGGGGAGCATTGGCCTCCAACCAGTGCCTCAGTCTGTCCGTATCGCGTTTGCCTGCCTCTCTGAGCAGCCAGCCGACGGCTTTCTGAAGAAGGTCGTGGAGGGGCGGGCGCTTGTCCAAAAAGAGTTCTGCAATGGCGTAGGTATCGTCCAGTTCGCCGTTTCGGATGAACTGCATCGTCGAGACGATGCCAATCCTTTGTTCCCATAGGGTCCTGCCGTCTCTGGCCAATTCGTAGAGCGGGGTCCTGTCTTTGTCCAGAAGCCATCTGCCCAATATCTCATAGCAGCTGAGGTCGACCAGATCCCAGTTGTTGACAAATTCCGTATGCTTGAGGTAAAAGTCTACGCAGCGTTTCTGAAACGTCGGATCGTTCTTTGCGTGGCTGAACTGCCGGACAAGGGTCAGCAAGGCGGCTAGCCTGACTTCGTGGTACTCGCTGCAGATGCATTCTTCCAAACTGTCCCAGTCTGTCTGTTTCCAGCATTCTTTGACGACGGTTCTTGTCACGGGGACTTTTATGCCTAGGAATTTGTCGCCTTCGCCGTACTGTCCGGGGCCTGTCTTGAAAAAGCGCGACAGTCCGGCGACTTGGGAGGAATCGCTTTTCGAAAGCATCTGTGTGAGAAGTCTGTTCATTGGGCTGGGTTTCGGTCGGTTTCGTTTGGAGCAAAGTTACGCAAATATGGTGAGTTCGTGAAACCGGCCTGTGCGGCGCGCTTCGCTCGACGCACAGGTCCCCGCTCTGCACCGGGATTGGCGGCGCGCTTCGCTCGCCGCACATCCCTCTCGCTCCCGCGGGGCCGCTTAAAGTCCGAGCAACAGACTCAGCCGGCCGTGGCCGGCTGGTTTTTCTATGCCGGCCGCCCGCTTTCAAGCGAGCTTGAAGCGGGCGATTGGCATAGAAAAAGCCTCGCTTTCGCGAGGCTGAGTCTGTGGTTGGGCTTGCGGAAAGTGAGGGATTCGAACCCCCGATACGACGTAATGCGTATGCCGCATTTCGAGTGCGGTCCGTTCGACCACTCCGGCAACTTTCCTTGTTTCAGGGTTCCTGGTCAGAGAACGGGCGCAAAGGTACAGTATTTTTTTTATCACGCAAACAGTTCGGTCGACAAATAACGTTCACCCGTATCGGGAAGAAGTACGACAATCGTTTTGCCTTCGAATTCGGGGCGGGATGCCACCTGAAGAGCCGCGGCCGCGGCACCTCCGCTGGAGATGCCCGAAAGAAGACCTTCTTCGCGGGCCAGGCGGCGGCCCATTTCGAGCGCGTCTTCGTCGGTGACGGTGAGCACTTCATCCACCACCGATGGGTCGTAGATGGCCGGAGCGAATCCGGCGCCGATGCCCTGAATCTTGTGCGCGCCGGCACGGCCCGCCGTAAGGAAGGGCGAGGATGCCGGTTCCATGCCGACGATGCGGACCGACGAGGTCAGTTCTTTCAGCCGGCGGGCTGTGCCGGTGATGGTTCCGCCCGTACCGATGCCGGCCACAAAAGCATCGATGCGGCCATCGGTGTCGCGCCAGATTTCATTGGCCGTGCCCTGATAGTGAGCCCAAGGATTGTCGGGGTTTTCGAACTGCTGCAGAATGACCGAGCCTTCGATTTCGTCGCGAAGGGCATTGGCCTTGTCGATGGCACCCTGCATGCCATCGGCCGCCGGCGTGAGCACCACTTCGGCCCCATAGGCGGCCACCAGCCGTCGGCGTTCGAGGCTCATGTTCTCGGGCATGGTAAGAATGAGACGATACCCCTTGAGAGCGGCCACCAATGCCAGACCGACACCCGTATTGCCGCTGGTGGGTTCGATAAGCGTGGCGCCGGGTTGCAACTGGCCGCGGATTTCGGCATGTTCGACCATGGACAGGGCCACCCGGTCTTTGGCACTTCCGGCCGGATTGAAAGATTCGACTTTGGCCAGCAGGCGGGCGCGGATGCCGGCTTTCGAAGCGATATGGGAGAGTTCGACCAGCGGCGTGTCGCCGATGAGCGAAAGCACATCTGAAGCTATTTTTTCCATTTTCAGACCAATGATTGTGACAAACGCAAAATTCCGAATATTAAAGCACAAATCAAAGACAGAAAATGAAAGAGATTTTGAAGGAAAACTGTTTCAGTTGTGGAGCGGAAAAAGTACTTTTGCAAAGTACAAACCTGTTTACACAAACCTTTCGATCCATGCTTAGAAAAATCAGAATTTCGCTGGCGGCCATCTTCTTTCTGGGGCTCAACCTGCTGCTGCTCGACTTCACCGGAGTCCTGCACACCTGGTTGGGATGGATGGCCAAGATCCAGTTCTTCCCGGCCGTAATGGCTTCTCACTTTGTCATCGTCGCCCTGCTGCTGGTGCTCACGCTGGTGCTGGGCCGCGTCTACTGTTCGGTCATCTGTCCGTTGGGCGTGATGCAGGACGTATTCGCCTTCTTCGGACGGAAAGCCAAAAAGAACCGCTACAGCTGGTCGCCGGCCAAATCATGGTTGCGCTACAGCATGCTGGCCCTGTTCGTCGTACTCGTCATTCTGGGCATCGGATCGTTGGTGGCCCTGCTGGCTCCCTACAGCGCTTACGGGCGCATCGCCCAGAATCTGTTCCAGCCTGTCTGGATATGGATAAACAATCTGCTGGCCCTCGTGGCCGAAAAGGCCGAGAGCTACGCCTTTTATCATAAGGACGTGTGGTTGAAAAGCATCAGTTCCCTGCTTGTCGCCAGCCTCACCTTCGTGGTCTTGGGATGGCTGTCGTGGCGCAACGGACGCACCTGGTGCAACACGATATGCCCGGTAGGCACTCTGTTGGGATGCCTGAGCCGTTTTTCGCTGATGCGTCCGGTCATCGACACCGACAAGTGCAACGGATGCCTCAAGTGCGCCCGCAACTGCAAAGCTTCCTGCATCGATCCCAAAGCGCACAAGATCGACTACAGCCGCTGTGTGACCTGTTTCGACTGCTTGGAAAACTGCCGTCAGGGAGCCATCAGCTACCGTTTCGTAAAACCGGCCAAGTGCGGTTTCCAAAAGGCGGACAGCCGGCCTGCTTCAGAGCAGCCGGCCGACGGTATGAGCCGCCGCGCATTCCTGGGTGTGGGCGCCATCGCCGCCACCACGCTCACGCTCGAAGCCAAGGAACGCAACGTCCGCAAAAAAGTGGCCGAATTGGAAAACAAGAAGGCACCCGAGCGTCAGACACCCATCGTGCCTGCCGGAGCGGTCAGCCAGAAGCATTTCGCCCAGCACTGCACGGGCTGCCAGCTTTGCATTTCGGCCTGTCCCAACCAGGTGCTGCGTCCTTCGGGCAAGTTCATGACTCTGCTTCAGCCCACCCTTTCGTACGAAAAGGGCTGGTGCCGTCCCGAATGTACCCGCTGCAGCGAGGTCTGCCCCAGCGGTGCCATTCTGCGCATAGGCCGTGAAGAGAAATCGTCCACGCAGATCGGTCACGCCGTCTGGATAAAGGAAAACTGCATTCCGCTCACCCAGGGCGACGCCTGCGGCAATTGCGCCCGCCATTGTCCCAACGGAGCCATCACCATGGTTCCCTCCGACCCTGGACGACGCAATTCTCCCAAGATTCCCGTCGTCGACGAGGAACGCTGCATCGGCTGCGGCGCCTGTGAGCATGTATGTCCCTCCCGCCCCGTCAGCGCCATTTATGTGGAGGGTCATGAAATCCACAAAACCATCTAATCGGACATTGCTATGAATCAGAATATTTCCCGCCGTTCTTTTCTCAAGAAAAGCGGTCTCACGCTGGCCGCCGCAGGCATTGGTTTGGACAGTATGAAAGCGGTTCGTCCCGCCTTGGGGCTTCCCGACGAAGACAACTCACAGGGCCCGCAGGGCAAGATGGAATTCCGTACGGATCCGCTCACGGGCCAGCAGGTTTCTCTGCTGGGTTACGGCTGCATGCGCTGGCCGAGCACTCGAGGCAAGGGAGTGGACCAGGAAGAGGTGAACCGTCTGGTCGACTATGCCATGGAGCACGGTGTCAACTATTTCGACACGGCACCGGCCTATGGCGGCGGTCTGAACGAGGCCATCACCGGAAATGCGCTCAGACGCCATCCCCGCGAATCGTACCTAATCGCCACCAAACTGTCGAACTTTTCGCAGAACACCTGGAGCCGCGAGGCATCGATGGCCATGTACCAGAATTCGTTCAAGCAACTGGGAGTGGACTACATCGACTATTATCTGCTGCACAGTCTTGGCGATGACAGGGGCGGCAAGCAGAAGTTCGAGGACCGTTTCGTCAAAAACGGAATGGTGGATTTCCTGATGGAGGAGCGCCGAAAAGGCAAGATCCGCCATCTGGGATTTTCGTTCCACGGAGCCAAGGAGTCGTTCGACCACGCGATGAGTCTTCACGAGAAGTACCATTGGGATTTCGTACAGATCCAGATGAACTATGTGGACTGGAACCACGCCGTGCAGCAGAACAGCCGCAACACCGACGCCTCGTATCTGTATGGAGAACTGGCCAAGAGGGACATTCCCGTGGTCGTCATGGAGCCCTTGCTGGGCAGCCGTCTGTCCAAGGTGAGCCAATATATGAGCACACTGTTCAAGGAGCAGGATCCGGAGCGCAGCGTAGCTTCCTGGGCATTCCGTTTCGCGGGTACCTTTCCCAAGGTGCTCACGGTGCTGAGCGGCATGACGTACATGGAACATCTGGAAGACAATCTGAAGACTTTCTGTTCGTTCCAGCCGCTCAACCAGCAGCAGCTGGACATGCTCGAAGAATTCGCGTCGCTGTTTCTGCGTTATCCGACCATTCCCTGCACCGCTTGCAATTATTGCATGCCCTGCCCTTACGGCATTGACATTCCCGCCGTTTTCCAGCACTACAACAAATGCGTCAACGAAGGAAACGTACCGGCCACATCGCAGGATTCCAACTATCGGGCTGCCCGCCGCGCTTTTCTGGTAGGGTATGACCGCAGTGTGAATCCCTTCAGCCAGGCAGACCATTGCATCGGCTGCGGCCAATGCCGTTCGCTCTGCCCGCAGCGCATCGACATTCCTGCCCAGATGCAACGCATCGACCGTTTCGTCGAGGAGCTCAAGCAGGGCAAATCATTCTGAGGTCTTATGAAAAAATTATCGGTTCTGATTCTCTGCCTGCTGGCCATTTCCACAGTCTCGGCAGCAGAAATTGCCGAAAGCGAGTCGGCAGAAAGCGCCATCACTTTGGAAGCCATCGCTCAAGGGCAGTTCCGCGCACAGAGTGTCGGACAGATGAGTTCAATGCCGGACGGCGATTCCTACGCTCAGTTGAGCGACGACGGCAAACTGATTCTGCGCTACGACTACCGCAGCGGCCAGTTGCTGGACACGCTGTTCAACGCCGACAGGACCCGCGAATCCAAAATGGGCCGTACCGAGGGCTTCCGCCTGAACGCGCAAGGTACCAAAATGCTGCTTTGGAACAACCGTCACGCCATCTACCGCCGTTCCTTTCTGGCCGACTACTATGTCTATGACTGTCGGCACGGCATCCTGAAGCCTCTGTCGGAAAACGGGCAGCAGCGCGACGCCCAGTTTTCGCCCGACGGCCATATGGTGGCCTTCGGTCGCGACAACAATCTGTTCATCAAGAAGCTCGACTACTGGACCGAAGTGGCAGTGACGACCGACGGCAAGACCAATGAAATCATCAACGGGGTGAGCGATTGGCTCTACGAAGAAGAGTTTTCCACCACTCGCCTGTTCGAATGGACCTCCGACAGCCGCTATCTCTGCTATGTGCGTCTGGACGAGTCGAAAGTGCCTGAATACAGTTTCCAACGTTATTACGCTTCCGACAAAGCCTTCAAGGACAACGAAATATATCCTGGCGAATACCGCTACAAGTATCCAAGCGCGGGCCAGCCCAACAGCCGTGCCTCGCTGCTGGCCTATCAGGTCATCGACCGCAGCACACGCCGGCTCGATCTGGGGCTCGATTCCGAAGATTACATTCCCGTGTTGCGCCACACTTGCCGCACCAACGAGATGGCGGTGATGGTGCTGAACCGCTGGCAGAACGAGTTCAAGATGTATTTTGTGAATCCGAAATCCACACTGAGCAAACTTGTTCTCACGGAGCGCAACAACGCCTATGTGGATTATGAAAATCTGCAGTCCGTCCAGTTCACGTCGAAGGACTTTACCTATGTGAGCGAAAAGGACGGATTCCGCCATCTGTATCTGTACAATCTCAACGGCACGTTGAAGGCCCGCCTGACCGAAGGCGAGCAGGAACTGCTCAGCTACTACGGACGCGACACACTCAACGGCTGGTTCTACTATCAGCGAGTGGACGAAGTGCCCTACCGTCAGGCCATCTGCCGATGCAACGCAAAAGGTAAATCTTTCAAGCTAAGTTCGGAGCCGGGCAGCCACAGAGCTCAGTTCAACAGCAGTTTCACCTACTATGTGGACAACTGGTCGGATGTGAACACGCCCAATGTGCACACACTCTGCCGAGCCGACGGCAAGCCGGTCCGCACGCTCGAAGACAATGCATCGCTGCGCCGGAAGCTGGCCGGGACACCTCATGCCGAGAAGTCGTTTTTCGAGACGCCAGCGGCCGACGGCACTCCGCTCTACGGCTGGATGGTCCGCCCGCGCGATTTCGACGAGAACCGCCAGTATCCGCTGCTGCTGGTGCAGTACAGCGGTCCCGACAGCCAGGAAGCCATTGACGAATACAGTTTCGACTGGGAGTATTTCCTGGCCGAGCAGGGCTATGTGGTGGCCTGCGTGGACGGACGAGGCACGGCTGCACGCGGCGAGCGTTTCCGCAAGCAGACCTATCTGAATCTGGGACAGATGGAAAGTGCCGACCAGTGCGAGGTGGCCAAGGCCTTGGGCTCACGTTCCTATATCGACGCTTCGCGCATCGGCATCTGGGGTTGGAGCTACGGCGGTTTCATCACGCTGATGTCGCTCACGCAGCCCACTCCGGTGTTCAAGGCGGGCATCGCCATCGCTCCCGTCACCGATTTCCGCTATTACGATTCGGCCTATACCGAGCGGTTCATGCGCCGTCCTCAGGAAAATCCGGATGGCTATGAATCGGCCTCCGTCATCGCCAAAGCCTCTCAACTGCAGGGCAATCTGCTACTCATCCACGGCCTGGCCGATGACAATGTGCGCACGAACCAGTCGATGGAACTCATCGACGCGCTGGTGCGCGCCGGCAAACCTTTCGACCTGATGCTGTATCCCAACAAGAACCACAGCATTCTGGGAGTGACCTACCGCACCGACCTGTATCGCCGCTGGTGGGCCTTCCTTCAGGAAAAACTCTGATTGACATAATGGACAAATCTCAGGCACCCCGCCATCCCGAACATCTTCGCAAGCCCGACTGGCTGAAAATCCGTCTGGGCGACAGTCTGGAATATGCCCGCACAAAACAGATTGTGGAAGGCCATCACCTCTGCACCATCTGCACCAGCGGACGCTGTCCCAATCAGGGCGAATGCTGGACCCGAGGAACGGCCACCTTTATGATTCTAGGCGAAATATGCACGCGGTCCTGCCGTTTCTGCAACACGCTTACCGGCCATCCGCTGCCGCCCGATCCGTCGGAGCCGGCCCGCGTAGCCGAATCGGTGCGTCTGATGAATCTGAAATATGCGGTGCTGACCAGTGTCGACCGCGACGATTTGCCCGACCTGGGCTGCCAGCACTGGATAGACACGGTCGAGGCTGTGCGGAAAGCCAATCCGAACACGCGCGTCGAGACGCTCATTCCCGATTTTCAGGGCCGCACGCAGCTGGTGCACCGTATCGCCGAGCTGCATCCAGACGTGGTTTCCCACAATATGGAAACAGTGCGCAGGCTCACTCCGGAAGTGCGTTCGGCTGCCCGTTACGACCGAAGTCTGAAAGTGCTCGAACAGTTGGCCGACGAGGGATGCATCACCAAGTCGGGCCTGATGCTGGGCTTGGGCGAAACCGAAGACGAACTGTTCGAGGCCATGGACGATCTGCTGTCCGTCGGCTGCCGCATTCTCACGCTTGGCCAGTATCTGCAGCCCACGCGCCGCCATCTCGAAGTGAAGACCTACATCCATCCGGACGATTTTGCCCGCTACCGCGAAGTGGCCTTGGCGAAAGGATTCCGCAAAGTGGCCAGCGGACCCTTGGTGCGCTCATCCTATCTGGCCGACATACTCGATGCCGAATAATATACAAACACGAAAATGGACAAACTGACTCTCATCAAAGTGGGTGGAGGTATCGTGGAAGACGAAGCCTCGCTGGCCCGACTGCTCAACGATTTTCAAAAAATTGCCGGCTACAAGGTGCTGGTGCACGGCGGCGGACGCATGGCCACCGACATTTCTGAAAAACTCGGCATCGAGACCAAAATGGTCGAGGGACGTCGCATAACCGACCCCGAGACCCTGAAAGTGGTGACGATGGTCTATGCCGGTCTGGTGAACAAGACCATTGTGGCCAAACTGCAGGGTATGTATGTAAACGCCATGGGTCTCTGCGGCGCCGATTTCAACTTTATCCGTTCCAGCAAACGCCCGGTCAAGGCCGTTGACTACGGGCTGGTCGGAGACGTGCAGGAGGTGCAGGAAGATGTGATTGCCGACCTGATCCGTCAGAACATCGTGCCGGTGGTGGCTCCCATCACGCACGACCGCGCCGGTCAGCTGCTCAACACCAATGCCGACACGGTGGCCAGCGAAGTGGCCAAGGCGCTTTCGCGTCAGTTCGACGTGAGGCTGATCTTCTGTTTCGAGAAGAAAGGCGTGTTGTCGGATCCCGACAACGAAGACAGCGTGATTGACGAAATCCGTCACGAGGATTTCCTGCGCTATAAAGAAGAAGGCATCATCCAGGGGGGTATGATTCCCAAACTGGAGAATGCCTTCGAAGCGATTGCCTGCGGTGTGAAGGAAGTGGTCATCACCAAAGCCTCACAGTTGCTCAATGGAGGCGGCACGACCATTCTTTAATCTCGTTCCTCTCTTGCCGATCTTTATTCTTTAGGACGTTTGAACGCCGGTTCTTCGGACATCTGTTCGATGAGGGCGTCGTCGTCGAGCTGCTGCTCGGTGAGCACTTTCGGATGGAACTGTATGGTACGTCCGCCGTCGCCGTAGTGGGTATTGGTGAGTATGCCCAGTTTGACGCGGATATCTTCGGGCAGGTCTTTGGAAGGCGTCTGCTCGGTGCGGACACTCTGCAACTGATGCAGATCGTAGCCGCTGGCCAGCAGGGTCACTTTCAGTTCGTCGTCCAGACTTTCGTCGATAGTCATACCCCAGATGACCGTTTCGACCCGATGGTTGAACTGGTCCATGAAGCGGTTGATGCCGTCCATCTCTTCCATCGTGACCCGGTGGTCGGGATGAAAGCCGATGTTGAACAGTATCTTGCGGGCGCTTTCGACATTGTTGTTATTGAGCAGCGGCGAATTGAGCGCATTGTTCAGAGCATCGTTCAGACGCTCTGGGCCTTTGCCGAAGCCGGTGCTCATGACGGCGTTTCCACCGTCTTTCAAGACCGTGCGCACATCGGCGAAGTCGAGGTTGATGTAGCCGGGCACCGTGATGATTTCGGCAATGCTCTTGGCAGCGATGCAGAGCGTGTCGTCGGCCTTTGCGAATCCGTCGAGGATGTCCATTTTGGGATAGACCTTGTGCAGAAGGTCGTTGTTGATGACCAGCAAGGCGTCCACATGTTTCTGGATTTCGATGAGACCGCGCAGGGCCTGGTTTATCTTCACCTGACCTTCCCAACGGAAGGGAATGGTGACGATGCCGACCGTTAAGATGTCCATCTCGCGGGCCACACGGGCCACCACGGGCGAAGCGCCAGTGCCGGTGCCACCGCCAAGACCGGCGGTGATGAAAATCATCTTGGTCTCGGCACCCAAAGCTTCGCGGATGTCTTCTACGCTTTCTTCGGCATACATGCGGGCCTTTTCGGGATCGTTGCCTGCACCGAGGCCGTCTTTGCCCAACTGCAGATGGTCGGGCACGGGCGACTTGTCGAGTACCTGCTTGTCGGTGTTGCAGACCAGATAGCTCACATCGCGGATGCCTTCCTGGTACATGTGGTTGACGGCGTTGCCTCCGCCACCGCCGACACCGACCACTTTGATGATGGTGGGTTCACGTTTGGGCAATTCAAAAGGAATCAGTTCTTCCATACGTATATCTTGTTTCTTGCATTATCACTTAGTCTTCGTCGCTCAGCCAGTTGAAACCTTCCCGTTTCTTGTAAGGTTCGGCACTTTTCTCTGAAAGGTTTTCAGGCTTTTCGACATCCCCTTCGATGGACATGGCGCTTTTGATGCCGCCGAAAAGGCCTCCCCAAGGAGAACTCTTCATACCGCTCTTCTGCTGTTTCTTCTGCTTGGGAGCGCTGGTGCGGGGCTGCTTTTCGGCCTCCACGGTGGGAATCTCCTCGTCTGAGAACAGCGAAGCGTTTTCAGTGGCGGGCTGCGGATCGGGTTCTTCCACCGCCACACAGCCTCCAGGCTTGGCCAGACGCATCAGTCCGTACGTCTGGGCGTATTCCGGTTCGGCATAGGAGATGTTGAACGAGCCGGTAAGCTGTTCCTTCAGACTGCAGGGATGCACCTTCATCTGGGTCTTCTTTTCCAGCAGTTTGTCGAGGTCTTTCATGCGAGAGGCGCCGCCGGTCATGAATATGCCGGCTCCCAGCATCTGGGGCGCTTCGGACGAATAGCGGATCTGGGCCCATATGTTTTCGACGATTTCTTCCTGACGGGCCACGATGATATCGCTGATATCCTTGTCTTTGGCACTGAGTTCCTGCACGCTGCGGCCCATGCTGCGGTCTTTCTGGTTGTGCTCGCTGTAGTGGATGGCCGAGCCGCTCTGACATTTGATCTTTTCGCATTCGTCGCGGTTGAGGTTGTCCAGGCTCATCAGGTCGCGGGTGATGTTCTCACCGCCGAAGGGCAGCACGGCCAGATAGCGGACGATATGTTCCTTGATGATGCAGATGCCGGTGGTTTGGGCGCCGAAATCCACCACGACGGCGCCGCGCTGCTTGTCGTCTTCGCTCAAGACGGCTTCGGCCGAGGCCAGCAGACCGAGTTTGATGTAGGTGTCGTCGAGTCGGGCTTCGTGAAGCATCTCCTCCAGATTGGCCTGAATGTTGGGACGGGCCGTCACCATGCGGTAGCGGGCTTCGATACGTTTGCAGCGGTCGCCTTTGGGCTGGGTCAGACGGCTGCCGTCGAGGATGTAATCCTGCACGAAACAGTCGATCATGTCTTTTCCTTCGGGGCAATGGGCGTCGATGGCATCGTCGCACAGCTGGTTGAGATGCGATTCGTCGATTTCGGTCTGTTCGGCGAAGTTCAGGACCGATATGGCCTGGCTCGAGGACAGAGTGTAGGCGTTGAGACCCACGGTGATTTGGTTGATCTTGCAGCGGCAGGAGGGATTCTGCTCGATTTTGTCGATCAGTTCGCGAACGATGCGGCTGACTTCACCCACTTTCTGGATGACACCGCGCCGCACTTCGTCTTTCAAGACGGCTTTTTCGGACACAATCGGATGCAGTTGTCCGTTTTCGACACAGCCGAGCGTGGCGATTATCCTTGAACTGCCAATGTCGAGAACTGCTACATAAGAAGATTCAGGAGTCATATCATTTCATTTTAGTACATACAATCTGATGGTCAAATTCGAGGCTGACCTCGCGGAAGGCATTCCAGCCCACTTTGGGCAGTGCCGTCACATAGAAGGAGCGCAGGGCATCGAGTTTGAATTCGAGGTCTTCGGGAGGGCCCAGTACGATGTCGAACTGACCCACGCGGGGATAAAGCCGCCAATAGCCGTCGGCTCCCACTTCGATCTGTTCAATCATGTGGTCCCAGAAGGGATTCTTGTTCAGCAGAGATGAAAATTCGAAGAGTTTGTCCAACAGCAGGCTGTCGGTGGAATGGATGTGGCCGGTGGCCACGGGCACATCGACGGCGTGCATCTGTCCCCGGGTGAAGGGGATGCGCATGAGCTGGCCTTCGGTATCGAGAAAATAGCGGCCTTCGGGCGTGAGCAGCCTCATCACGGGTATGCGCTGCCGAACGTTGATGCGCAATTGGCCGGAAGGTATCAGCGAGGCTTCGGCCTGACCGACCATGGGATGACGCAAAACACATTGCTCGATTTTGGCCAGATCCACACTGTCAACGCGTTTTCCTACGCAGTCGAGGCCGTTGGCAAGCAGCAACTGGCGGATCTCTGCCGGACGGACGAAGGGATGGTTGAGACTGTCGGCCACCTCAATGAAAGTGTCAGACACGCACTGGTTACGGGAAGCGCTCCGATAGAGCTTTCCCGAGAACAGAACGTAGACTGCCAACAACAGACAGACCAGAATCAGCCAGACCTTCTTTTTCATTTGCTGTATTTCTGACGGAGTTGTGGAACAAGACGGTCGATATTGCCGGCACCCAGCGTGAGCAGGACGTCCATCTGATGGCTGTCGAGTTCTTCAAGTACCTTGTCGGCCTGACAGAGGGTCTTGCGGGAACTGGTGATGCGGTCGAGCAGCATTTGGGAGGTAACGCCGGGAATGGGCTGTTCACGGGCCGGATAGATGTCCAGCAGGATAATGTCGTCCAATTGCGACAAGACAGCAGCGAACTGGTCGGCGAAATCTCTCGTGCGCGTGTAAAGGTGAGGCTGGAAAATACCCGTGATGCGTTTGTCGGGGAACAGGGCCTTGACCGAAGCGATGCTGGCTTTCAGTTCGTCGGGATGATGGGCATAATCGTCGATGTAGACGAAATCGTCGCGGCGCACCTGTATGTCGAAGCGACGCCAGTTGCCCTGGAAGGAAGCCAGGCCGCGACGCAGTTCGTCGTCGCTGACTCCGTTGAGATGGGCCAGAGCCATGGCGGCCACGGAGTTCTCCACATGGATCATCATCGGCACACCCAGTTCGATGCCCCGGATGCAGCCTTCGGGATAATGGAAATCGTAGAACAGACGTCCCTGCTCCACTTTCACGTTGTCGGCATAAAAATCGGCCTCGGAGGGATTGTCCTGCAGGGGCGAAGCATAGGTGTAGACCTTCACGCCTGCCGCCGGACGCGGCTTCAGGGCCAGGCCCTTCTTCACGATAAGACATCCGTCGGGACGGATGAGCGAGGTGAAATGGGCAAAACTTTCCAGATAGGCTTCGTGGGTGCCGTAGATGTCGAGGTGGTCGGCGTCGGTGGCGGTGACCACGGCCATATAGGGACGCAGATGATGGAAAGAGCGGTCGAATTCGTCGGCTTCAATGACGGCCAAATCGCTCTTCTCCGAAAGCAGCAGGTTGGTCTGATAGTTTTTGGAGATGCCGCCCAGAAAGGCGTTGCAGTCGACAGAGGACTGACGCAACAGATGGGCCAACAAGGTGCTCGTGGTGGTCTTTCCGTGCGTGCCGGAAACGCAGAGGGCCCGTTTGTCTTTGGAAATCTCGCCCAGCACTTCGGCGCGCTTCATGATGGTGAAGCCGTTCTGGCTGAAATAGACCAGTTCGGGGTGTTCCATCGGCACGGCGGGCGTGCGCACGACCAAGGTGGTCTCCGGATCGCGGAAGGCCTCGGGAATGAGCTCGGCAGAGTCTTCGTAATGGATGGAGACCCCTTCTTTTTCCAGTGCCAGCGTCAGGTCGGAGGGAGTGCGGTCGTAACCGGCGACGGGCAGGTTTTCGTGACGGTAGTAGCGGGCCAGATTGCTCATGCCGATACCGCCGATTCCTATGAAATAGACTCTTTTGATGTTCATTTTTCAATCAGTTTGATCACTTCGTCCGCGATGCGTGAAGCCGAATTGTATTGGGCGAGTTTTTGGATATTGGTACGCAACACGTCCAGCCGCTGGGGCTGTGCGATGAGTTCAAGCGCCGTAGGCACGAGTTTTTCCAGCGCTTCCGCGTCGCGGACCATCACAGCGGCGTCTTCGTTGACCAGAGCCAGCGCGTTCTTGGTCTGATGGTCTTCAGCCACATTGGGCGAAGGCACCAGAATGACCGCTTTGCCCAGCAGACAGAGTTCGGAGATGGAGCTGGCGCCGGCACGGGAGACGATGAGGTCGGCCATGGCGTAGGCGTAATCCATACGGTCGATGAATTCGGTCACGTGGACATGCTTCAAGGTCTTGCCTTCGAGGCTGGACAGGATATTCTGATAATAGTATTTGCCGGTCTGCCAGAGCACCTGGATGCCCGAGGTTTCCAGCGTGTCTACGGCTGCCAGCAGGCTGCGGTTGATGGTGCCGGCACCCAGACTGCCACCGGTGATGAGCATCACAGGTTTGTCGGACTCCATCCCGTAATAGGCCAAGGCTTCCTCGCGCAGGTTTTTGGCAGCCAACAGGTCCTGACGCACAGGATTGCCTGTAAGCAGTATCTTGTCGGCGGGGAAGAATTTTTCCATGCCCTGATAGGCCACACATATCTTTTCCGCCTTGGCAGCCAGCAGTTTATTGGTGACGCCGGCATAGGAGTTCTGTTCCTGGATGAGGGTGGGCACGCCCAGTGCGGCGGCGGCGCGAAGCAGCGGACCGCTGGCATAGCCGCCCACTCCGACGGCCACCTGAGGCTTGAATTCTTTCACGATGCGGCGGGCCTTGCCCATGCTTTTCCACAAATTCAGCAGGGTACGCACATTGCGCAAGAGATGTTTGCGGTCGAATCCGCTCACCGGAAGACCCACAATCTGATAGCCTGCAGCAGGAACGCGCTGCATTTCCATGCGGTTTTCGGCTCCCACGAAGAGGAATTCGGCTTCAGGCAGTTTGGCCTTCAACGCGTTGGCAATGGAGATGGCCGGAAAGATATGGCCTCCAGTGCCGCCACCCGAGATGATGAATTTTGGTTTTGCTTCCATAGGACGTATCGTTTGGTTTCTATATGATTTCTTCTGTCGGCTCTTCGGTTTTTTTCTCGAGGATGTCCTGCACCTGCAGATCGGCCTCGGTGATGGAGTCGGTCATTTCCATCTGTGCGAGTTGGGCCTGTCGTTCGATGCCAAACTGGCTGACGCGCAGAATCACCTCGAAATACAGGCAGGTGATGATGACCGATGTGCCGCCGCGGCTGACCAGCGGCAAGGTCTGTCCGGTGACCGGAAGGGCTCCTACGGCAACGGCCAGATTGAAGAAGGCCTGAATGGCTATGATGAGCGAGCAGCCGATGACCAGGAGCGAAGGCACAGGTCTGGCGCAACTTCGGGCGATGCGTCGGCAACGGAACAGCAGCAATATGTACAGCAGCGGCGTGAACAGCATGCCCAGCCACCCCATTTCTTCGATAATGATGGCATAGATGAAGTCTGAATAGGCCTGAGGCAGGAAATCGCGCTGGGTGCTGTTGCCGGGGAACTTTCCCAGAAACTTGCCGTTGGCGATGGCTATCTTGGCATAGTGTATCTGAGCGTTGTCGTCGGTTTTCTGATAAGAGGGATCCAGTACGTCCACTTCGTGAGTGACCAGACGGTTGTGCCAGGTTTCCCAACGGTCGATGCCAGGCACCGAAGGAATCAGACGCAGCAGGAGGAATGCAAAGAGAAAGATGACCGCTGCCGAGGCAGAGAGGACACGCATATGGAGTTTCGGAAGTCCTCCGATGAGCATCATCAGATAGGCGGTCAGAGCCACCAGTATGGCGGTGGACAGGTTCTGCGTGACAATGAGCAGACAGATCACGCCGGTGGCGATGAGCACTTTCCAGAAAGCGATTCGAAGCGCCTCTTCACTGTCCTTGTTTTTGGCGCTGCCGATGGTCCATGCGATGTAGAGCACCAGAGTAATCTTGGCCAGTTCGGAGGGTTGGAACTGGATGCCGAATATGTTGAGCCAGCGCGTGCCTCCGTTGAGTTCCACACCTATGATAGGGGTGATGATAAGCAGTACGATGGACAGCAGCAATCCGAAATAGGCGGTGATGAGCGTGTATTTGTAGGACAGCCGCTGAGCGGCTACCACGATGCCAAATCCGACAAACAGGAAGAAAGCGTGGCGAATGATGGGCTGATAGGGATGGGCCCGACCGTAGGAAAGCGTACCCATGGCGCTGAAACATTCCACCAGGCTCAGCAGACAGAGCATGATGAAGATGACCCAGATCATGTAGTCGCCTTTCAGGAGTTTGTTCTTCGGTTCCATCTTGTTTCGGATTTACAGTTTGCTGACGCAGGCTTTGAACTGGCGGCCGCGGTCTTCGTAGCTTTTGAACAGGTCGAAACTGGCGCAACAGGGCGACAGGAGCACCGTATCGCCGGGACGGGCCATTTCAGAACAGAGTTTCACGGCCTCTTCCATGGAACCGGCATCGCGGATCTCCCCTACTTTGCCGTCGAAGAAAGCGTGCAGTTTGGCATTGTCCACACCCAGGAACACCAGACTGTGAACTTTGTCCTTGACCAGCTGTTCGATTTCGGTATAGTCGTTGCCCTTGTCGGTGCCTCCGAGAATCAGAACCAGCGGAGTCGTCATCGATTCGAGCGCATACCAGCAGGAGTTCACATTGGTGGCCTTCGAGTCATTGATGTAGGTCACGCCATTGACGGTGCCGGCGGCCTCGAGACGGTGTTCCACGCCTTGGAAGTCGCTCAGGGCCTCGCGGATATTGTCTTTGCGTATCCGGGCGATGTTGGCCGAGATGGCCGATGCCATGGTGTTGTACATGTTGTGCGTGCCACGCAGGGCCAGGGCTTCCTGTTCGATCTGGAACTGCTGCTCGGGCGTGTCAATGACCAGGACGTTGTTTTCGATGAATGCCTTGATGCCCTCGTCGCGCTTGAGCGAGAAGGGGTAACGGCGGGCAGTGACCGGATATTTGGGCAGTTCGCGCGCGATGATGGGGTCGTCGTTCCAATAGATGAAGGCATCCTGGGGCCGCTGGTTGCGGATGATGCGGAACTTGGCGTCGACGTATTCCTGCATGTTGTAGTGATAGCGGTCGAGATGGTCGGGCGTGATGTTCAGCAGCACGGCCACGTCGGCACGGAAATCGAACATGTAGTCGAGCTGGAAGCTGCTCAGCTCGATGACGTAGTATTCATGGTCGCCTTGAGCCACCTGCAGAGCCAGGCTCTTGCCCACGTTGCCGGCCAGACCTACGTCCAGACCGCCTTTCTTGAGGATGTGCCAGGTGAGCATGGTGGTGGTGGTCTTGCCGTTGCTGCCGGTGATACAGATCATCTTGGCCTGCGTGTAGCGGCCGGCAAATTCGATTTCGGAAACGATGGGTATGCCCTGTTCTTTGATAGCCTGAATGACGGGAGCCTTGTCGGGAATGCCCGGGCTCTTGACGATTTCGTCGGCGTTGAGGATGAGTTCCATCGTGTGATGGCCTTCTTCCCAATCGATCCCATATTGGCCGAGCAGGTCGCGGTAGGTCTCCTTGATGGGCGACATATCGCTGACAAATACATCGAAGCCTTTGACTTTGGCCAGGACGGCTGCACCGGCGCCGCTTTCGCCGGCGCCCAAAACGACAATTCTGCTCATATCTCTTATCTGATTTTCAATGTTAAAATGGTCAATGCCGCCAGACCGATGCTGATGATCCAGAAGCGGAAGGTTATCTTGGTTTCAAACTGCAGCTTGGCATCGTTGCCTTTGAAGCGTACGGTCGAAGTGGGATCGGCTTTGAGCACCTTGTCCATGGAGGTTCGGAAATGGTCGTGGATGGGCGTGCGCTTCCAGATGCGCATGTGTTTGCCGCGACGTTTGCCCAGTTTGTAACAGAAGCGCTGGAAGATGACCGAGAGGCTTTCCACCATGAACACGCCGCATAGGATGGGCAGTAGCAGTTCCTTGTGAATACAGAGCGCGGCCACGGCCACGATGCCACCAATGGTGAGGCTGCCGGTATCGCCCATGAAGATTTCGGCAGGATACGAATTGTACCAGAGAAAACCGATGAGAGCGCCCACGAAGGTGCTCATGAAAACGACAATTTCCTGACTTCCTGGGATGTACATAAGATCGAAATAGTCGGCCGCCACCACATTGCTCGACACATAGGCCAGCAGCACCAGTGTCAGGCCGATGATGGCCGAATTGCCCGCCGCCATTCCATCGAGTCCGTCGTTGAGGTTCGCCCCATTGGAAACGGCGGTCACCACGAACACGGTCAGCAGGACGAAGAAGATCCAACCGGCGGGATATTTGGCCTTTTCACCCAAGAAGTTGAAGAAATCGGCATAGTTGAGGTTGTGTCCTTTGATAAAGGGAATGGTGGTGCGGGTCGACTTCACGTCGGGCGACTTGACCACGATTTCGGTATTGTCGACGATACGGGTCTCCACCCGTTCGTTCATCGTCACCTGGGGGCTGTAACGCAGCGTCAGACCCACGATGAGGCCCAACAGCACCTGTCCGCCAATCTTGACCCATCCGTTCAAGCCGTCCTTGTTCTTGCGGAAGGTCTTGATGTAGTCGTCGGCCAGACCAAGCGCACCCAGCAGCACCGTGGTGATGATCATCAGCCACATATACACGTTGTCGAGTTTGCCAATCAGCAGACAGGGTACCAGAATGGCGATGATGATGATTACGCCGCCCATGGTGGGCACTCCCACTTTGTCTTTTCCGAAGGGATCGAGCCTCTCCTCGCGCTGCGTTTCTGAGATGTTGCGACGGCGGAGAAGTTTGATGAAATGATGGCCGAACCACACCGAAATGACAATGGCGCAGACCATGGCGAAGATGGCCCGGAAGGTGATGTAGGAAAACACGCCGGCTCCGGGAAAATGGATGGACTGCAGGTAATCGAAAAGATAGTTGAGCATATCTGTTAATTCATTAAGTCTTTGTAAGCCAAGGCTATTTCTTCCTTGTCATCGAAATGGTGCTTGACACCTTTTATCTCCTGATAGTCTTCGTGACCTTTGCCGGCCACCAGCAGCAAATCGCCCTTGACAGCCAGACGCACGGCGGTGCGGATAGCCTGCCGGCGGTCCAGGATACAGAGCACCTTGCGCTGGTCCGAAGCGGGGACACCGGCATACATGTCGTCGAGGATATCCTGAGGTTCCTCGTTGCGGGGATTGTCACTGGTGAGAATCACCGTGTCGCTCAGACGACAGGCTTCGGCGGCCATCTCGGGGCGCTTGGTCTTGTCGCGGTTGCCGCCGGCGCCGACCACGGTGATGATGTGCGGGGCGTCGAGCTGGCGGAGCGTGTCGAGTACGTTGTGCAACGCATCGGGCGTGTGGGCGTAGTCGACTATGGAGATGAATCCGTTGGGCGAAGGCAGATATTCGAGACGGCCCGAAACGGGACGCAGGCGGCTGAGAGAGAGCAGCACTTCTTCTGGTTTGCGGCCCAGCAGCGTGGCGGCGCCGTAGACAGCCAGCAGGTTGGACACATTGAAACGTCCAATAAACTGCACGTGCACTTCACGCCCGTTGATGTCGAGTTGCATGCCTTCAAGATGGCTTTCCACCATACGGGCTCTGTAATCGGCCATGGTGCGGGTGGAATAGGTGTATTTGGAAGCCTTGGTGTTCTGAAGCATCACCAGACCATTCTTGTCGTCTGCATTGGTCAAGGCGAAAGCGCTGGCCGGCAGGGTGTCGAAGAAACGTTTCTTGGCTTTCAGATAGGCGTCGAAGGTCTTGTGGTAGTCGAGATGGTCGTGGGTGAGGTTGGTGAAAATGCCGCCCACGAATTCCAATCCGGCGATGCGGCCCTGCACGACGGCGTGTGAACTTACTTCCATGAAGGCATAGCGGCAACCGGCCTCGACCATTTCAGCCAGAAGGCAGTTGAGCGTATAGGCATCTGGAGTGGTGCGCTCGGTCGGAACGGCCTTTTCGTCGACATAGTTGCACACCGTCGACAGCAGACCGACCTTGTAGCCGAAACTGCGGAACATCTTATATAACAAGGTGGCGATGGTAGTCTTGCCATTGGTGCCGGTCACACCCACCAGTTCGAGACGTCGGGAGGGATGGCCGAACCAGGCTGCAGACACAGGACCCAGAGCGGCGGTGCTGTCGGACACTCTCAGATAGCAGACCCCTTCGCAACGGGTTTCGGGAAGGTTTTCGCAGACGATGGCACAGGCGCCCTTGGCGATGACGTCTTCGATGAAGCGGTGTCCGTCGACTACAGATCCGCGCTGAGCCACAAAAAGGCACCCCTGCGAAGCTTTGCGCGAATCGAAGCAGAGCGAAGCTATTTCCAGGTCCATCGGACCAATCTGCTCGATAACATTCAGTCCTTCAATACATTCTGTAAGTTTCATCGGCATCTTATTTTAATCTGATGGTTATTTCCTGTCCCTGCCGGCAAGCCTGTCCGATGCGGAGCGACTGATAATAGACGCGCCCGTGGCCCTGTACATTGACCTGCAGTCCGGCGCTTTCCAACACATACAAAGCGTCGCGGAGTCCCATTCCGATGACGGAAGGCACCTGACCCGCCTGCATGGGGCGTCTATCGAAAGCCAGCGTGTCGGGCCGTTCTTCCACAAGGCTGAAGCGGTCGCCTTCGGGCATCGATGTCCTCACGTGGAGCCTGTCCATCGTATGGGAGGTGCGTTCCAGCAGACCGGCTGCCACTTTGGGGCGGATGTCCAGCGTGTCGTCGGGCATCTTTTCCACCTGCACGTGCAGATCTTTCGAATAGACCTGTTCGGCAATCTGGTGGAAAACGCCGCCAGCCATGGTGGAACCCGAAGCATAACCGATTTTCGGATCGCGAATGACCACCATGCAGGTGTATTTGGGTTTGTCTGCCGGAAAATAGCCGCAGAAGGAGACCTGATAGTTCTTGCCGCCGGCCTTGTAGCCGGTGCTGCCTTTGGAAATCTGTGCCGTGCCGGTCTTGCCGGCGATGGAAACGACCTCGCTGGAGATGGCTCCACGACCGGTACCGCTGGTGATGACGCCCTCAAGCATGGTTCTGATTTCTTTGAGCGTACGTTCGCTGCAGATGCTCTTGCGGACCACCTGCGGTTCGAATTTCTTTTCGATGACACCGTCGCGTTCGATATAGTCGACAAAATACGGGCGCATCAGGCAACCGTCGTTGGCAATGGCGTTGTAGAAGGCGCAGGTGTACATCGGCGGGATGGCGGTGACATATCCGTAGGCCATGGTGGGCAGATCGGTGGCAGACCAGTAGCGGTTGGAATCGTTGGGATGGGGAATATAGGGGTGTTCGGCACCGGGAATCTCCAGACACAGGTCTTCACAGATGCCCATCTTATAGATGCGGTCCACGAAGCGGGCAGCCTCCTTCTTTCCCTGAAAACCGTTTGAAATGAGTTTGGCCATACCGATGTTTGACGAGTACCAGATGCTCTTTTCGGCTGTGATTTCTCCATAACCGCCGTGGTTGACGTTGTGGTCGGTGATAACCATTCCATTGCTGCCGGGCAATACATAGCGGCCGTTGCCCACATCGACAGGGTCCTCGGGTCTGACGCGACCCTCTTCGAGTGCGGCCATCATGGCCACCGTCTTGAAGGTGGAGCCAGGCTCGCTGCGGTCGCTCACGGCATAGTTGGATATTTCGCCATAGTAGCCCGATGACTGGCGGCCCAGATTGCTGATGGCCTTGACACGGCCGGTGTTGACTTCGAGCAATATGGCGCAGCCGTTTGAGGCCTCGGTCTGGATGAGCATGTTGCGCAGAGCGGTTTCCACAATGTCCTGATAAACCAGATTGATGGTGGTATGGAGATTGGAACCGGGCACGGGTGCTTCCTCGATAACGTCCATATAGCGGCCCGACACCTTTTCACGACGGCCTCTGCCGTCTTTGCCTTTGAGGACATCATCGTAGTAGAGTTCGAGACCGTTCTTGCCGCCTTTGCCCATATCGGTGTAGATGTCGCCAATGGTGCGCGATGCGAGCGAACCGAATATCTTCTTACGCTCGGTGTAGTTTTTGGTGAAGAGACCGCTACGGTTGCGGCCAAGCCGGTAGAAGGGATACTGCTGTATTTCCTGAAGGTCGAAGTACGAGACGCGGACACGGGAAACCTGATATTCGCGGCTGCCGCGCTCAAGTCCCTTGTGCAGATGGGCAACATATTCCTCGGGCGTCTTGTCCTGAAGCTTGCGCGAAAGGGCCTCCGCCAGAGACCAGATATTGCTTTCCAAACTGTCGAGATAGTTTTGGTGCAGCCGTTCCTGTTCCTCGGGACGGTTGGCCAGACTGCGGTCGAGATAGGTCTGGAAGTCCATGTAGAGGGCGTAAGTGGGAATGGTGGCCGCCATCAGCGCCCCGTTGTCGGCGTAAATGTTGCCGCGGGTAGCCGGGATGACCTTGTCTTCGACCACCTGCTTGCTCTGCCAGTATTTCCACTGATCGCCTTCGGTGAACTGGATATGTAGAACATTGAAGAGGATGGCCGCCATAATGGCAATGGACAAGACGGCAGACACCAGCGTGAAACGCTGGCGCATCAGATTCATTTCCTTCCTCTGTCTGTCGGAGTTATCCATTATTTGCCGTGCTTTTTAACTTTGAGATGATAAGGAGGCTGGTCGGTACTTTTCAGTTCGAGACCGCGCTCTTCGACCAGTTTGCGGATATGCGACTCACGGCTCTCCTGCATCAGGGCCGACTGCTGGATGAGCAGTTCATAGCGCTGTTCGGTGACTTCCTTGCGCAGGGTGTCCATTCTCTTGAGTTTGGCGTTCATCGAATAGTGGTTGGCCACATAGACGATGAGCAGCGCCACTAAGAAGAGCGCATATTTGTAGTGGCGGTTGAAGAAACCTTCTGCCATGAAAGAGCCTTCCAGGAAGGCGTTGATTCGCGATCTTTTCTTCTCTGCCATAGTCTCATTTCTTTTCCGCCACACGCAAACGGGCGCTGCGGGAACGGGGATTGGACTGTTGCTCCTGCTCGTCGGGAGCGGTCATTTTGCCAATCAGGCGGAAGGGGCACAGGGAGTTCCCGTAGAAATCCTGTTCGATGCGGCCTTCGAAATTGCCCGATTTCATATAGTTCTTCACCAGACGGTCTTCCAGCGAATGATAGCTGATGATGGCGAGACGTCCACCGTGAGCCAGCAGACCGCCGGCCTGAAGCAGCATCTGTTCGAGTGCCTCCATTTCGCCGTTCACTTCGATGCGGAGAGCCTGGAACACCTTGGAGAGGTCTTTCTTTTCCTTGTCGCGGCCGATGAGCGGAGCGATGACCTGCTTGAACTGCTCGATGGTTTCGATGCGACGGTTCTGGCGTTCTTTCACCAGCAGAGCCGCCAGACGCGAGGCCTGAGGCAGTTCGCCATATTGGCTGAAAATACGGCAAAGTTCTTCCTGACTGCTGTCGGCCACGATGTCGGAAGCCTTGCGTTCTGCCCGCTGGTTCATTCTCATATCGAGAGGTCCTTCTTCGAAGCGGAAAGAGAAACCTCGGCCGGCATCGTCGAAATGATGCGAAGAGACGCCCAGGTCGCCCAGCAGGCCGTCGATCTGTTCCACACCATGGAAACGCATGAAATTCTTCAGGTAGCGGAAATTGCCGTGCACGAAGGTGAAACGGGGGTCATCGGGAATATTCTGAAAGACGTCCTGATCCTGGTCGAATGCATAAAGACGGCCTTTGGGACCCAGCTGGCTGAGAATCGCACGCGAGTGGCCGCCTCCGCCGAAGGTCACATCCACATAGACACCGTCGGGGCGAATGGCCAGACCTTCGATGCTCTGGCTGAGAAGTGCGGGCGTATGATACACAAGCTCGCCCGAGAGAGCTGCCGTTGTGTTCATATTTCCTGTTTCTTTCTTCATTCGCTTGGTGGCTGCGGGCCGTAAATCACTTCATCAGTTCCTGAATTTTCAGTTTGAAATCGTCTGCCGGAATTCTGGGCGTTTCGAGCGCCTTGGCCGGCCAGAGTTCAATGGTGTCATCCACTCCGAGAAAACGGACTTCGCGTCCGATGCCCACTTTGTCGAGCAGACGGCGTGGAAGCAGAATACGGCCATTGACGTCCATCTCGAGCATTTCGGCTTCGAGCATAAACTGGCGGTAGACATCCTGCTGTTCGGGATCCCATTTGTTCAAACGGGCGCGGAGCGTGCCCAGTTCGTTTTCCCACACAGACATGGGATAGATGACGAGGCAATCCTGAAAAACATCCTTTCGCACGTACAGGACTTCGTTCGTCTCGGAAGGCGCGGCCTCGGCGCCAACTTCGGCGGCCGGACGAGACATCTCCGGCTGACCGGTCAGCACACGACGGAAAGATGCAGGAACAAACACTCGGTTCTTAGCATCCAACTTGGCCTCTATATTACCTAAAAATCGCATAATCAATTGATATTCAGAATGTTGCAAATCAATCACTTAGCAGTGGCCCTTCACAACTTTCTCAACAAGCAAATGTACGCATGCTTTACCCACTTTCCAACACTTTTCCCCACTTTTTTGAAATATTTTTCCAAATTTCCCTCACACCGCTCCACCAAAGGATTTCGGAGCGTTTTCAGGCCTATTCCGACTATGGGCAGAGGGCGATTTCTCCGTCCCGTCTTGAGATAAAAAAGACGAGCGGGCCGGTCAGAAAGACCGGCCCGCTCGTCACAGCACCAGACAGGCTGTCTGGCGATTATCTCAGTTCCGAACCGTTGCGCACGTTGCGCTGAGGCGAGGTGATCACATATTTGCCTTCGGCGTCGGACGCGTAGAGAATCATACCTTTCGACTCGATGCCGCGGAAATTGCGGGGAGCCAGATTCATCAGCACAGGCACCTGGCGGCCGACCATTTCTTCGGGCTTGAAGGACTCGCTGACACCGGATACGATGGTGCGCTTTTCATCGCCCGTATCCACCAGCAGTTGCATAAGTTTGGACGTTTTGGGCACAGGCTTGGCCTCGAGAATGGTGCCGATGCGAATGTCCAGTTTCTCGAAATCTTCGAAAGCGATGTTGGGTTTCACGGGTTCGGGCTTCCATGCGGCCTCTTCATTGGCCTTGCGGATGTTCTCCAAACGCTGAATCTGAGCCTCGATGGGACCGTCCTCAATTTTTTCGAACAGCAGGCTGGCCGGCTTCAGTTCGTGACCGGCTTCCAGCAGAGAAACGCTTCCGAGAGAATCCCAGCTGAACGAGCCAATCTGCAGCATATCACGCAATTTGGCGGCGCTGAACGGCAGGAAAGGTTCGAAGGCGATGGCCAGATTGGCGGCGATCTGCAGACTCAGGTTCATGATGGCGGCCACGCGCTCCATATCGGTCTTGGCCAGTTTCCAGGGTTCGGTGTCGGCCAGATACTTGTTGCCGATGCGAGCTAGATTCATGGCCTCTTTCTGAGCGTCGCGGAAGCGGAAATTGTCGAGATACTCTTCGAGCACCTTCTTCACATTGACAAATTCTTCCATGGTTTCGCGGTCATAGTCGGTCCAAGCGGACGAAGCCGGCACCTTACCGTCGAAATACTTGTGTGTGAGCACAATGGCACGGTTGATAAAGTTGCCGAAGATGGCCACAAGTTCGTTGTTGTTGCGGGCTTGGAAATCTCTCCAGGTGAAATTGTTGTCTTTGGTCTCAGGAGCGTTGGCGGTGAGCACATAGCGAAGCACGTCCTGCTTGCCGGGGAAGTCCACCAGATATTCGTGGAGCCAGACAGCCCAATTTCTGGAGGTGGAAATTTTGTCGTCTTCCAAATTGAGGAACTCGTTGCTGGGCACGTTGTCGGGCAGAATATAGCTGCCTTCGGCCTTCAGCATGGCCGGGAACACGATGCAGTGGAACACGATGTTGTCCTTACCGATGAAATGAATCAGACGGGTTTCCTTGTCCTTCCACCAGGTCTCCCATGAACCGCGCTCGGGATGTGAGTCGCAATATTCTTTCGTATTGGAGATGTAGCCGATAGGCGCGTCGAACCAGACATAGAGCACCTTACCCTCGGCTCCCTCCACCGGCACGGGTATGCCCCACTCCAAGTCACGGGTCACTGCCCTGGGACGCAAGCCTCCGTCGAGCCAGCTTTTGCACTGTCCGTAGACGTTCGGACGCCATTCCTTATGGTCTTCCAGAATCCATTTTTCGAGCCATTCCTGATCCTTGTCCAAAGGCAGATACCAATGCTTGGTAGCCTTCTTCACCAGCGGATTGCCGGTCTCGGCATTGTAGGGATTGATCAGTTCGTCGGGCGAAAGCGTGGCGCCGCACTTTTCGCACTGGTCGCCGTAGGCTTCGGGAGCATGGCAGCGCGGGCATTCGCCCCGGATGTTGCGGTCGGTCAGAAAATGGCCGGTCTGCTCGTCGTAGAATTCTTCGGTGACCTGTTCGACGAATTTGCCTTCGTCATAGAGTTTCTTGAAGAAATCGCTGGCCAGCCGGTGGTGGATGTCGCTGGTGGTGCGGCTGTAGATATCGAAGGAAATGCCGAATTTTTCAAAAGAATCTTTGATGAGATAGTGGTAGCGGTCAACTACTTCCTGCACCGAGATGCCCTCTTTGCGGGCGCGGATGGTCACAGGCACGCCGTGTTCGTCGCTGCCGCCGATGAACATCACGTCCTGGCCTTTCAGACGCAGATATCTCACATAGATATCGGCAGGCACATAGACACCTGCGAGGTGGCCGATATGGACCGGGCCGTTGGCGTAAGGGAGTGCCGTCGTGACGGTTGTCCTCTTGAATTTGTTATCCATAAATGAAAAGAGAATACTAAGACATTCGCTCCATCAGTTTCTCGACCGCTTTCCGGATTTTCCGGTCCGGTTTGACTTCAAAGATGCGGTCAAGTTGCTGCAAGGTATGGAGGTCGCTTGCCATAAAACTGTAATAATGATGATCTAGGAGATACTTGAGAATTTTCATTGAAGCCGGGCCGTAGGTGCCGCTGAGCGACATCAGATTGAGCTGGAAGCGGCAACCCATGTCGACCAGTTTGTCGAAATCCTTCAGACAGTCGGCCATATAGGTATACCGCTCCGGATGGGCCAGAATCGGCTTCAAGCCTGACATGTTCAGTTGGAATACGGTTTCTTCCAGATTCTCGCTGCGGAAATAATAGGACATCTCCACCAGAATGCTGCCGTCGGGGTGCAGCAGCAGACTGTCGTCCTCGGAGCGTTCTTCGAAATTGTTCACAATCATGTACTCGGCCGCGAGAGATGTCTTAATGCCCCACTCGGCAGGTATCTGCTTTTGAAACGCTTCGTAGGCCTGACGCAGCTTCTGTTCGTTCATCTCGGGATATACATCCGGATTCATGTGTGGCGTGAAGACGAATTCACGGCATCCGGCGTCGGCCATGGCGCGGATGGCAGACAAGGAATCCTCTGCCCGGCGGAAGCCGTCATCGACTCCGGGAAGCAGGTGATTGTGAATATCCTTGAACGGTAATTTCATCAGCCTTCAATATCGGTTTTGCCCGAGTCGTAATTATGATGGCGGTGATGGTTGTGCTTTCCACCCGATTCTTCGTTGCCGTAACCATAACCGTAGCCGTAGCCATAGCCATAGCCATAACCGTAACCGTAGCCGTGTCCGTAGCCGTAGCCATAACCGTAGCCGGCGCCATATCCATAGCGATACTTGGTGGCCGACAGATCCAGTCCGTTGAGAATCAGATTGACGTTCTTCATCGGCTGAGTCTTGCTGGTGATGGCCTGCTTGATGTCGGTCAGCAGTTTAATGGCCGTATAGTCGGCACGCAGCACATAGAGTGTGGCATCGACATACCGGTTGATCAGATAAGAGTCCGAAACCGGCAGATAAGGAGCCGAGTCGATGATCACATAGTCGTATTTGTCACGGAAATGGGCAATCAGTTCGCCTTCTTTTCCTTGAGAAAGCAATTCGGTCGGGTTCGGGGGCACCGGTCCGGCGAACACCAGATCAAGTGTCGGACTGATGCCGCTGGGTACGGGAAGCGAATCCAGATTGTCGTTCTTGCCGACCAGATAGCTGATGACCGTATTGGAGCGGTCGGCCTTTACCTGCGGGAAAATCTTGCGCAGCACCGGTTTGCGGAGGTCCATACCCACCAGCAACACGCGTTTGCCGACGTGCGAAATGGAAAGGGCCAGATTGGAAGCCACGTACGACTTGCCCTCACCGGGCATGGATGAGGTAACCTGAATGACTTTAGTGTCCTGCAGATATTGCAGATTGCTTCGCAGCATGCGGAAAGATTCGGAAGTGACGTCACGGCCGTTCTTCGGGATGAGGTTGGCTGCATCCTTGGAGCCCTTGGGCAGAACAGCCAGAACCGTTGCGTCAAGCACTGCTTCCACATCGGATTTGGTCTCGATTTTGGTCTTCATCATCATACGGATCCAAACCACGGCCGGGGGCAGAGCGATACCCAGAATCAGCGCCAGCAGATAGACCATCGAAGTGCGGGGACTGACCGGCACGTTGCTGCCGTAGGCCGGTTCGATGATGCGGAAATTGTCGGCTTGGGAATACATGGCTATCTGCGATTCCTCGCGTTTCTGCTGAAGCATCAGATACAGCGGCTCGATAATTTCGAGTTTGCGGCTCATCTGCTGCATTTCGAACTGCTGTTGAGGCAGATTGGACATGGAACGCTGGCTTGAAGAAATGGTCTGTTCCAGTTCGCGTTCGCGAATCGAATAGACCTTGTCGAGGTTCTCGATGGAAAGGTCGATGCTGCGGCGGGCATCGTCCAACTGAAGGTTCAGGCTCAAGACGCGCGGGTTGGATTCGCTGGAACTGGCCACCATACGGTTGCGTTCGGCCACCATCGTGTTGTAGTTGGTGATGATGTTGTTCAGACTGGCATCGGAAAGTCCGATATTGGAAGGAATCACCCGATGCTCTCCGGCCGGCATCTCGGCCATGTCGCTCTTGACCATGGCCAGAACGCTCTTCTGAAGACGGAGTTCATTGAGCTGTTCGCGATATTGCATGTCGGAAGTCATCGTCAGGTTGGACTGGGCATCCAGATTGACCACCACGTTGTGGCGCTGATAATCCTTATAGTCGCTCTCGGCCGCATTCAGTTCCTCGGCGATGATGTCCAGACGCTGGTCGATGAACTCGACTGTGCGCACCATCGAGGCATTGCTGTACTCAAAGGCATCCTGATTGCACTTGTTGACCAGCATATTGAGGATGTTGTCGGCACGGTTCTTCTTGGTGTCCTGCATTTTGACGATGGCCACATCGTTCATCTGAGAATTCTTGAGGCCCTGGACTTCAGAGACCAGTTTGTGCGAAAAGTTCAAAGCGGCGCTATAGGGAGTGAGCCATGTGGCCAGATAGCGGTCGCCGTTGGTCATCTCGGAATAGCCGTTCAGGGTGAGCGTGAACATGACGCCTTCAAGGGCGACAGGCTGTCCGTAGGCGTATTTCTTTTGGGGAAGCTGATACTTCTGTCCGTTGAGAGAAAACTCTTTGACCATATAGAACGAATCGCGGTGCATAAATTCGATGCGCACGGATGTGGCGCGCAATTCGTTGGGATACAATGGATTCGACTCAACGACAAAGTCAAACGGGTTGTCTCCGTAGAACTCGTTGAGCTTCCAGTCGAACAGACGGCGACCCGATTTCAGACGGGAGTCGGCCACCGGCATGCGGTACTGATAGTAGCGGGTATTGAGGTTGAGTTCCTCGACCACCTTCTGCATCAGCGACGGGCTCTTCAGAATAAAAAGTTCGTTGTCGATTTTGCGGGAGACACGACGTCCGGTCAGGTCGGCCAGCATAGCCAGTTCTCCATTGCTGCCGTCGTTGCGGTTGAGCATGATATAAGTGCTGCGCTCGTAAACGGGAGTCTGCATCCGAAGATACAGAAAAGCGCAGACAATGGCCACAAAAGCCGTGACGGCAATCCAGAAACGGAGTCTCCAGACGAAACCCAGCAGTTCTCTCAGATTGATGGAGCCGTCTTCCTGTTGAGGTTCGATGGGATTGTTCGGACGAGAATTTTCCATATGAAGTTCTGTTGTTTACAAAATGAAGGACAAAAGGGCGATGGACGTGGTGATAGACGACAGGATGACGCTCCAGATGCCGGTGGCGGTAGTGGCGGTAGCCACGCGGGTGGCGCTCGGTTGGACAATCAGCACATCGTTCTGCTGCAGATAGAAATAAGGCGACTCAAGGATGTCGCTTTTGCGCAGGTCGATGGTGATGTGCTGCTGGACTCCGTCGATTTCACGAAGCAGGATGACATTGTCGCGGCGGGCCGTCATGGTCAGGTCGCCGGCACGGCCGAGTGCCTGCAGGAGACTGATCTTTTCAGAATCCATCGTAAAGGTGCCGGGCGAACGGACTTCGCCCAAAACGGTGATTTTGTAGTTGCGGAAAGCCACATAGACGATGGGATCCTTCACGTCTTTGCCGATTTCGGCGGTCAGATACTGGACCAAATCGTTGCGGGTCATTCCCTCCACATGGATTTCGCCCAACACGGGAAAACTGATGTTGCCCTGGGCGTCGACCAGATAGGTAAGGGTCGACTGCTCCGGATTGGTGCTGTAGCCGCCACCGGTGCTCATTTCGCTCAAGGTGAGGTTGTAGGGAGCCGTCACCAGTTTGTCGGGACCGCTCACCACAATCGTCAGTCGGTCGTCCTTCTTGATGACAGCCTCATATTCGTTGGTCAGTTTGTTGAGCTCGACCTCATCGATATCTTGAAAATAGAGAATTTGCTTGGAACTCGTGCAGGAGGAAACCGACAGGAGAACCAGCAGGAATGCGAATAATTTGAAGTACAATTTCATTGGTCGCTGGAGTCTTTATAAAATCTTGCAAAGATAAGTCAAAATCTCAAGAGCCCAAAAACTCTCCGAGGAATTCTCGATTTGCCCTTTCGACGCTGTCTATGGTGAGTATGTCGCGGTCTCCGGCCAGCATTTCGTAGCCGTAGGAATCTCGTCCGTTGTCATCGATGATATTTCCGAAATCGCCCGGCACTTTGAGGCCGTCCGTCTTGCTGTAGAGCACTTCGATGCGTGGGTCCAGAAAAGGCCTCAGCGTGGAAGGCCGCACCGAATGCGTTCCGGCGGGTATGTCGTAGCCGAACCACATGGACGAGCGCGGGCCGTTGATATGATCCGCATTCTCTATCGTCTGACCGTGAAGCATACGGACATAGTCGTGCAGATAGTCGCGCCCCGAAGCTTCCGACACCAGATGGCTGCAGATGAAACCGCTCGAACGGGCGCCGATTTCCACGGGTGAAAACCTTCCGTCGGGGCGCATCAGCATCTCCAGATGTCCGAACGAATTGGACAGTCCAAGACTGCGGTAGCAGCGTTTGCCCATTTCGGCTATCCGGGCAAAGACTTCGTCCGGGTAGGCGCGGGAATTCCAATGGATTCTGGTAGCCACTCTGTTATGTAGCGCAAAGGGGCTGTGGTATTTGGTGGAGATGGCATAGACCGAAAGATTGCCTTGTCCGTCGCCCAGCATGTCGATGGTGAACTCGCGTCCTTCGACGAATTCTTCCACCAGACAACGGCCGTCGAAAGACTTTTCGCGGGCAATTGCCAAGGCTTGCCGCAAGTGTTCGGCCAAGCGGCTGTCGCTTTGTGAATCCTCGGCCTTCGGCAGGATGGTGATGCCGCGCGAACTGGCCGCCACATTGGGCTTGACGAGCAGAGACATGCGCCGCCACAAGGCAATCATATCCGACTCGGACAGTTTGTCGTCGGTCTCGGAATAGCGTCCGAACAGGCCGTCGCGCTGCCAGCATTCGCGCATATGCGATTTGGTGAGCACTTCTTTGGAGAATGGTTCGGGCATGACCGCCAGCCCGTAACGCCGGTTGATGGCATTGACCACAGGCACCGCCAGATCAATGCAGGTAAGCGCGCCGTCTATGGGATAATCGAGCGATTCCAAAGCCCCCATGACGGCCTTTTCGTCTTTGACATCCAAGGGGAGATGAAGGTCGCCTTTCACGCCGGGCTGGCTGTTCCAGTCGACGACCAGAACATGGTAACCGTAGGAGCGCAATTTGTCATAAACGCCCTGCAAAAGGAAATTCCCGCCCAGAATGACAAACCATTTATCCATTCTTGAATTTCAGAAATTCTTGATAATCGCGGATATAATCTCCTTTCTCGTAGACTTGCGAGGCCAGGACCATGCAGACCGAACCCGAAGAGAAATTCTTGAGTTCGCGCCAGATGCCCGGCACCAGCAACAGCCCTTGGTAGGGGCGGTTCAGCGTGAAGGTCTGTTTCCGTTTTCCATCGTCGAGAACGACGTCGAAACTGCCGCTGACAGCCACCAGCAGCTGGCACAGCGTCCGGTGCGCATGCGCGCCTCTCTCCTCTCCGCCGGGCACGTCATAAAGCCAATAGACACGGGCAATGTCGAAGGGAACGTCTTTTCCCTGCTCCACGACCGAAAGATTGCCCCTGGCATCGGGAATCTTCTGCAACTGAATGATTCTGACATCTGACAAATCCATAGTTGAAAAGCTTTAGAAACGGTTGATGAGATCGGCCACAGCGGCGGCGTCTTCCAGACTGAGAACGGGACTCATGGGCAGGCTCAATTCGGTCGAAGCGAGACGTTCCGTCACCGGAAGGCTGCCTGCGGGCGCCAACTGCCCGGCATAGCACTGCTGAAGATGGGGCGGGATAGGATAATGGATGAGCGTCTCGACGCCCTTTTCCCGGAGATAGGCCTTCAGACGGTCGCGTTCGGCACAGAAAACCGGGAAAATGTGGTACACATTGTCACGGTCGTCGGCGGTCGTTTGAGCGGGCATGCGGACCTTGGGATTGGCTATCTGCCGACGGTAGACTTCCGCCACCCGACGGCGATGTGCATTGTCTTCGTCCAGGTGAGCCAGGCGGACCTGAAGCACAGCGGCCTGCAGTTCGTCCATACGGGAATTGCGGCCCTGGAAAGGACAGACGTATTTTTCGGAGAAACCGTAGTTTGCCAACTGACGGACGAGGGCGGCCAGTTCTTCGTCGTCGGTGGTGACGGCGCCGGCGTCTCCCATCGCCCCCAAATTCTTTCCAGGATAGAAACTGTGTCCGGCGGCATCGCCCAGACTGCCCGTCCGGCGCCAGCCTTCCTGCGTTCTGGCCAAACAGCCGTGCGCCTGCGCATTGTCTTCAATCAGAAGCAGATGATGTCGGCGGCAGAAGTCGGCGACGCCCTCCGTATAGGCCGATTTCCCATACAGATGGACCAGCATCACGGCGCGGGTGCGTGCGGTCAGCGCTTTCTCCAGACAGGAT
>JAZQNO010000019.1:0-18131 GCA_045627385.1 Bacteroidales bacterium
CCTTCGCTCGGGGCTCACGCCTCCAAGAGGGAGATACAGCAGTTCCTGACCTGGTTCACGAACATGTTTGTGGAAGAGGTGACATACAACATCCGTTTCCTTACCGAACGGGGTGACAACGTATGGTGGTTCGATGGAGAGCGGATAAAGTTCCGCAGCGATTCCACAAGCAAGATTCTCAACCTCATATATGAGACTCCGGACATCACCACCAAGCGCCTTTCTGACGAGGTAGGAATCAATATGGCTGCTGTCAACAAGCACCTGAAACAGCTGACAGACAAGGGCTACATCCAGCGTGTCGCGAAAGACGGCACCTGGCGTCTTGTCATCACCCCTTCGGTGTAAGGTAGCACATTATGCGAGTGACTATTATTACAATTTGGATGTGATTATTTCAGTTGGTTATGTGCAGTTGCTCTATACGGGTGACGCCTATATCCCGGGAGTTAAGGTGGTGACCACCTTTCCCCGCAGCAACAGGCGGCAGGCTGCTGAATCGCTTGCAAGGCTCCAGCAGCTTGAGGCATCGGGGCTGAAGGTTGTGGCTGGACATTGGGCCGGAGAATCGAGTATGCGGGAAAAGTGATATGAAGTGTGAAAGAAAATAGATAAGACAGATGAAGAAACAAACCATAACAGGCTATTTGGCGGCGCTGACGTTTCTGCTGGCAGCAGTGGCGCTGCAACTGTATTTCAACAAGGACTACTACTTTGCCATGAACCGGGCCAAGTGTAGTTTCACCATGATTGTGCTGATGGGCGCCGTGCTGACGGCTCTGGTGAGGCCCATCGAGCGCATCTGGACCCGGCAGGAAAAGCAGAAGATGACGCTGCTCGACTGGAGTGTGCTGGCCTTCGGCTGCTTTTCGCTGGTGACTTGCTGCTTGTCGAAGTATATCGACCTGACCTTCATCGGCAGCAAAGGCATGTTTGTGGGTGCCTTTTCGTATTTCACAGGCATGCTGGTCTACTTTGTGGTATCGCGCAATCTGATGCCGAAAAAGTGGCTGGTGTGGACCCTGACCGCGGGCTGGGCTCTGATTTTCGGCTGGACGCTGCTGAACCAGTGCGGGGTGGATTTCTTTGGAATGCATAACGGAATAAAGCCTGGTGATGCAATTGTTTATGTGTCATCTTTGGGCAATGTGAATTCGGCCAGTGTGGCCTTTGCAGCCCTTGTGCCGTTTGTGGTGCTGCTTTCCGTTTTTGGGGCAGATTTCATGAACCGCCGGCTGATGCTGGCCGTGAGTCTGCTCGGCCTGATGGCCTCCTATACTTTGGGCAGTGAGGGCGTGCTGATCGGTCTGCTTGCCATGATGCCTTTTGTGGTGGTGGCTGCGCTGTCGGGGCCTGAAAAGACGGGCAGGGCCCTGAAGTGGCTGCTTCTGCTGGGTCTGTCGGTGATGCTGTACCACATCCTGTGTCTGGGTCACATAGCCAAAGGCACTTCGGGCCTGGCCTACACGCTGGCCAACTATGGCTTGGGCGAAATGCTTACGGCGCTGACGCTGATTCTAATCTTGTTCTATCTGAAGAGCCACAGCGCTCTGAGAAGCGACGAGAAGGCGGTGCGGAAGATTCGCCAGGCTGTGGCTTGGACCTGTGCGGCTGTATTGGTCGGCTTTGTGGCCTTTTCGGTGGCCAAGTCGTTCCACGATCCCAATTATGCCAGCACCCGTGGCGCCATCTGGAAGGGCAATATCTGGACCTTCCGGCTGTACAAACCCATTGAAATGGTCTTCGGCCAGGGCTCGGGCATGTTTGCCAAGAATGCCACGCTGGCTCATACCATGCTTATGGGCGAAGAAAAGTCGACCGTCACTTTCGCCACCAGCCACGACATTCTGCTGCAGGCGCTGATGTCGAACGGCATTGTGGGCCTGCTCTGCTTGCTCACGGGCCTGTTTGCCCTGCTGCGCGACTGGTTTCGCGACCTGCGTCCGCTGGTGCTGCGTCCGGCTTCGGAGGCCCAGCCCACCTTCGAGGAGGTGATCCGCGTGGCCAGCTTTGTGGCCATCATGGGATTCTTCGGCGCCAGTCTGGTGGAGAGCACCTATCCCCACACCACCATCCTTCTCTTCGCCCTGCTCGCCCTCTACCGTAGCAGCTACTTCGTGCCCCGCAAGAAGAAACTGTAGTAAAATTTGTACCTTTGACTGACATGGAATATGCAATGACATACGAAGAGCTCAAGCATGTACTTAAGTCCTCAGAGACAGTTGAGGTGGAGTTTAAGACTGCCAGAGGCGGCCTTCCCGGATCGCTATGGGAGACGTATTCGTCTTTCGGAAATACCCAGGGCGGGCAGATTGTTTTAGGCGTAAAGCAAAAGGGATATAGATTTGTCCTGGATGGATTGTCTCGGGATATTGTATTGGATTATAAAAAACAGCTTTTTGACTGTTTGAATAACCGCCAAAAGGCATCCGTGAATATTCTCAAAGATGAATATGTGCAGGAACTTGAGACAAAAGAAGGTTGGGTGTTGATTGTGGATGTTCCTAAGGCGGACTTGAAATTACGCCCTATATATATCAATAATAATCCGGATGAAGTATACAAACGCGACCATGAGGGTGATTATAAATGTACCCCGGATGAAGTCAGGCGTATGTATGCGGAAGCTAATATCTATGAGATGCCTCAAGATGCCAGAATACTGCAAGGGTTCTGTTATGAAGAGGATATAGATGAGGAGTCTTTTCGGGAATACAGACAGTTGTTTGCAAATCTCCAGCCTACGCATCCATGGGCTTCATTGGCCCCCAAAGAATTGATGCGTAAGTTGGGCGGTATTCGCAAAGATAGAAAATCTGGTGTAGAAGGGCTTACCTTAGCCGGTATGTTGATGTTTGGCAAAGTGTCAAGCATTCAGGACGTGGATTGTTGTCCGGCTTATTTCCCGGATTATCGTGAGTATATGAGTCAGGATCCCGATGTGCGCTGGACCAATAGGATTTGTCCTGATGGCCGTTGGGAGTGCAATCTGTTCCAGTTCTATCGGCGGGTATACAACAGGTTATCGGAACTGCTGCCTAAACCATTCGCATTGAAAGATGGTATCAGAGTGGAGGAATCACCTCTGCATGTATCTTTGCGTGAAGCATTTGTAAATGCACTGATTCATTGTGATTATACGATGAATGCCAATGTAGTGATAGCCAACTACAAAAATAAGTTTGTATTTTCTAACCCTGGTTGCATGCTGGTAACTTTGAATCAGTATTTCCATGGTGGTGACAGTGTGTGCAGGAATAAGAGTCTACAGCAGATGTTCATGCTTATAGGTTCGGCCGAGAAGGCAGGCAGTGGCGCAGATAAAATCTGGTCTGGATGGAAGCAGGGTAATTTCAGGAATCCTTCCATTGAGGAAACTGATGGAAAGGTCACTTTGGAAATGCCTTTGGTCAGTATCCTTTCAGATGATGTTATTGCAGAACTGGTTCATGTATTTGGTGATAATATTAAAGCCATTTCACATGAAAAATTGCTAGTGCTTGCAGCGTGTGTGAGTGATGGCTATGTGTCTAATTATCGCCTTCAGTTTGTGCTGGACCGTCATCCTGTTGAGATTACTCAATTGCTGAAGGAACTATGTGAGGAGGGCTTATTGAAGGCAAGCGGTATTGGCAAGGGGACGAAGTATAAACTTAATGTTGCTAGCAAGGTTCCCGAAAATGTTGCTAGCAAGGTTTCAGAAAATGTTGCTAGCAAGGTTTCGTCTGGAAGAAACATCTCAAATCGTACCCTTCAGCTCTATCGTTCCATTCAGGCAACTTGTACTGACTTTATGCCTTTGATGGAGATTGCTCCGAAGGTGAACCGCCAATTGAGATATTTGAAGAATACTGTTATTCCGGATATGGTAGCAAAGGGGTTGTTGGAGAGAAAGTATCCAAATATCCCAAATCATCCGGATCAACAATACAGGTGTGTGAAAATTGAAGAATAAATAATATGTCTGAAGAACGTAAAACGATTTACCTGTGTCTGGCGCATATGAGTCAGTCGGGTATGGAACAGAAATATGTGAAGGAGGCTTTCGACACCAACTGGGTGGTGCCGCTGGGGCCCAATGTGAACGGTTTTGAAAAAGACCTGGAGGCCTTTGTAGGGCAGGGCAAGCGTGTGGTGGCTCTGAGTGCCGGCACGGCGGCGGTGCATCTGGCCCTGATTGCCTGCGGCGTGAAGCCGGGCGATGAAGTCTGCGTGCAGTCGTTCACCTTCTGCGCATCGAGCCATCCTATCACCTATCTAGGCGCGAAGCCGGTGTTCATCGACTCGGAGCCCGAGACTTGGAACATGGATCCCGAGCTGCTGGAGAAGGCCATCGTGGACCGTTTCCAAAAGACGGGCCGCTATCCGAAGGCCATTGTGCCGGTGGCGCTGTATGGCATGCCTTACCGCATCGACCGCATCATGGCCATTGCCGACAAGTACGGCATTCCGGTGGTGGAGGACGCGGCCGAGGGTTTCGGCTCGAAGTTCGACGGCCAGGTGCTGGGCACTTTCGGCAAGTACGGGGTGCTGAGTTTCAACGGCAACAAGATGATTACGACCAGCGGAGGCGGCGCTCTGGTGACGCCTGGCGACGCCGACTGGCAGGAGGTGATGATGTATGCCACGCAGTACCGCGAGAGCTATCCGTATTATCAGCACGAGAAGATTGGTTACAACTACCGTATGAGCAATATCTGCGCGGGCATCGGACGCGGCCAGATGACGGTGGCCGACGAGCATATCGCGCATCACAGGCATGTGCAGCAGCTGTATGAAGAACTGCTGGCCGGCGTGCCTGGCGTGAAGGTGCATTCGCAGCCTGCCGATCCGCGCTACGACAGCAACTATTGGCTGTGTACGGTGACGCTGGACGTGTCGCTGCGGGTGAAGGGCCAGGAGAATGCCTACAAGGAGGTGATAAAGTCTGCCGTGGGCGGTGCCGCGGGTGTAATCCACGTGGCTGACAGCGCTGTGACGGACTGCCAGCCCAACGACAATGTGGAGGCGCTGCGGGTGTTCATGCTGGCCAGGAAGATCGAGGCCCGGCCGGTGTGGAAGCCGATGCACCGCCAGCCGGTCTATTGCCGCGAGGCGGTGGAGGTGGCTCCCGGCATCTGGGAGGGCCCTGCCATGTCGGCCTATGTGAACGGTGTTTCGGAGAGCATTTTCAAGGTGGGCATGTGTCTCCCCGCCGGTCCCTATGTCTCCGACGAGGATGTGCGCTACATCGTGGACTGCCTCAAGGAAGCGATCGTGGACTAGCTGTCTGTCATGCTGGCAAGAATCAGATTTCTTTTCAAGGCGGCGGTCGAGTACCGGGATATCCGGCGCATCTGGCGGCATCCGGCGCGGTTTGAACGGCTCAGACGGGCCAGAATTTCCGCCATGCTGGATTTCGCCAGGGCCAACACGCGGTTCTACTCGTCGATGGAGGGGAGCGATATCAGCGGATTCCCGGTGGTGGACAGGTATGTGATGAGGCCTGCCATCGATGATTTCCGGGCCGGCAATTGGCAGGAGGGGGTGCACACCAATATCACCAGCGGCTCCACCGGTACGCCTTTCCGCTCTTATCAGGATGATGTCAGCTATCTGCGTCGCGCCCTGACGGTGAAGAATACCTTCTGGTCGCTGGGCTATGGGCTCACCAGACCGACGCTTGTGATCAATGTAGGCGATGTGCCTGCCTGGAAGGACGAGGAGTTTCGGTATAACCGCCGGTTTTTCTCCTGGTCGGTCATGGTCAGAACCTTCGACGACAAGACCTTCCGGCGGATTGTGGATTTTGTGAAGGAGAAGCACATCCATGTGGTGAGAGGATACTTCTCTGTGATTGAATACTTTACTGAGTTTCTGGCCCGGACGGGCACGGATGCCGGTCCGGTTTCGCTGTTCATCTCCATGGGAGAGCTGCTCACTGAGCCGGTGCGATTGAGGATTGTCGAGGGTCTGCACAGACATGTCGTGTCGATCTACGGACTGGAGGAGGTCGGCATCATCGGCCAGTCGGAACTGGATGGCGCCGGCGATCTGATCCGCCTGAACAAGACGAACTGTCTGGTCGAACTGTTGGGGCTCGACAATGACCTGCCCGTGGAAAACGGGCAGCCCGGAAGGGTGGTGGTGACGGATTTTACCAACAGGGCCATGCCTTTTGTCCGCTACGACATCGGCGACCTGGCTGTCTGCCGCGAGTCGCTGCCTTCCGGAGAACCGCTGGTGATTCAGCTGCTTGAGTGCCGGAAAACAGATATGATATACACCACTTCGGGCGACTGTCTGCCGATGGTGATTCCCTTTTCGGTGTGGACGTTTCCTTCTGTCCGTCAGGTGCAGTTTGTCCAGACGGGTTTGAAGCGATACAGATTGAATGTCAATGCCGACAAGACGGTTGACCGGGAGGCTCTGGCGGGTTTGATCAGAGACCGGGTGGGCCAGGATGCCGAGCTTGAGATTTGTCTGGTGGAAGATATACCTGTGATGAGATCGGGCAAGCGCAGGATGGTCATCCAGGAATGCGAGGTTTACTTGAAAAATCGGAAGCAATGAGCGAAAAGATATATCTCTATGGTGCGGGCGGACACGCGAAGGTGGTGAAAGATGCCATTGAACTGAGTGGTGGCAACGTGGGCGCCTTTGTAGATGACAATCCCGACCGGCAGTCGCACATGGGGCTGCCTGTGTTGCATTCGGCCGAGGGGCTCAGCCCGCTGATAGTGGCCATCGGGTCCAACGTCGACCGCAAACGGATTGCCGGGAGCCTTCGGAGCGGGCCGCATTCTTGCGAGTTTGCCACGGCGATACATCCTTCGGCGATTGTGTCGCCGAGCGCGGTCATCGGGGAGGGCAGTGTGATCATGCCCGGTGCCATTGTCAATGCCGATGCACGCATTGGCCGGCATTGCATAGTCAATACGGGGGCATCGGTCGGCCACGACTGCTGCGTGGGCGATTATTGCCATGTGGCTCCCCATGCCACTCTGTGTGGCGGTGTCCGTCTGGGCGAAGGTGTCTGGGTGGGTGCTGCCGCGGTGGTGAATCAGACAATTGAAATCGGCGACTGGGCTGTCGTGGGCTCGGGTTCGGCCGTGATTGATAATGTGGAAGCAGGTGCCACTGTGGTAGGTGTGCCTGCCGGAAAAGTATGTCGTTTCTTCAGAAAATCATAGCGGTTTCGGCTGGAAGAGCCGATTTCTCCGCCAATGGCATTGCTTTGGCAGACGATGAGCGCCGTGTGGATTATGCCACGCTCAGGCGGCGCTCCAACGCTCTGGCTCACTTGCTGGCAGAGCGCTTCGGAGTTTCCGCCGTGGGCGGCGCTTTGGCGGCAGGCCTTGCATCGGAGCGGCCCGCTGAGAGGTTTGTGGCGGTGCTGCTTCCGAGAAGTGTGGATTTTCCGACGGCCGTCCTGGGCATCTGGAAAGCGGGCATGGCTTATGTGCCGCTTTCTGCCTCCAATTCTGCTTCCTATAACCGCTCTGTTTTGTCTGATGCCTCTCCGCTGGCGCTTGTCACCACGCGGGAGCTGTGGAATGCTCTTTCCGGCTGTTTGCAGGACGTGGGCATTCCTCTTGTTTTTTTGGACGAGACCGACTATGGGCTTGCCGTGGGAGCTGCCGCTGACAGCGACATCGACTTGAGCTGCGACAGCCAGCCGGCGGTTCTCATCTACACATCGGGCACTACGGGCCGTCCCAAGGCGGTGCTTCACAGTTTTTCGAGCCTGTCTTTTCTGTTTGATTTCATTCTGGACGGCATTGGCGACAAGGCAGTGCCCGGTCTGAAGTTTGCCTGTACACTCGATTTTTGTTTCATAGCCTGCCTTTCCGATCTGTTTGCCCCTCTGATGTTTGGCGGCACTTGTCTCATTGTATCGGAAACGGCTCTGCGCGACCTGGATGCACTGGCTGCTCTGCTGAAGAAAGAGAAGGTGTATCACATGCTTACGCTGGGTAGTCTTCTTGCCGGTCTGCTCGACAGGAAGGCTGGGGTGCAGCTGTATGTGTCGACGGGTAGCCGTATGCCTGATTGGAAAAGGCCTCTTCCTGAAGGAACTCGGGTGAGAAATGTGTACGGCATGACGGAGTTCGGTGCCGGAATGGCCTATGATCTGAAGGGCGGGGAGAGCCCTGTGCCGATTGGAAAAGCAGTCAGAACTGCGCATGTCTATCTGCTTGACGAGCAGCTGAATCCGGTGGAGAAAGGGGAGACGGGCGAAATCTTTATCTGTTCGGACGGTCTGTCCATGGGCTATTACCGCCGGGAGGAACTGACGCGCGAGCGTTTTCTGGACTGTCCATTTGAGCCTGGCAGGCGGATGTTCCGCACCGGCGACTTTGCGCGTGAGCTTCCTTCGGGCGACTGGCTTTTCTGCGGACGCCGCGATGATATGGTGAAGGTGCGTGGCGTGCGTCTGAATCTGACTCAGATTGAGGACGCGGCGCTGGCTGTCGAAGGTGTCTGTACGGCTGCGGCGGTGCTGAATGAGCGCGGGGTGCTCTGTCTTATCTATACGGGTCTTCCGGACAGGAATGAACTGTTGGGACAATTGAAACACGAATTGCCTCTGGCAATGATGCCGGGCTATGTGGCTCGGGTGGAGGCGGTGCCGGTGAACGCTCACGGTAAGATTGACCACGAAGCGGTGAAGAGGCTTGTGGCGGCCGGAGAAACATCGGCCGGAAACGCAGTGGCCGATCCGACGATGTCGGATGTGGCCGCTCTGCAGGACCCGATTCGGAAGCGGCTGCTTTCTGCTATGCGCCGTGTGCTCGGACATGAGGCCATCGGCCTGTACGATGATTTTTTCGATCTAGGCGGCGATTCGCTGAATGTGATGAATTTGCTCTCCGAACTGCCGGACCTGCCACTGAGGGTGGAGACTGTCTATCGGGAGCGGACGGCGGCAGCTATTGCGGCGGCCATAGAGGCTGCACAGGCCTCGCCTGGACGGGGGCTGTGCCATTCCAGACCGGGAGTTTCTGGTGAAATCCGGATTGCCCTGAGTGCTTTTCAGCGACGGGTGCTGGAATCGCAGCTGACGGCTCCGGATTCGGTGATGTGGAACAATCCGGTGTTGTTCTGTCTGGGTGAGGATTGCCGGCTGGACCGGCTGCGGGAGGCCTTGCTGCGGGTGTCGCACCATCATCCTGCACTTGGCTGTGTGGTGGATGTGCCGGGCAGGGCGCTGCGTTATCGGCCGGACCTGGATTTTTCCATTGAAATTGAAGATTTTCCGGCGCAGTGCGGCTCGGAACCGCAGTCTTTCCCTGAAGCCGTCGTTCAAGCCTCGCTTGCGCCTTTCGATATGGAGAATGGCCCGTTGTGGCGCATCAGGCTGTATCGGGGGGAGTCGGGCAACTGGCTGTTTATGGATTTCCATCATATGATTTTCGACGGGACTTCGCTGAGGGTCTTTATGGAGCATCTGTTCCGGGCCTACCGCGGCGAAAGTCTGCCTGCGGACGATTTCTTCCAATATGTGCAAGCGGCCGCAGGGTCTTCGGCCGCAGGGTCTTCGGCGGCTTGCGTGGAGTCTGCCGGGCGGGAGTCTTCGTTGGATGACTGTATTTTCTCTCCTTTCCCGTTGCTTTCTTCGTTGTCGCGTGAAGGTGAATTTTTCTATCGGACCGAAACGTCTGGCACGAGGATTGGCCGGGAGGATGTTGCGAAGGTTGAAACCGGGCATACGCTGAATGTATGTGCCATTGCAGCGGCGGCCAGGGCTCTGGCGGAGCTTGCTCCTGCCGATGCGGCAGATGGCGCCCGGACGCGGGTGGCTGTCAACTGGATGTCTGACGGCCGGACCAGTGCCTCGCACAGGCATTCTTTCGGTGCGTATGTGAAGATGTATACGCTGTTTCTGAATCTGGAGGATGCGGCGGAGTCTCTTCCTGACCAGGTGCAGAGGCAGGTGGAGCGCTGTCTGTCGGGGCAGGTTTGCGAGTATGGCCGGCAGGGTGTTATAGGCGCCCGCGATCCGGTCTTGATAAACAATATGACGGACCTGGATTTTGATTTTCACGACAGTCCGTTTGGAATCGGTATGTCGGAGGTTCCCTACAATGTTTATGAACCTACCGAGTATCTCGATGTGGAATTGTTTTACAGGCAGGGTCGTCTGTTTTTCAATCTGTCAAGTGGATGCCGTGTGCCGGCTGAAAAGGAAACGGCTTTGTTTGAAAAGAAGTTTACCCATTATCTGGAACAATATATTGTAAAGCGATGATAACGTATTGGTTGAAGCGTAAGTGCTATTGGCTTAATGATTTTCTGTCGGGTGGCCGGATGTGGTGGCATTTCCGCGACGTGCGGCGCATTATGTCGGATCCCTGCCGCAGTGAGGCGCTTCTGGACAAGAGGCTGGCGGAGATGCTGTCGTATGCCAGGTCTTGCATTCGTTTTTATTCGGATGTGCCGGGAGAGGGTCTGAAGGATTTTCCGGTGGTGAATAAGGTAATCATTCTCAAGTCGCTTGATGATTTTGTGCGGGGCGACCGTTCGCAGTATATCTGTCACACTACGAGCGGTTCCACGGGAACTCCTTTCACGGCTTATCAGGATAAGGACAGCAATGTCAGGCGTATTGCCACCATCAAGGCATCGAACGAGGTCTATGGTTTTCACTCGTGCATTCCGATGCTCTATATCCGTACGCTGGAAGTGCCCGATCCGCAGGGCCGCATGCTGAGATGTGAGAGGAACCAGAATATCTGGTATGGATATATTGCTGACTATGAGGATGCTACATTTGATCGTGTGTTTTCGCTGATTGAAGACAAGGGTATCCGTTTTGTCAGAGGCTATGCGTCGTTGATTGACAGTCTGACGGAATATGCGGTCCGTTCGGGCCGGAAGCTGCCTGAGGGGCTGGTGTTTGTGACGATCAGTGAAATGCTCACGGAAATTGTGCGTTCGCGTATTGTGGACCGTCTGGGGCTGCATGTGATTGCGCAGTATGCCAACGAGGAGAATGGTTTGCTGGGTCAGTCGGAACTGGATGGTCCGGGCAATGTTTTCCGTCTAAACAAGGCTAATTGCAAGATGGAGCTTCTGAGTCTGGACAGTGACGAGCCTGTGGCTGTGGGCGAGACGGGCCGTGTGGTGCTGACGGATTTGACGAACCGGGCCATGCCGCTGCTGCGCTACGATATAGGCGATGTGGCGGTCTGTCTGGAAGCTTTGCCTGACGGGGAACCTCTTGTGATAAAATTGCTGGACTGCAGAAGATCGGACATGGTCTATGATACTTCGGGCAAGCTTGTGCCTATGGTGTTTCCCAGCGAACTGTGGTCGGTGCCTGACCTGCGTCAGGTGCAGTTTGTGCAGGAGGATGTGAAAGAATATTCACTGACTCTCAATATCGGTTCGGGCGTGCCGGAATTGGGTTTTGTCGGTTCGGGTGCTGTCGATTCGGGTGCTGTCGATTCGAGCGCTGTTAGTTCGGGTGTTGTTGATTCTGGTGCGGCGGAATCGGGTGCGCCGGCTTTTGACGGCAGTTGGTTGGAAGCGATTTTCAAAGAGCTGCTGGGCCAGGATGCCGTGGTGAAGGTGGCCGTTGTGAACGGCATGCCGGAACTGAGCAGCCGGAAGCGGAAGATCTGTGTTCAGAAATGCAGCCGGTATCTGGCTAAGTGATATAAAATGTATCTCGGGCAGTATTCTGAAGCTGCCGGACTGGTCTGTCTGCCTGCTGCCGGTGACCGCATCAATGCTTCCACGGTGGACAACGGGGAGACGGTGGACAACGGGGAGACGGTGGGCCACTACTGGGCTTCGACTCTCACCGACAAGGGCATTCCGAGCTATATGCGTTTCGACGACTGGGAGTTTAACGATTTGGACCAGATGGCCAACCGTTGGTACGGTCTGAGTGTGCGTCTGGTGACCGACGTCCCGGAAGCCACAGAAGAATAACGGTCGGGCAAGGGCCGTTGCCAGCCGCGCCTTCTACCCCCTCCACATGCTCCTGCTCTGGTACCTCTTCCGCCGCTGACCGCGGCCGCCGGTCGCTTGTTTCCCGTGGCCGGCATGTTTCCCGCGGCCGGCATGTTTTTCGCGCCCGCTCCGTGCGCAAAACCCGCGTCTGGCGGTACATAATGCTTCCGGACGCCCGCCCCGTGCACAAAAACCGCGTCTGGCGGTACAAAATGCCTCCCCGCGGCCGCTCCGTGCGCAAAACCCGCGTCTGATGGTACAAAATGCTTTCGGACGCACGCGCCGTGCACAAAACCCGCGTCTGGCGGTACCAAATGCCTGCGGACGCCCGCCCCGTGCGCAAAAACCGCGTCTGGCGGTACAAAATGCCTCCGGACGCACTCTCCGTGCACAAAACCCGCGTCTGGCGGTACCAACCGGCTCCCCGCGGCCGCTCCGTGCACAAAAACCGCGTCTGGCGGTACAAAATGCTTTCGGACGCCCGCCCCGTGCACAAAACCCGCGGCCGCGCCGTGAGAATATGCTTCCAGCCGCGGGCGGCGACTTTGCAAAAGCGGAAATTATCTCTATATTTGCGGGTCAGAAGCAGATGGCCTGAAACGCGGCTTGAATTGCGGCTGGAATCGCGGCCGGAAGCTGAAGATGGGCTGGATAGGCTTTGAAATCTTATTAACCAATTAATAACTAAACTATGATGAAAAAACTTTTGCGCGCAGGTTTCGGCCTCGTATTGGCAGTGATGACTTTCGGCCTCGTCGGTTGCGAAGAAGATCCTAACGGCGGCGGCAACGCCACTAAAGACGATCTCATCGGATCCTGGATTATCGAGTACACCGACATGTCTATGGAAATGATCTTCGCCGAGAACGGCACCATCAGTTCCATCTATTCCTATCAGGGAAAGGCAGAAGAGCCCGAAACTGCCACGTACACTGTGGAGGACGGCATGCTCATCATTTCCTACGACCAGTGGGACAGCTGGTACACTCCTGAGATTCTTGGCGATGGCAATGTGCTGATTATGAAATATTATGTGCCCGATTCGCTGAAACGGTACCAGAAGTACGACGAATTTGAGATGTACTATCGCAAGGGTGCCAAAATCAATGTCGACAAGAAAGACATCAAGGGCGAATGGCATTGGTATCTGCATGGAAATGATAGCATTATCCGCACAGCTTTGGTGGTGGATGACCAGATGACAGACCTGCTTATCCCGGTTTGGCGTGAACGTTACCAGTGCGCTTTCGGCTATGACAACGGTTATCTGGTGGGCGACATCGAGCGTTTCGCCGTTCGCGACTATTCGGACGAATCGGTGGAGAATCTGTTCAAGGACTGGAATTTCGACTTCCAGGATCCGCAGTATTATTCTTCGTTCGAAGGTCGGATAAAGATTCCGTTCTATCCGGTGGGCGACAAGGCTTACAGTTCGGTGGCCAATCTGCCTTGCATTTTCCAGAAAAAGTAAGTTTCGGCGGCTCTTGGAAACGATACGATTGGCGGGTCCTTCGGGGTCCGCCTTTTTTTTCTCGTGAGGAAGTGAAGAAGTGCGATTTTTTTGGAATCAATGGCGCGGAAAGATTAAATTTGTGGTTTGAAGATTGATTGAATTTTGCGTTTCGAAGAGATGGAGTCGATGCTGAATATCCGGAAGGCCGGTGTGGAGGACATTGCGACGATCCGTGCGGTGGCGGAAGTGAGTTTCCGGGCCACGTATGCCGACATCCTTTCGCCTGAGCAGCTGGACTATATGATGGACTGGATGTATTCGCCCGAGAGCCTGGCGCGCCAGCTCGCAGGCGGGCACGTCTTCTATCTGTTGGAAGAAACGCAGTCTGATTCGGGGTCCTCTTTTGGGACTGATTCACGGTCCGATTATGCGGCTGGTTCTGTGGCTGATTCTGAGCCCGATTCGCAGTTTGTTTCGGGGCGGAATGGTGTTCCGGAGCAAGACGCTTGTCTGGGCGTGCGCTGTCTGGGTTATGTGTCTGTGGAGCGGGAAGGCTTTACCGAAATCAAATCTGAGAACTCTTCGGAAATTTCAGGCTCTGAGAATCCTTCGGTAACTTCAGGCTCCAAGAATCCTTCGAAAGCCTCAGAGCCCAAGAACCCGTCGAAAGCCTCGGCTGCTGCGGCGCAGCTGGCCGGTGAGGCTGCCGGGGCACAAGTGCGGGCGGGTGAGACTGCCGTGACACAAGTGCTGGCCGGCGGAACTGCCGGGGCGCGGGTGCCGCTGTACCATCTGCAGAAACTGTATCTGTTGCCGTCGGCGCAGGGCAGGGGACTGGGGCGCCTGCTGTTTGAAAAGGCTGTGGCCCACGTGCGCGAGGATGCCGGCGGACCTGCCGTGATGGAACTGAACGTGAACCGCCACAACCGGGCCGTGACGTTTTACGAAACGATGGGAATGCACAAAGACCGTCAGGGCGATTTCGCCATCGGTCACGATTACTATATGAACGATTACATCATGCGTTTGGAGCTATGAAAAAACTGACGTCGATTTTCCTGATGGCTGCTCTGTGCGGCCTCGCTTTCGGCCTTCAGGCTGCTGAACCGAACACTTCTGTCCCGACGGTTACCTCTGTCCCGACGGTTGCTTCCGGTCCGACGGTTACCTCCGTCCCGACGGTTACCTCTGTCCCGACGGTTACCTCTGTCCCGACGGTTACCTCTGTCCCGACGGTTTCCTCTGTCCCGACGGTTTCTTCCGGTCCGGCTGAGCCTGCGAAAACGATTCCTGCGGAGCCTGCGAAGAAGATTCCGGAGGAGCCGCAGTGGGAGACCCGTTTCGAATGGTATGCCCCCAATATCGTGCGCGTTGTCAAGACGCCCGCAGGAACGCTGGCGGCGCAGTCGGCGAGCTTTCGGGCCGCCGGCACGGCGGCCCGAAGCGGGATGCTGACTCCGAACGGGACGTTGGCCCAGAGCGAGGCGTTTCAAGAGGAGATGAACGCTTGGGTGGTGTTGCGACAGCCCCGGGAGATTGCCGAACGCGACCGTGAAATCCGCGTGGAACTGGACCGCAAAGGCTGCGTGGTCTTCAAGACCCGCCACGGAAAAGTGCTGCTCAAGGAGGGCGAAGGTTCCTTCACAACCATCGAGGAAGGCCCCGACAAAGGCTCCTTTGTGGCCGCCCAGTCCTTTCTGCTCGAAAAGGACGAACCCATCTACGGCGTGGGCCTGCTGCAGAACGGGCAGATGTCGCAGCGCGGGCTGCACCTGCTGATGATGCAGGACAACACCGACGACTATGCCCATTTCTTTCAGTCGATCAAGGGCTACGGCATTTTCTGGAACAATTGTTCGCCCACCCGCATCGACGACGATATCGATTCGAAGGGCCTGCGTCTGGAATCGCAGGTGGCCGAGAAGACCGATTACTATTTCATCTATGGTGGCGATGCCGACGGTGTGATTGCGGGCATGCGCTATCTGAGCGGACAGGTGCCGATGCTGCCGCGCTGGAGCTATGGGTTCCATCAGAGCCGCGAACGCTACAAGAGCGCCGACGAGGTGCTGGGCGTGGTGAGCCGCTATCGCCAGCAGGGCATTCCGCTCGACGGCATCATTCAGGACTGGCAGTACTGGGGCAGCAACTACACTTGGAATGCGATGGAATTTCTGGCGCCGGAATTTGACAAGGCGCAGCAGATGATTGACCGCGTCCACGAGATGAACGCGCGTTTCGAAATCAGCATCTGGGCGGCTTTCGGCCAGCATACCAAGCCTTTCCGCGAACTGGCTGAAAAGGATTTGCTCTACAGTTTCGAGACCTGGCCGCGCAGTGCGCTGCCGCAGTGGCCGCCCCGTATGGACTATCCGAGCGGCGTGCGGGTGTATGTGCCCTACAGCGCGGAGGCTCGCGACATTTATTGGAAATATCTCAACGGTCTGTACCAGATGGGTGTGGACGGCTGGTGGATGGATTCGACCGATCCCGACCATCATTCGTTTAAGGAGGCCGATCTGGACGAGGTGAAGGCGGGCACGAGCTATCGCCGGGTGCGCAATGCGTTCCCGCTGCTCACGGTGGGCGGTGTTTTTGACCGCCAGATGGCTCAGGACGAGGCCGACGGAAAAGGCGGACAGCGCCGTCCGTTCATCCTCACGCGTTCTTATTTCGCCGGTCAGCAGCGCTATGGCGCGAACACTTGGACGGGCGACATCCGCAGTTCGTGGGACAGTTTCCGCCGTCAGGTGCCGATGATGATCAACTTTACGCTGACGGCGAATCCGAATTGCAACACGGATATCGGTGGCTTTTTTGCGGGTTCCTACAACCGGGGCTACAGCAATGGCAATGCGCCCTCAAATGCTCGTTATCAGGAGCTTTACACGCGCTGGATGCAGTTTGGTCTGTTCTGTCCGATGATGCGCAGCCACGGCACGGAGGCTCCACGCGAGATCTATCTCTACGGCAATCCGGGCGATCCGGTCTACGAGGCGCTGGTCGGGGCGGTGAAGATGCGCTACCGGCTGTTGCCTTATATCTACAGCACGTCGTGGCAGGTGAGCCGCAACGATGACAGTTTTGTGCGGGGTCTGATGATGGACTGGAGCGACGACCGGGCGGTCTGGGACTGCTCGACGGAGTTTATGTTTGGGCGTTCGCTGCTGGTGGCTCCGGTGTTGAGGCCGCTCTACACCGACGAGCAGACGGCTTTCTGGACGGATCCGGTGGATTGGACGCAGGCGAAGGACTACGAGGTGTATCTGCCGAAGGGCAGTGCCTGGTTTGATTTCTTTTCGGGTGAAAAGTTGGAGGGCGGTCAGACGGTGACTCGTTCGCTGACGCTGGCCGATTTTCCGCTGTTTGTGCCGGAGGGCCGCATTGTGCCGCTGGCGCCTGACATGCAGTATACGGCTGCCTACACGGGTGAGTCGCTGCTGATTAGGGTGTTCCCCGGTGCCGACGCGCATTTCACACTATATGAGGACGAAGGCGACGGTTTCAACTATGAGAAGGGTCTGTGTTCGACAATTGATTTCGACTACGACGAATCGTCGGGCACGCTGACGATTGGCAAGCGTGTGGGTGCTTTCGAGGGTATGCCTAAGCATCGCCGTTTCACGGTGGAGCTGGTGGGGGCTGCTTCTGGGGCTGCTTCTGGGGCCGCTTCTGGGGCCGCGAGCGAAGCGAGCGGGCAGAGTCTGAGCGTTGCGGTTTCGGCTGCGGACGCTTCGGCCTTGGCTGCGGGTGGTTCTGCCTTGGCTGCGGGCGGCGCTTCCCTTTCCTTGGGCGTTTCCGGCTCGAGTCTTGTGCGCGAAGTCGAATACAAGGGTTCGAAAACGAAAGTGAAATTTGATTTGAAATAAGTATGATGAAGATTTATACGAGAACGGGCGACAGTGGCCAGTCGGGTCTGATTGGCGGCAAACGGGTGAGCAAGTGCGATCTGCGTCTGGAAGCCTACGGCACGCTGGACGAACTGAACGCGCAGCTGGCGGTGCTTCGCCAGCTCACTCAGAGCGAGAATCTGCAGGAACACATTTTGGACATCCAGAAGCATCTGTTCCGCATCGGCGCGCAGCTGGCCACGCCTTCCGAACTGCAGAACGAACGGGTTTTGGAGCGCAATCGCGAGACGAGTCTGCTGTCGGACGAAATGGTGCAGGAACTGGAGAATGAAATCGATCTGATGGAGGCTTCCCTCCCGCTGCAGCAGGGTTTCGTCATCCCCGGCGGAAGCATGGCCTCTGCGGTCTGCCACGTCTGTCGGACCGTCTGCCGCCGCGCCGAACGGACCTGTGTGGCGCTGTCTTCGCAAACGGCTGTGGATGAAAGTCTTCTGCGTTTCCTGAACCGTCTTTCGGACTTCCTTTTCGTGCTCAGCCGCAAGTATTGTCTCAACGAATCGGAAGAATTGTATTGGGACGGAAAATAAAATTTTATTCCCTATTGTTATTTGTGATTTAAAGTATATTTTTGCGCCATTATTACGAAAACAATTAAAACACGAACAATATGTATTGGACTTTGGAATTGGCCTCAAAACTCGAAGATGCTCCCTGGCCTGCATCTAAGGACGAACTTATCGACTATGCCATCCGCAGTGGCGCTCCCCTCGAAGTGATCGAGAACCTTCAGGAGATGGAAGACGAAGGCGATATCTACGAAAGTATGGAAGACATCTGGCCCGACTACCCCTCCAAAGAAGACTTCTTCTTCAACGAAGACGAATATT
>JAZQNO010000020.1:0-78953 GCA_045627385.1 Bacteroidales bacterium
ATAGCCTCAAGTGCTTCGGTACAAAGGCCTTGATTCCAATACGGCTTGGCAATCCAGTAGCCGATCTCGCACTGGTCATCTGCTATGTCGAGGTTCGATGCCGCTGCAGGAAGATACCCGATGCTGCCTATCACCTCCGATGTCTCTTTCAATTCCACAGCCCACATACCTTCTCCGCTGAAGACGGTCCGTATGATTTCTAGGCTCTCATCCACCGACTTGTGCGGCGGCCATCCCGCACGCGGTCCCACATCCGGGTCGGAAGCGTATTTGAACAGCGCCTCAGCGTCTGATTCGTGGAAAGGCCTCAGAACCAGTCTTTTTGTATTTATAATCATTATTTTCTTCTCATTATCTTTGATGCAAACCCTCCGTAGATTATCTGCACCGGGCCACCCGGCTCTTCCTGCCAGAACTTGATCATATCGGGCAGCATCGCCTGCTGTGCTCTGATAGGCTTTCCGGTGCCAAAGTTCAATTCGCAGGCCTTGAACTTAAGCTGGTTGTTGACATAGAACAGTTTCGGGTCGCGGCTGTTCATATCGCTTGCATCGAACAGGAAATACGGCAGGCCATATCGGCTGGAACTGACTGAAAGCTGCACATTTTCGCTGAGTGCCTCCTTGTCGTTCAAAACGGCGGAGACGGCCTTCTGAATCTCGGCGGCAGTGACGTTCCTGCCGAACTCACCAATTACAGCTGGCTGAGAGAAATTTCCACAGAAGCCTTCCGGAACATTGCAGGCTCGTCCTCGAAGGTCGGCCACCTCAAGGAGGGTGAATCTCTCCTTTGCCGGGAACTTCTTCAGAAGCCTGCTTACGGCGTATTGGCACAAGACAGCATTTGTCCCGGCTCCAGACTCCTCGCGCATACGCGAAAGCTCATCCCGGCTCACCTCTATGACGTAAGTATCTTTGATAAGTTTCATTGTCGCGGCATTGAACAGCATCTTGAACAATGACTTGAACCCAATCCTGCTCCAAGCTAGTTTTTGAACCCGCGCAAGTGTCTGCTCTTTTGTGAGCGCATCTGCATCCGGGATAAGATTCTGGTCCACGGTCATCGCTTCCACGGGGATTCCGGTGGTCAGCTTAGCCCAGTCACTGGCGATTCTGTAAAAGGTGGCACCGTCCATCAAAGCGTGCGCTCCCTGAAGCACAATCGCGGTGCCGTCATCGAGTTTTATCCTGTATGCTTCCAATGCCCGCGCCTTGCCGCTCTTGAAATCGTTGGCGTTGAACTTTGGCACAAGTTTGTACATGTCTTCAGCTGTGCTGTGCCCTTTGCAGTCAAGTTCAACCACTCTGATCGGTTCTTCACGACCAGTCCACGACACGGATTTCAGTTTCTCGTCATATCTTCCCAACAGCTGCGGATAGGGCCGCAGAACCGCATCCAGTGATGCCTGCAGCGCAGAGGCATCAGGCAGTTCCTTGTAAGTCCAAGCCCCCTTGATGGTCATCCCGAGGCTGAACAGATCAAATGTCGTAAGTTTCCAAGTCTTCATTTGTTTATCGCTTTGCGGAAGAGGCTTTTCACCAGCAGTTTGTGGAACACCCATATTCCGATGAAATAGAGTCTGCCAAGGAAATTATTGAATTTCACTACGGTTGTGACGGAAGCGTCCTGCCATCCGTCCACCGGCTGGGAGCAATAGATGCCCACCCGGAAGCACAGATGCCTGTCGTCCTTGCTGAGGATTATCTCCTCATCATTGCGTTCGGATATCAGATTCCGGAATCCGCCGCCGCCCTGCAGTCCAAGTGGTTTTACAATGGCATTCCTCCATTTGAAAAGCCAGTCCACAGGCTTCGGAAAATTGCAGAACATTTCCTCGAAGATGCTGTCTGGCGTGAGCGGTTCCACCGGCTTTATCCTCTTGGAAACGCTGTCGCTGTAGTCAGCAGGCAAGTGTTTGTCTATTAATTTCATATCACATCAGAGACGGCAAAAAGCAGTGATATATCAGCGAAGCCAGCAGGCAGGGAATCAGTCCGAGGAGCATTCCCCAGAGGGAGCGGATGGCGTGATAGCGTTTCTGGTGATACGCCTTGTCCATGTCTTCCGTGCCCGGCAAGCGGACGGCTTTGACATGGGCAAACAGCACCCAGTCCAGAAAGAAGCAGTCGTACCAGTCTATGAGCGTCCACATGCCGTAGGAAACTGCCAGGGCCGACAGAAATGAATCGGCCCCCGTCGGCCGGATGAGAAGTGCCAGCAGAACCGAGCTGAGTATGATTGCAAAGCCTTTCTTGACCAGCACTTTGCCCGAAAAGAAGCGGGTCGGTATCCTCTCGTGTGTCTGGAAGTACCGCTCCTGTATGTCTTTGGGGTAATCGTGAATCCACCAGACGGGATTCTTCACCAGCGGTATCAGTATCGCTGCGGTGAAAATCAGCACCAATGCGGCTGTCTCAATTAGGATGATTGTCCAATTCATACTGTCATTTCGTATTTCGATGCAAAGATACCATAATTTTGCCAGATGTGGCCTGTTGCCTGTGGCATTGCCGCCCTGTGTGTCAGGCATCCGGAAGATTTCTCCGAAGAGGAGGTCAGCAAAACGCTCAGCTATCATTTCACCGGCATAATATCCATACTCAAATCTGGCAAAGAGCCTGAGGATGTCAAGCCACAACGTAAACAATTATGAAAAGCAATCGTAAAACTCCGGTAGGAAATCGCGGGTGATTTTCGTCCGCTCACGATTTTGCGCACGGCGCGGGAGGACGCAGACAGGCGCGGGCGGCCGAAGGCATTTTGTACCGCCAGACGCGGGTTTTGCGCACGGCGCGAGCGTCCGAAGGCAGGCGCGGGCGTCCGAAGGCAGGAGCGGGCGTCCGAAAGCAGGCGCGGGCGTCCGGAAGCAGGGGCGGGCGTCCGGAAGCAGGAGCGGGCGTCCGGAAGCATTTTCTCTCTGTCTGAAATGAGAAGAAAAGTCGGGGACTTTTTTTATATTTGCAGCAAATACCGAAATCAAATGAAGAAAACCTTTTGCCGACGTTTCTGTCTGTGTGTTGCGCTGATGTGTGTGGGGCTGGCTCTGCCGCTCGGAAGACTTCAGGCGCAGAAGTATCTGGTCGATGCCCTGGGCCGCGACCACACAGTTGCCACCAACGATAAATATTTCTATATCAAGGATCCTCTGATGATGGCTCCGCGTACGGATGTGGTGCGTGTGGCCATCCCCGACAGCAGCGAGGTGCAGCTGGTGTCGGTCTGCGGTCCCATCGCCGAGACCAAAAACAAGCTGGTGGCTGTGGAAATCCGCTATCAGGGCCAGACCCTCTATGTCAACGGCCGCGACCTTGTCTTTTCGCCTGCCAACAAACCCGGCACGGTGGACAAACTCAAAGACATCGATTTCAGCCCCGGCACTTTGAAATTTTCCTACAATGACCCGCAGGGGCAGGAGGTGACTGCGCTGTACAACCGGATGGATGTGCACGGCGAGGAGGCTCACCGGCTGTACAGCTGGGCTTATCCCTATCTGGCGCTGGTGTTGATGGGGGTGGTCTGGCTCTTCCTGCTGCTTTCCCGCCTGACGCGCCGTTGCCGACCGGTGAAATCGGTGATGATGCTGGTGGTGGCGCTGGCACTGACGGCGCTCACTGCGCTGGAGTGCTATCTCTATATCCGCCTGAGGGGCGATGTGACCTGGTGGATCAATCCTGATGTCTTCCCCAAGACGGTCTGTGTGCTCAGGAGCATTCCTCTGGTGGCTTTTGCCGTCGTGCAGGTGCTGGCCATTTTTGTCTATTCCAACCTGAGCACCCCCAGACATGCCGACTTGGTGAATCCTGCGCCGGCCCTTGTCGGTCTGTTGCTTTGCTCCGTTCCGGCCATCATTGCCGGTATGTTCATCGCCAGTGGCGTGACGGGGGTGTCGATCAAGGAACCCGTGATCGAATCGGTGGAGCAGTTGCCCTTGATTTTGAAATGGTGGGGCGGTTCGGCTGCCGCTCTCATTCTCCTATACCCGCTCATCAAGTATCTGAAAGACTTGCGCTGGCTGGGCATTCCGGCTTTGGTGTTCATGATGGTCTACTGGCTGGGAACCCTTTCGCTGGCTTTGGCACTGGTGAGTGCGCTGCTGAAGATTGTCTGGGCCATCGTGCTTCAGATTGTTTCGTGGATTGCCATCGGAGCTGTGGTAATGGGCGCCACCAAGATGTCGGGCAGCGGCAAGGGCGGTGGCGGATCGTCTTTCGCCGCTCCGGAACAGCCCAAGACTGTCTGGCTCGACGCGGAAGGCGGACAGCATGTGTCGGAACTTGATGCCCGTATGACCAATGAACGCATAGCGGCTCGCAAAGCCGAGAAGGAGTGATGTCGCAGACTGTTGGAGAAGGGTATGAACAGAGCAGAGAAGCCCGTTGTGGCGCTGATTTATGATTTCGACGGCACACTGTCGCCGCAGAACATGCAGGAATACGGCTTTATGAAGGCCGTGGACATCCGCCGGCCGGAGGAGTTCTGGGAGAAGGCTTCGGCCCTTGCGGACGAGACCGACACCAGCGGCATCCTGTGCTATATGAAGACCATGATCGATGCCTCGCGTGAGAAGAACAGGCCATTCACCCGGGAGCAGTTCCGGGAGTATGGGGCCAGTGTGAAGCTCTTCAAGGGCGTGAAGGAGTGGTTCGGACTCATCAACCGCATCGGCGGGGAATACGGGCTCTGCATCGAGCACTACATCAATTCTTCGGGTCTGAAGGAAATGATCGAGGGCACGCCCATTGCCGGCGAGTTTAAGAAAATCTATGCCTGCAATTTTCTCTACGACGCCAACGGGGCTGCCTGCTGGCCGGGTGTGGCGGTGGACTACACCAACAAGACTCAGTTTATGTTTAAGATAAACAAGGGTATAGAGGAGGTGAGCGACAATCGCCGCATCAACGAATACATCCCCGAAGAAGAGCGCCGCGTGCCTTTCAGGCGGATGATTTATTTCGGCGACGGGGAGACCGACATTCCCAGCATGAAGATGGTGCGCCAGAACGGCGGCTATTCGATAGCCGTGTACAAGCCCCGCGACCGCCGCAAGAAAGAGACGGCCGACCGGCTGATTCTGGACAATCGGGTGAATTTCGTGTGCCCGGCCGACTACTCGGAGGGCGGCGCCATCTACGATGTGGTGACGACCATTCTGAAGAAAATCCGTTACGATTACGATTTCGAGCAGCTTGAGAAGAGCCACCGGCAATCGGCGGAAAAACACTTATAGGCCTATGGCTGAGGCCGGCTGTCTGCCGGCTGCCGCCTGGGAGCGGTGCCGGATCAGAGGTCGAAATCGAAGTACGTGTCGGGGAAGGGTTCGTTGGCCAGCGTGAAGTGCCACCATTCGCAGTCGTAGGGCTTGAATCCGTGTCTGAGCATGGCTTCGCGCAGCAGCATGCGGTTGTCGTACTGCTCCTGGTTGATGGGCTCGACAAGGCCGATTTCCTGGCCGGGCTGCACGTCGGGATGCGAGGCCAGACCGAAGTAGTCGAAATAGCAGCCCATATCCACATCCTTGCAGGTGGCCATGTCGAAGAGCGTGAGGTCGACTGTCGATCCGCGCGTGTGGCTCGACTGGCGTGCCACATATTCCTGAGGCACCAGCACGCTCTTTTCGAGCTCGGGGTAGAAGATGTGCTTCATGCGGGTGTCCAGTGTGTCTACAGCCCATTTCATGAAATAGTCGACCGCTTTCTGCGGACGGTAGCCGTCGTAGATTTTCAGGCGGTAGCCTTTGGCCATGAGTTCGTCGCTGACGGCTTTCAGACTGTCGGCTGCCTGTCGGGTGAGCATGACAATGGGGTGATTGTAGCCCGGGATGCGGTCGCCGATGAAATTGAAGGTACTGTGGTAGCGCACATCGAGCAGTACGTCGGGGATGACATCGGTGAGCACCACGAAGTTGTCTTGCGGCTTGTTGGCCGTGCAGCCGGCCAGAACCAGCAGGGATACGGTGAAATGGAGAAAATTTTTCATAAGGAGCGGATTCGTTCGATGGAAGGAAAGCGTTCAGGCCCGGCCTGCAGCCGGGCCTGATGGGTCAGATGAGGAGGCGGTAGACTTCGGCGCAGGCCAGCAGGAAGCAGCCCCAGGCGAAATCTTCGAAATCGGGTTCGATGTCGTAGCCGCTGGGCTGGCTGTCTTTGGGCTCTTTGCCGGTGCCCTGGATGTGGCCGATGAAGCCGTTTTCGTGGACGGTGCTCTGGAGGGCTTGCCAAGACTTGGCCACTACGGGCAGATAGGCTTTTTCGCTCAGCAGTCCGTTGCGGATGCCCCAGGCCAGACCGCAGGTGAAGAGTGCGGTGGAGGTGGTCTCCGGACCGCCGAAGTGGTCGGGGTCGTGCAGACTGCAGTTCCAGAATCCGTCTTCGCGCTGGCAGGCCTTGATGGCCTTGGCCATGGCTTTGAAATCGTCGATGTACTGCTGGCGGTGGGCTTCGTTCTCAGGCGTGCGGTCCATGTAGCGCACCAGGGCCACCAGCACCCAGCCGTTGCCGCGTCCCCAGTAGCAGTCTTCGCCGTTGGGCTCGGTGTAGGGCGGACAGAAGTCGGCGTCGCGCCACCACAGGCCGTCCTTCGGGTTCCACAGTCCGTACTGCGGATTGGCTTCGCTCTTGCCGATTTCGTTTCTTGTATACATATACATATCGTAGGCCTTTTCCCAATAGCCGGGGTCGTTTTCGATGGAGCCCATCTGAGCCAGAATCGGCATGGCCATCTGGATGGCGTCGATCCAGGTCCAGTCGTCCAGGTCGGGCGAGTCTTTGAGCATCTGCATGCAGGCCTTGATATCGCGGATCATGGCCGTATCTCCTTTCATGTTATATAAGGTGAGATAGGTCTGTCCGGCGCACTGGTTGTCGGCGTTGCGGGTGGTGATGCCGCGGTGCAGGCCCCAGTCGTGGCAGGCGCCCCAGTCGAGGGCGTAGTTCAGGTATTCGTCCTTGGGGTCGATGCTGTAGAGTTCCATCAGGCCTTCGTAGTAGACGCTGCGGGTCCAGATGTGGCTCGGACGGTATTTGCCGCGCACGAAGCTGTCGGCTGACACGTCTGCATACTTATCCATAAAATAGCGGTTGACGTGTGTGGCGGTCTGCAGCACCTGTTCGGGCTGGGGAAGTTGGGCCTTCTGGCAGCAACTGCTCAAGGAAAGGCTCGTCAGGCCGGCGAGGAAAAGGAGGCCGGCGGAGAGGATTCTCGGGGTTCTGAATTTCATAAAACGGATTATTTGATGGTTTTTGTATGCTTGTCTGCGGCTGGGTTTTCAGAAGCGGTTTTTCCAGCGGGAATGCAGGAATTCCGACAGTTTGTTTTCGGCCGGATTGTCCTGGGGGTGCCAGATGGGGCGGTCGAGCAGGTCGGAGGGCAGGTATTCCTGCTCCACGAAATGGCCGGGATAGTTGTGGGCGTAGCGGTAGTCTTTGCCGTAGCCCAGCTGGCTCATGAGTTTGGTGGGCGCGTTGCGCAGATGGAGGGGAACCGGCAGGTTGCCCGTCTGGCGCACGAGGGCCAGCGCGTCGTCGATGGCTAGGTAGGCGGAGTTGCTTTTGGGGCTGGAAGCCAGATAGATGGCTGTCTCGGAGAGTACGATGCGGCTTTCGGGCCAGCCCAGTTTGTGGACGGCTTCGAAGCAGGCGTTGGCCAGCAACACGGCGTTGGGGTTGGCCAGGCCGATGTCTTCGGAGGCCGAGATGAGCAGGCGCCGGGCGATGAATTTGGGGTCTTCGCCGCCTTCGATCATGCGGGCCAGCCAGTAGACGGCGGCGTCGGGGTCGCTGCCGCGCACCGATTTGATGAAGGCCGAGATGATGTCGTAGTGCATGTCGCCGTCCTTGTCGTAGGCCAGCGGGTTTCTCTGCAGTTTTTCGGTGACGGTGGTGTCGTTGATGATGACCGACTCGCCGGGGGCGGCGGTCTGGCACATCAGTTCCAGTATGTTGAGCAGTTTGCGGGCGTCGCCGCCGCTGTAGCGGAACAGGTTGGCCTTTTCTTCCACCACCACGTTGAGGGTTTTCAGTTCCTTGTCTTCGCGCAGGGCTCTGTCGAGCAGGCGGTCGAGGTCGTCTTTTTCGAGTTCCTTGAGCACGTAGACCTGGCAGCGCGAGAGCAGGGGGGTGATGACTTCGAAGGAGGGGTTTTCGGTGGTGGCGCCGATGAGGATGAAGGTGCCGTCTTCGACGGCGGCCAGCAGCGAATCTTGCTGCGCCTTGTTGAATCGGTGTATCTCGTCGATGAAGAGGATGGGCGGCTTGCTGTCGAAAAAGCGGCTGTTGCGGGCCTTTTCGATGACTTCGCGCACTTCTTTCACGCCTGAGGTGACGGCGCTGAGGGTGTAGAAGGGGCATTCGAGCCGGTAGGCGACGATGCGTGCCAGGGTGGTCTTGCCCACGCCCGGAGGGCCCCAGAGTATGAAGGAGCTGAGGTGGCCGCTGTCGATCATGCGGCGCAACACGCCATCGGGGCCGACAAGGTGCTGCTGACCCACATAGCCCTCCAGATCGAGGGGCCTCATACGTTCTGCCAGAGGTTGTGACATAGGGTGCGAAAAATCTTTCAAAAGTATATAATCGCGAATGATTATGCAAGAGCAAAATTATTGCTCCACAAACTTGTCGAACGAAAAATAATGCGTAAATTCGCAGCACTTTCGGTGAGCAGTTGGACGGATTTGTCTGTGCTCACTCAAATGTCTGAAGATCAATTTTTTATATACATTATGAAGAAGTATAATTTTTCAGCAGGACCCTCTATCCTGAGCGAGTTTGCCATTCAGGAAACCGCAAAAGCAGTCATCGACTTTGCCGGTACCGGCCTTTCCCTGATGGAAGTTTCACACCGCGGTAAGGAATTTACCGCTGTCATCAACGAAGCTCGTGCCACTATCAAGGAAATCCTTGAGATTCCCGAGGAATTTGAAGTGGTCTTCCTGGGTGGAGGTGCCAGCTTGCAGTTCTGCATGGCTCCTTACAACTTCCTCGAGAAGAAAGCCTCTTTCCTCGATACGGGCACTTGGGCCAACAAGGCCATCAAGGAGGCCAAACTCTTCGGTGAAGTGAATGTGGTCGCCTCTTCCAAGGCCGACAACTACACCTACATTCCCAAAAACTACGAAGTTCCTGCCGATTCTGACTATTTCTACTATTGCACCAACAACACCATCTACGGTACGGAGACCAAGAAGGACCTTTCCTTCGGCAACATCCCCGTGATTGCAGACATGTCGTCCGATATCTTCTCGCGCCGCATCGATTTCACCCACTACGATCTGATCTTCGCCGGTGCCCAGAAGAACCTGGCTCCCGCCGGCGTCACTCTGGTCATCGTCCGCAAGAGCGCTCTGGGCCGCGTGAGCCGCGCCATCCCCACGATGCTCGACTACCGCACTCATGTGGACAAGGAGTCGATGTTCAACACGCCTCCCTGTCTGCCCATCTTCACCGCCCTGCAGACTGCCAAGTGGTACAAGAGCCTCGGCGGCATCGACGCCATCCACAAGATCAACGAGGACAAGGCCGCCCTGCTGTACAATGAAATCGACAGCAACCGCATGTTCAAGGGTACCGTCACCTGCGAGGAAGACCGTTCCATCATGAACGTCACCTTTGTCATGGCCGACGAATACAAGGACCTTGAAGAGGAGTTCGCCAAGTTTGCCGCCGAAGCCGGCATGGTGGGCATCAAGGGTCACCGCTCGGTGGGCGGTTTCCGCGCCTCCATCTACAACGCCATGCCTCTGAGCGGCGTTCAGGCTCTGGTTGACACGATGAAGAAATTTGCCGCTACCAAATAAGTACACAAGATATGAAAGTTTTAGTCGCTACAGACAAACCTTTTGCTCCCGTTGCCGTCAAGGGCATCCGCGAAGTTGTCGAATCAGCCGGATACGAACTGGTTCTGCTCGAAAAATATGGCGATAAGGCCAATCTTCTGAAAGCTGTGGAAACGGCCGACGCCGTCATCATCCGCAGCGATGTCATCGATGCCGAAGTGCTGAACGCTGCCAAGCAGCTGAAGATCGTGGTCCGTGCCGGTGCCGGTTACGACAATGTCGATCTTGAGGCCGCCACTGCCCGTAAGGTGTGTGTGATGAACACTCCTGGCCAGAACTCCAACGCCGTGGCCGAACTGGCTTTCGGTCTGATGGTGTTTGCCGTGCGCAACCTGTACAACGGAACTTCCGGTACAGAACTGAAGGGCAAGAAACTGGGTATCCACGCCTATGGCAACGTGGGTCGCAACGTGGCCCGCATCGCCAAGGGTTTCGGCATGGAAGTGTACGCTTACGACGCGTTTGTGCCCGCCGATGCCATGAAGAAGGAAGGCATCGTTCCCGTAGGCAGCGCTGAAGAGCTCTACAGCACCTGCAACATCGTGTCTCTGCACATCCCGGCAACCGCCGAGACCAAGAACTCCATCAACGGCGAACTGGTCGGCCGTCTGCCCAAGGGCGGCGTGCTCATCAACACGGCCCGCAAGGAGGTCATCGACGAGACTTCTCTGCTGATGCTGATGGAAAACCGCACCGACCTGAAGTACATGACCGACGTCATGCCTGCCGCCGATGCCAAGTTCTCCGAGAAATTCCCCGACCGTTATTTCGCCACTCCCAAGAAGATGGGTGCGCAGACGGCCGAAGCCAATATCAACGCCGGCATCGCCGCTGCCAAGCAGATTGTCGATTTTCTGCAGAACGGCAACGAGCGTTTCCGTGTCAACAAGTAATTTTCTATGGCAAAAGTAAAACCTTTCAGAGGTTGGAGACCACCTGTCGATTTAGTCGAACAGGTGGTTTCGCGTCCTTATGACGTCCTCAACTCGCAAGAAGCCTGGCAGGAAGCCCAGGGCAACGAAAAGTCTCTGTATCACATCATCAAGCCGGAAATCGATTTCAGTCCGATTGCCGACGAGCACGATGCCAAGGTCTATGACAAGGCTGTCGAGAACTTCCGCAAGTTCCGCGAAAAGGGCTGGCTCGTGCAGGACGAGAAGGAAGAGTACTACATCTACGCTCAGACGATGAACGGCCGCACACAGTACGGTCTGGTGGTCTGCGCCAATGTGGACGACTATCTCAACGGGGTCATCAAGAAGCATGAACTGACCCGCCGCGACAAGGAAGAAGACCGCATGAAGCACGTGCGCATCAACAGCGCCAACATCGAACCGGTTTTCTTCGCCTATCCCGACGACAAGGAGCTGGATGCCATCGTGGCCAAGTATACGGCTCAGAAGCCTGTCTACGATTTCATCGCCCCCGGCGACGGTTTCGGACATTATTTCTGGGTGATCGACAAGGATGAGGACATCGCTGCTGTGACGGCCCGCTTCGCCGCCATGCCGGCCATGTACATCGCCGACGGCCATCACCGTACGGCTGCCGCCGCTCTGGTGGGCAACGAGCGCCGTCTGGCCAATCCCAATCATCGCGGCGACGAGGAGTACAACTATTTCCTGGCGGTCTGCTTCCCCGACAATCAGCTGAACATCATCGACTACAACCGTGTGGTGAAAGACCTCAACGGCATGTCGGCCGACGAGTTCCTGAAGGCGCTGGCCCAGGATTTCGAAGTGGAGGAGAAGGGTGGCGACATCTACCGCCCCTGTGCCCTGCACAATTTCTCGCTCTATCTGGAAGGCAAGTGGTATTCACTGACCGCCAAGGCCGGCCGCTACGACGATGCCGACCCCATCGGCGTGCTCGACGTGACCATCTCTTCTCAGTTGATTCTGGACAAGCTCTTGGGCATCAAGGATCTGCGCAGCGACAAGCGCATTGATTTCGTGGGCGGCATCCGCGGCCTGGGCGAATTGAAGCGTCGCGTGGACAACGGAGAAATGAAGGTGGCTCTGGCACTGTATCCGGTTTCGATGAAGCAGCTGATCGATATTGCCGACAGCGGCAACATCATGCCTCCGAAGACCACCTGGTTTGAACCTAAACTTCGCAGCGGACTGATCATCCACACTTTTTGAACACTCTATAAAAGGCTGTGACGGATGCGTTTGTGCGCCCGTTGCAGCCTTATTGGCTTCTGATGGCAACAGATCTGTACAAGACATTGGCCGGCCCTTCCGAGGGCCTGTACAAGGATAAAGGCAGCCGATTCCTGTCTTTCGCCTTTCCTGTGTCGTCGGTCGAGGAAGCCATGTCGCTGGTGGAAGACCTGCGCAAGCGCTATCACGATGCCCGTCACTGCTGCTATGCCTACAGTGTGGGGGTGGACAGTCCGCAGACCCGTGCCAATGACGACGGCGAGCCTTCGGGCACGGCGGGCAGGCCGATTCTGGGGCAGATCCGTTCGTTCGGTCTGGACAATGTGCTGATTGCGGTGGTGCGCTATTTCGGGGGTGTTCTGCTGGGTACGGGCGGTCTGACGGTGGCCTACAAGTCGGCGGCGGCAGATGCGCTTGAGAAGGCGCAGACGGTGGAAAAGACTTTGGAAGATGCGATTTGTCTGAGTTGTGACTATCTTTGCATCAACGAAGTGATGAAGCTGGTCAAGGAAGAGAAGCTGGGTCTGGTGGATCCGGTCTACGACCAGGTGTGCACGATGACGCTGCGGGTGCCCAAGAGCAGTCGCGAGTCGCTGGAGAATCGTCTGCTGAAAATTGAATCGCTCCGATTGCTGGAATCTGTATGAAAATGAAACTTGAACATAAGGTATTGGTCAAGAACAAGAAGGCTTCTTTCGACTACATCCTCACCGATTTCTATACGGCGGGGCTGGTGCTGACGGGCACTGAGATGAAGGCGCTCCGCCAGGGAAAGGCCAGTCTGACCGACAGTTATGTGGTCTTCTACGGCAACGAGCTTTGGGTCAAGGGTACGCAGATTTCGGTCTATGAAAACGGTTCCTACAACAACCATCAGCCCAAGCGTGACCGCAAGCTGCTGCTGACGAAGAAGGAACTTCGCAAAATCGAACGTGAGACCAAGGAGACGGGTTTCACCATTGTGCCGACCAAGCTGTTCATCAACGATGGGGGTTGGGCCAAGCTGGAGATTGCCATCGCGAAGGGTAAGAAGGCCTATGACAAACGCGAGTCGCTGAAGGAAAAGGACGACCGCCGCGACATGGACCGTGTCTTCAAGTCACATCTGTAGAAATCAGAAGATTTTGATGTAGCAGCGTTTGCGCTTGTTCTGCACGTGGTTGTAGTTTTTCCAGTTGCGGATGGCGGCCTGATTGTCTTCCAGCATGCCGGTGGTTTCCACTTGGAGCATCTGATACTTGGAGAAGACCGGCTGCGCGGCGTTGATGACCATTCCCAACACACCTTTTGACTGATATTCGGGATCTATTCCGGTGAGGAACAGGTCGATGGTGTCGTTGTGCTTGCGCGACCAGAGCAGGGAAATGAGGGCGCGCAGGCCCAGTTTGCCTTTGGCGATCTGCATGGTGCGGGTGAGCGATGGCACGGGCACGATGAAGGCCACGATGTGGTCGTTCTCGTCCATGACCAGTTTGACGAATTCTGTGTTGATGACGGGCACATAGTCGTTGAGCACGGCTTCGATCATCTTGTCGTCGAGGGGGGCGAAGGAGAAGAGGTTGTAGAACGATTTGTTGAGCAGATGGAACACGTCGTGTCCCAGACGGCGCAGCTCTTTTTTGGAATGGACGTCCACCACATGCAGTTTGTAGCGCTGGGCGATGATGTCGGAAAGGCGTACGGCTTTTTCGGGCATTTCGGCGTCGAGCTGGAGGCGGAATTCGATCCAGTCTTTGTGTTTGAGATAGCCGAGGCGCTCGATGTGGCGGTGGTAATATTCGTGATGATAGACCGAGGCTACTGAGGGCATCTGGTCGAAGCCTTCCACCAGTACGGCCTGACTGTCGAGGTTGGAGAATCCCAACGGACCCATGATGCCGGTCATTCCTTTTTCTTTGGCCCAGGCTTCGGCCGTGGCGAACAGGGCGTCGACCACTTCTTCGTCGTCGATGAATTCGCAGCGGGTGAAACGGCCCAGCTTTTCCTGGGTCTTTTCGATATAGGCGTAGTGGATGATGCCGCCGATGCGTCCGACGGTCTCTCCGTCGCGGCGGGCGATCCAGAATTTGGCTTCGCTGAAATTGAGGTAGGGGTTTTCGGGGCTGATGCTCTTCATTTCACCCTTGATGATGGGCGGCACCCAATAGGGGTTGCCTTTGTACAGCTTGAAAGGAAGCATGACGAACTCTTTGCGCAGGGCAGGTGTGTTGACTTCAATGATTTCTACCATAACGATACACTCTTTAAAAATTTCCTCAAAAATGTGGTGAAGGCGTCCGACACTCAAGCGGGCGCCTCCTGATTATTCGTACAGTCCTTCGGCCGAAAGGGGAAGGGCGGCATAGTCGCGTGAGTAGCGCAGGTGCTGCTCCACATAGCCTTCGCTGTAGTCGATGGTGACGTCGGTGATGTGGCCGTCCTTGTCGCAGACGGGCTTGAGAACGGGGTTGACGAATCCGCTGTAGGGGGCGATGTCGAGTTTGGAGTAGCGGCTGAGGATTTCCTCGTGCAACTGGCTGTCCACTTTGACAGCGTAGGTCTCTACCAGACTGCGGGCGGCCTCGTAGTCGCCTTCCGATTTGCAGCGCTGGATTTCGGCCAGCAACTGGCCGAAGGCTTCGCGCAGTTTCTTGTAGCTGTGGATGACCAGATAGGTCTTGCCTTCGCGTTTGACGAGTTCGGCCACTTGAGGACCGGCGTTGCGGAGCACCCAGTTGGCTACCAGGGCACGGTTGCGCATGTGGGCCTCTTCGATGTCATTGCCAAGTTCGATGCGTCTGAGCTGGGTCATGGCGCCGTTCATCATATAGGAGTAGTACTGTGCCTTGTAGGAGTCTTTGGGCATGAGGCCGAGCTCGACCATCTTGTCGTCGCCCATGAAGTAGAGGGCGAAGAGGTCGGCGCGGGCTTCTTCCATGGTGGATGAATAGGAACGCATGGCGTTGGGGTCGGTGCCTTCGAGCAATTGGCCGGAGCCGTGTCCCAGACATTCGTGCAGGTCGGTGTGGAGGTTGTCGGTGAGGTGTCCGTATTTCTCAATCATACGGATTTCCTTCTGGCTCCAGACGAATTCCTCGCTGCTGCCGTTGCCCATGGAGGCGGCGCTGTAGGCTTCGGTGATGTTTTCGATGGTGACCGATTTGCTGCCGTAGTCGCGGCGGATCCAGTCGGCGTTGGGCAGGTTGATGCCGATGGGTGTGGTGGGGTAGCAGTCACCGCCCAGCATGGCCACGTTGATGACTTTGGCGGAAACGCCTTTGACCTGGGGCTTGCGGAAACGCGGGTCGATGGGAGCATGGTCTTCGAACCACTGGGCGTTGGCGCTGATGATTTCGGTGCGCTCCGAGGCTTCCTGATTCTTGAAGTTGATGCTGCTTTCCCAGCTCGACTTGTAGCCGATGGGGTCGCCGTAGTTTTCGATGAATCCGTTGACGAAGTCGACATGCGAATCCAGATCCTTGACCCACAATACACTGTATTCGTCAAAAGTCTTCAGGTCGCCGTTGCGGTAGTATTCGATCAGCTTGGCGATGGTGGCGGCCTGTGCCGGATTCTCGGCCACGGTCTGGGCCTTTTCCAGCCAATAGACAATCTTTTCGATGGCTTGCGAATAGCGTCCGCCGATGCGGTAGACTTCTTCCTGGAGCTGGCCCTTGGCGTCTTTGACCAGACGGCTGTTCAGTCCGTAGGAGATGGGGCAGGGGTCGTCGGGGTCGGCCATTTCGGCATAGAACTCTTCGGCTTCTTTCTGGGAAACGCCATAGTAGTAGTTCTCGGCGGAAGTGAGCAGCAGGTCGGCACCGTCGGCCTGGTTGACGCGCTTGGCCAGGAAGTCGGGGTTGAAGATGACGTCCTGGAGGATGGCCAGCAGTCTGTCGGCGGGCATGGGCAACTTGTCGGCGGGAACGGTGTTGAGCGTTTGGGCGAAGTATTCGGCCGAGAAACCGGGTACGAACTTGTCGGTGGCGTAGTGGTGGTGGATGCCGTTGGCCACCCAGACGCGCTTGAGATAGGTCTCGAGGGCTTTCCAGTCGGCGCTTTCGCGGTCGGTTTGGGCGTTTACGTAGACGGCTTCGAGGGTCTGGCGCACCAGCAGGTTGTAGCGGCAGTTCTGGTCGAAGAGGATGTCGCGTCCCCACAGTCCGGCTTCGCTCAGATAATAGACGAGCTCTTTCTGCTGCAGGCTGAGGCGGTCGAAGCCGGGCACCTGGTAGTGAAGGATGGAAAGGTCGGCGAAGCGGTCGGCCTGATACTGGAAGGAATCGCTGTTCTTGACCGAGCACGAGAGGCTCAGGCAGGCTAGGGCACACATGGGAATGATTTTTTTCATCGGGATGATTTTGAGAGAAGGAAGGCGTCGGCCAGACAGAGTGCGGTCATGGCTTCCACGACGGGCAGCACGCGGGGCGACAGGCAGATGTCGTGGCGTCCTGTGATTTGCAGTCCGACGCTTTCTCCTTTGTTGTTGACGGTGGTCTGGGGTTTGGCTATGCTGGCGACGGGCTTGAAGGCCAGATCGAAGCGAATGTCTTCTCCGTTGCTGATGCCGCCTTGGATGCCGCCGCTGTGATTGGTGAGCGTGCGCACACGGCCGTCACGGCAGCAGAAGGGGTCGTTGGCTTGGGAGCCTTTCAGGCTGATGTCGAAGCCGCTGCCGTAGGAAAAGCCTTTGCAGGCGGGAATGGAAAGCATGGCGGCGGCGAGTCGGGCTTCCAGCTTGTCGAAAATGGGTTCACCCCATCCGGCGGGTACGTTTTTGACGCATACGCTGACACGGCAGCCCAGGGAATCGCCTTCTTGGCGGGTCTGCCGGAGCAGATGTTCCATTTCGAGGGCTATTTCTTTGTCGGGGCAGTGGTAAGCGTTGCCGGAGGCTGACTGGGAATCGAGCTGGCAGCCGGAGGGCAGCTGTAGGGGGCCGATGCCGGTGGTGAAGGCTTCGATGCAGATGTCGGAGGGCAGCACTTGGCGGGCGATGGCGCCGGCCGCCACGCGGACGGCGGTTTCGCGTCCCGACGCGCGGCCTCCTCCGCGATGGTCGCGGATGCCGTAGCGGGCTTGCCAGGTGTAGTCGGCGTGTGAGGGGCGGTAGAGCTCGCGGAGTGTGTCGTAATCTTCGCTGCGGGCGTCTTCGTTGCGGATGATGAAGGCCAGGGGGGCTCCGGTGGTGACGCCTTCGAACAGGCCCGAAAGCCATTCGATGCGGTCGCTTTCCTGTCGGGCGGAGCCGGAAGGTTCTTCCGGGCGGGCCGGATGGCCCGGCCTGCGGCGGTCGGTCTCCTTCTGCACGGCCTCCAGGTCGAGCCGCAGGCCGGCGGGGCAGCCGTCGATGACGCCGCCTATGGCCGGTCCGTGCGATTCGCCGAATGTGGTGAGCCGGAACAGATGTCCGAAGGTGTTGCCCATAGCGTTATGGCTTCAATGGCAATGGCCGCATCCGCAGCCGCACTCGTCTTCTCCTTCGCCGCAGCAGTCGTGGTGACAGTCGCCGCAGGAGCAGGGGTGCATGAGGGCTTCCATTTCTTCGTCGGTGCTTTCGCGCACTTCGAGCACCTTGCCGATGAAGTGGAGGTCTTCGCCTGCCAGCGGGTGGTTGAAGTCCATCTTCACATGGTCTTCGGCCACTTCCAGCACGACGCCGTCGAGACGCTGTCCGTCTTCGGTCATCATGGGCACCATCTTGTCTACGGCGATGTTTTCGCTGTCGAACTTGCCGTCGACTGTGAAGAGGGATTTGGGCAGGTCGACCACGTGCTCTTGCTCATAGTCGCCGTAGGCCTGGTCGCAGGGAAGCGTAAAGTCGAAAGTATCGTTTTCGTCGAGTCCGGCCAGCTGTTTCTCAAAGGAGTCGAGCATCATGCCCATGCCGAAGACGAAGGTCAGGGGCTGCTGTTCGGTGGCACGTTCCATCAGTTCGGGCTTGGAGCCGTCTTCGCCGCCTACATAGAGGTCGTAGGAAACGGCGACGAATTTCTTGTCGTTGATTTTCATAAACTTCAGATTATTTATAATTCGAGGCACAAATATACAAATTAAACCAATCAAATTTGTATTATCTTTGCCGCATAAACGAGATTTATGCGCCGACCGTTTCTCATCATTGTCCTCAGCGTCTGTCTGACAGCCTTCTCTGTGTCGCTCGCGGCCCAGAACAGGGCGGGCGGGGCCGCTCTGCCGTCTTCGTCGTCGGGTGAGTCGTCGGGCGCATCTTCGAAGAAAAAGGAGGTGGCCTTGCGCATCAAGGCCTGGACTGTCGACGACATGCTCGGGCAGAAGACCGAGACCGTGCTCGACACGCTGATGGACGACTATTATCTCATCACGACTCCCGAACGGCATGTGGTGGGGGGTAACCATCTGGGCCACGTGGGCTCGCCTTTCCAGACGATGGTCTATGCCGACCGCAATCCGGAGGAGCGTTTCCTCTTCATGAATCCCTATGACCAGTGGAAGTCTTCCAATGGGGAGTGGGTCTGGCTGAACACGACACGGCCCTATACGAACGGTTCGTACAACACGACGGTTGGAAACGACTATTCCCAAGAGGAGAATTTCAAGTTTTCCTACACGGCCAATGTGAACAAGTACCTCAATATCGGGGCCGACTACGAGGCGGTCAATTCGCGCGGTTTCTACACCAATCTGAAGGCAAAGGACAAGATTGCCCATGTGTTTGGCAATTATCAGTCTCCTCGGTATGAGGCGTTTGTCAGACTCTCTTATCACCGTTTCGAGAATTATGAGAACGGCGGCATCACCAACGACGCCTACATCACCGACCCGATGACGATGAGCCACGGCTACCGCGAATTTGAGAGTCTGAACATTCCGGTCGCCTTGCAGAACACTTTCAATCTGCATACGTACAAGGATGCGTTTCTGAATCAGAAATACCATCTGGGATTCTACAGGGAGCTGACGTCTGAGACCGACACTTCCGAAGTGTTCGTGCCGGTGAGCAGTCTCATCCACACGTTCCAGATCGACCACGGCCGCAAGCTCTACGATTCGCCCAAATCGGCCAATTCCTCTTACTATCCCAACGCTTTCATCGACGAGAGCATGACGGCCGACTCGGCGGCTCTGACCACCATTCGCAATGTGCTGGGCCTGTCGCTGAACGAGGGTTTCCATCCTTGGATGAAGTTCGGTCTGACGGCCTACGCCCAGCACGAACACCGGCGCTATGCCTACCCGACGCGCACGCCGCAGCCCGACAGCATTGCGGGCAGTCCTTTCCGTCAGGCGGACATCCGTCGCGAGAATCTGCTCTGGGTGGGCGGCCGGCTGGTCTCCACGCAGGACTCTCTCATCCGTTTCGATGCGGATGCGCGCATCTGTCTGGCGGGCAACGGCTACATCGGCAATTTCGTCATCGACGGCGGACTGCAGAGCCGCTTTTCCCTGCTGGGGCAGGAGGTGGACCTTTCGGCCCGCGGTTTCGTCCGCAACGAGACGCCCGACTATTTCTACCGTCAGTACCATTCCAACCATTTCAACTGGAGCAACAGTTTCGACAATGTCTACAGGGTCCGTCTGGAAGGCGGTCTGGAGATGCCGGGCTGGGGCACTCGTCTGAATGCGGGTGTGGAGAACGTCAGCAACTATGTCTATTTCGGTCCGGCCGCCAAGCCGGTGCAGTACAGCGGTCAGCTGCAGGTGCTGTACGGCGAGTGGGCCCAGAAACTGTCGGTGGGCATACTGCACCTCGATTTCGACGTGGTGGGCCAACTGTCGAGCCAGGAGGATGTCTTGCCGCTGCCGGCGCTGACCGCTTTCGGCAACGTGTATGTGAAGACGGTGCTGTCGAAGGTGATGACCACGCAGATTGGCGTGGACTGCCGCTATTTCACGTCGTATCATGCGCCTGCCTACGATCCGGCCACGGGTATGTTCCATACGCAGTCGGAAAAGGAACTGGGCAATTATCCTTTCATGAATGTCTATGCCAACCTGCATCTCAAACGGGCCCGTTTCTTTGCCATGTACGAGCACGTGAGCCGCTGGCTGGCCAGTCCGAACTATTTCACCACACTGCATTATCCTCAGCCGCCCGCTTCTTTCAAGGCTGGCATTTCCTGGAATTTCTACGATTGATTTTATGAACGGAACACAGGCTCGGTCTCGCGTTGAAGAACTGCGCCGTCTGCTCACGCAGGCGGATTACGACTACTATGTGCTTTCGTCGCCTACGATGAGCGATTTCGACTACGACGCTCTGATGCGTGAGCTGCAGGATCTGGAGAAGGCCTTTCCTGAGCTGGCCGATGAGAATTCGCCCACGCAGCGGGTGGGCAGCGACCTGAGCCAGGGTTTCCGTCAGGAGAGCCACCGCTATCCGATGCTGTCTTTGGGCAACACTTACAGCAAGGAGGAGGTGGGGGAGTTTTTCAACCGCACGGCCAAGGCGCTGGAGGAGCCTTTCGAGATTGTCTGCGAACTGAAGTTTGACGGCACGTCCATTTCGCTCACTTACGAGCACGGCCGTCTGGTGAAGGCGCTTACCCGGGGCGACGGCCAGAAGGGCGACAACGTGACGGCCAATGTGCGCACCATCCGCAGCGTTCCTCTTACCTTGAGCGGTTCGGACTATCCCGATTTCTTTGAGATGAGGGGTGAGGTGCTGATGCCTTGGGAGGTGTTTGAAAAATTGAACGAAGAGCGTGAACGCCAGGAAGAGCCGCTGTTCGCCAATCCGCGCAATGCGGCTTCCGGCACGCTGAAACTGCAGAATTCGTCGCTGGTGGCGTCGCGCCATCTGGATGCCTATCTCTACTATGTGATGGGCGACGGTCTGCCTTGCGACAGGCATTACGACAATCTGATGAAGGCGCGCAGCTGGGGTTTCCGCATTTCGGATGCGACCAAGGTGTGCCGTACGCTGGACGAGGTGATGTCGTTCATCGCCTATTGGGATGGGGAACGCCGCAATCTGCCGATTGCCACGGATGGTATTGTGCTGAAAGTGAATTCTCTGCAACAGCAGGAGCGCTTGGGCTATACGGCCAAGTCGCCGCGTTGGGCCATTGCCTACAAGTTTAAGGCGGAACGGGCACGCACCCGTCTCAACGAGGTGAGTTTTCAGGTGGGCCGCACGGGCACGGTGACTCCGGTGGCCAATCTGGACCCGGTCCAGCTGGCGGGAACGCTGGTGAAACGCGCCACGCTGCACAATGACGATTTCGTGCAGCAGTTCGACCTGCACATAGGCGATATGGTCTATGTGGAAAAGGGTGGGGAAATCATTCCGAAAATCGTGGGGGTGGACCTGGAGGCCCGTCGGGACGCTGTCTTGAGCAAGGTCCGTTTCATACAGCGTTGTCCGGAATGCGGCGCCGAACTGGTGCGTGAAGAGGGCGAAGCTGCCTGGCGATGCCCCGACAGCCTGCACTGTCCGCCGCAGATCAAGGGCCGTCTGGTGCATTTCACTTCGCGCAAGGCGATGGATATTGAGGGTCTTGGCGAAGAGACTGTCGACCTGCTTTTCCGCAAGGGCCTGCTGACCGACGTGTCGGACATCTACCGTCTGACGGTGCCGCAGATGGCTGCTCTGGAACGTTTGGGCGAAAAGTCGGCCCGCAACATCCTCAAGGGTGTCGCCGATTCGCGTCAGGTGCCTTTCGAACGGGTGCTGTTCGCTTTGGGCATCCGTTATGTGGGTGAAACGGTGGCCAAACGGCTGGCAATGGCTTTCCGCTCTCTGGATGCCTTGCGTGCCGCCTCTCTGGAGGAACTGGCCGCTGTGGAGGATGTGGGGCTGTCGATTGCCGGAAGCGTGGCTGCCTTCTTTGCCGATGACGGCAACTGCCGGCTGCTGGACGACCTGAAACGGGCGGGTCTGCAGATGGAGGTTTCGTCCGACCGTCTGCAGCCGAAGGGCAGTTCGCTGCAGGGCAAGGTGGTGGTTGTCAGCGGTGTGTTTGAGAAGCATTCGCGTGACGAATACAAGGAAATGATTGAGTCGCAGGGGGGCAAGAACGCGGGTTCGGTGTCGTCCAAGACGGATTTCATTCTGGCCGGTGCCCATATGGGGCCTGCCAAACTGGAAAAGGCGCGCGAACTGGGTGTGGCCATTATAGGCGAAGACGAGTTTCTGGCTATGTTGGGCCCGACGGACGAGGCTGCTGCGGCAGATGAGTCTGCTGCGGCTTCTGCGGCTGAAGTCCAGGCCGGAACCGAGGAAAACCGCCGCGAGGAAGTCTATGTGATGAACAGTCTTTTCGATGATTTTTGACCTATGATACAGCTATTTGTCCGTCAGGCCTGCCGCCGTCGCCGGCAATTGCCGCGCGAGCGCCGATTCATGGTGTTCGGCGATGTCCGCCGCATTGTGATGCATTTCGACTATCCCGACTACGACAAGGCTATGCGGGTGAAGCGGGAGTTGGAGAAGGAGGGCAAAAAAGTGTTTGCCTGGACCTATTCGCAGATTGAGCGCGACAACACCGCCCTGTCGTCGGATGTGCACGTCCTGACCGACCGTCACTTGAATTTTTTCTTTCTGCCCAAGAAATACGTGCTGGCCAACTATACGGGTCAGCATGCGGACATGCTGCTCGACCTTTCCCAGACCCAAAATCCGCTGATGGAGTATCTCACGCTTGCTTCGGGGTGTCCTTTCCGTGTGGGATTCAAGGCCGATGATCCTTCCATCTACGATTTTGTGCTGGATATTTCGCATAGTTCTTCCGACCTCGACGAAAATGCGGCCACGCTGCTTTTTTATTTGAAAAGCCTGCGTTTTCAATAGGAAATTCGCTATTTTTGCAAATTCTTATAGAAACGCGTTTTTCCAATGGAAGCATCAATTGCAAACAAGTTGACGGGCATGGGCGTGGCCCTGATCACCCCTTTCAAGCAAGATGAGAGCGTCGATTTCGATGCCTTAGGTCAGCTCGTTGATTATCAGATACGGAATAAGGCTGATTACCTGGTGGTTCTGGGTACCACGGCCGAAACTCCCACGCTCAGCGAAGAGGAAAAGCAGCAGGTCATCGACTATGTGCGTTTGCGTGTGAACGGTCGCCTGCCGCTGGTGCTCGGTCTGGGGGGCAACTGCACGGCCAATGTGGTCCGCACGCTGCAGACGGCCGATCTGGACGGTTTCTGCGCCATCCTGTCGGTGACCCCTTATTACAACAAGCCCTCTCAGGAAGGCATCTATCAGCATTACAAGGCGATTGCGGAGGCTTCTCCCGTCCCTGTGATTCTCTACAACGTGCCCGGCCGCACGGGTGTGAACATGACGGCCGACACCATCCTGCGTCTGGCCCGCGATTTCAAGAACATCGTGGCGGTGAAGGAGGCTTCGGGCAACATCGGTCAGATGAACAACATCATCAAGAACAAACCTGCCGGATTCATGGTCATTTCGGGTGACGACGGCATCGCCTATCCGCTCATCACCATGGGTGCCGTGGGGGTCATTTCCGTCATCGGAAACGCTTTCCCGAAAGAGTTCAGCCGCATGGTGCGCCTGGCGCTCAACGGCGACTATGAGAATGCGCTGAAGATCCATCACCGTTTCACCGACCTGTTCGACCTGCTGTTCGTGGACGGCAATCCGGCCGGTGTGAAATGTCTGCTCAGCATGATGGGCTACATCGAAAACAAGCTTCGTCTGCCGCTGGTGCCCACTCGTCTGGCCACCTACGAGAAGATTCACGAAGTGCTCAACAAACTCGGTATCAAATGCTAATGTAAGATATGAACATCTCTTATTCCTGGCTCAAAGATTTTGTCGATTTCGACCTTTCGGCTGTAGAGACGGCCGATTTGCTCACGTCCATCGGTCTGGAGAACGGACCGGTCGAGATGGTGGAATCCATCCGTGGCGGACTGGAAGGTCTGGTCATCGGCGAAGTGCTGACGTGCGAGCCTCATCCCGACTCCGACCATCTCCATGTGACGACTGTCGACGTGGGCGGTCCCGAGCCTCTTCCCATCGTCTGCGGTGCGCCCAACGTGGCTGCCGGACAGAAAGTCGTCGTGGCCACCATCGGCACGAAACTCTACGACGGCGACGAGTGCTTCACCATCAAGAAATCCAAGATCCGCGGCAAGGAGTCGTTCGGCATGATCTGTGCCGAAGACGAAATCGGTATCGGAACCAGTCATGAGGGCATCATCGTGCTGCCTGCCGACGCGCAGGTGGGCATGCCTGCCAGCCGATATTACCATCTGGAAAGCCAGCCTGTGCTGGAGGTCGACATCACGCCCAACCGGGCCGATGCCGCTTCGCATTTCGGCGTGGCCCGCGACCTGTATGCGGCTCTGAAAAGCAAGGGCCAGAACGTCTGCCTGCGCCGTCCTTCGGTCGACGCGTTCAAGGTGGACAACCACAAGCTCGAAATCGAGGTCGACGTTCAGAATACCGAGGCCTGCCCGCGCTATGCCGGCATCAGCCTCACCGGCGTCCATGTGAAGGAATCGCCGAAGTGGCTGCAGGACCGTCTGCGTCTCATCGGTCTGCATCCCATCAACAACGTGGTCGACATCACCAACTATCTGCTTCACGAATTCGGTCAGCCTCTGCATGCCTTCGACGCCGACAAGATCAAAGGCCGCCGCATTGAAGTGCGTTGCAGCGGCGGCAGCAAGTTCACGACGCTCGACGGCGTGGAACGCACGCTCGACGAGAAGGATCTGATGATCTGCAATGCCGGGGAGCCTATGTGCATGGCCGGCGTCTTCGGCGGACTGGACTCGGGTGTGACCGAGCAGACCACTTCCGTTTTTCTGGAGAGTGCCTATTTCAATCCGGTCTGGGTGCGCAAGACGGCCCGCCGTCACGGTCTGAACACCGATTCGTCGTTCCGTTTCGAACGCGGTGTGGATCCCCATCAGACGCTTTATGTGTTGAAACGTGCCGCGCTGATGGTGAAGGAACTGGCCGATGCCGAGATTTCGAGTGAAATTGTGGACAAGTATCCGCAGCCCATCGAGGACTTCAAGGTGACGCTTTCGTACGAAAAGTGTGACAGCCTTATCGGCAAGCAGCTCGGTCACGATGTCATCAAGAATATTCTGGAAGCGCTTGAAATGAAGGTCGTTTCCGAAAAGGACGGCGTGCTGGAACTGCTTGTGCCCGCCTACAGGGTTGACGTGCAGCGCGACTGCGATGTGATCGAGGACATTCTCCGCATCTACGGCTACAACAATGTGGAATACACCTCGTCCATCAAGAGTACGCTGACTTACAGCAGCCATCCCGACAGCAACCGGCTTCAGAACCTGATTTCGGAACAGCTGACGGCCTGCGGTTTCCACGAGATTCTCAACAATTCGCTCACTTCGGTGTCCTATTATAAAGACCTGCAGACTTTCCCGGAGGCCAATGCCGTGCGTGTGATCAACGCGCTCAGCCAGGATCTGGAACTGATGCGTCAGACGCTGCTGTTCGGCGGTCTGGAAAACATCGCCCGCAACCGCAACCGCCGTGCCACCGACCTGAAGTTCTACGAGTTCGGCTCCTGCTATCATTTCCATGCGGAAAACCGCAGGGAAGGGGAGGTGCTTTCGCCTTATTCGGAGGAGATGCATCTGGGCATGTGGCTGTGCGGCAACCGCAATCCGCAGACTTGGAATGCGGCTGCAGAACCGGCTACTGTCTATGATCTGAAGGCTTATGTGCAGAACGTGTTCCTGCGTCTGGGCCTGGAAGGCGTGCAGATGGAGGAAGCTGAGGCCTGTGACCTTTACACGCACAGTTTGCTTTATCGCACGCGCAGCGGCAAGCTTCTGGCCGGTGTTTCGGAGGTCAATCCAGCCGTTCTGGCCAAGTTTGACATCGACGCTCCTGTCTTCTATGCCGACATCGAGTGGCCGCTTCTGATGAAGTCTATCCGCAACAACAAGGTTCTGTATGCCGAATTGCCCAAGTTCCCGGAAGTGCGCCGCGACTTGGCTCTGCTCATCGACTCGCAGGTCCATTTCTCCGATATCGAGCGTATCGCCCTGCAGAGCGAGAAGAAACTGCTCAAGAAGGTGTCGCTTTTCGATGTCTACGAAGGCAAGTCGCTGCCTGCCGGCAAGAAGTCGTACGCTGTGAGCTTTGTCCTTCAGGACGAGTCGCAGACGCTGACGGACCAGCGCATTGAGGCGATCATGAATAAGATAATCAGCAACATTAAACAACAATTGGGCGCAAGCCTCAGATAATCATTTACTTATGGGAAGAGCGTTTGAATACAGAAAAGCTAGAAAGCTGAAACGTTGGGGCAACATGTCCCGCACATTTACGAAAATCGGTAAGGAAATTTCCAGCTGTGTCAAGGAAGCAGGTCCTGATCCAAACTCCAATGCACGTCTTCGTGTGCTCATTCAGAATGCCAAGGCTGCCAATATGCCTAAGGACAATGTGGAGCGTGCCATCAAAAAGGCCGTTTCGAAGGATTTCGCAGGCTATAAGGATATGGTTTATGAAGGCTACGGCCCTCACGGCATTGCCATTCTGGTGGAAACTCAGACCGACAATCCAACCCGTACCGTTGCCAATGTCCGCAGCGTCTTCACCCGCTATGCCGGCACGCTGGGAACCAGCGGCAGTCTGTCGTTCATCTTTGAGCGTAAGGCTGTTTTCAAAATCAAACCCAAAGAGGGTATGGATATGGATGAACTCCAGCTTGAACTTATCGACCTGGGTGCCGACGATTTCGACCAGGACGAGGAAGAGGTCATCATCTTCGGTGCTCCCGACTGCTTCGCCAAGATCCAGAACTATCTCGAAGGTGCCGGCTACGAACTGATTTCGGCCGAATTCGAGCGTTTTGCCAACGATTACAAGGATGTGACTCCCGAACAGCGCGAGACCATCAACAAAATGGTGGAACGTCTGGAGGAGGACGACGATGTGTCGACCGTCTACACCAATATGAAGGAGGAGGAAGGCGAAGACGAAGAATAAACCGCTTCTTTCCGGATACGAAAAAGGCTGCTCCGTATGGGGCAGCCTTTTCTTTTGTGAGGTACCTGGCGGAATCGAACCGCCGTCCCCGGTTTTGCAGACCGATCCCTAACCGCTCGGGCAAGGTACCAACTGCATTTTTTGGAAATGCGCGGCAAAGATAGGCCTTTTTTTGACTTTCACAAAGGACTTTGTCCAAAATTATGACAAAGCCACGAAGATTTCACCTTCCGTTTCGCTGAAGTTGAGTTTGCCTTCGCGGGCAAGCCAACCGAGAGCGGCGTAAAGGTCTTTTTCGGTCAGTTTGGTCAGTTTCTTGACGTCTTTCAGGCTCTTGGCCTGACCGGCAGCGTTCAGCACGGTCCAGACGGAACCGGCGTTGTTTCCGATTTTTTCAATCATAATAAGGGGTAAGTTGTAAAAAGGTTGATATAAAAGATAAAGGCTCCATTCCCTGGAGCCTTGTAAGTCGTCTCTGTGGAGAGGGCTATTCTTTGATAAGGATCCAGGCATCCGGGAAGTCCTTCTTCAGGGTCTTGACCAGTTCCTGAGCGTCTGCCTTGTTCTGGAAGAAAGATACGATGACTCTGTACATGAGTTTCTCGTTCTGTCCGAGAACGGTGTTGGGGTAACCGGCTTCCTGCATGCGTTTCAGCAGGCTTTCGGCATTGGTGCGGTTGATGAAACTGCCCACGACAACGCCATAAGTGCCTTCAGAGGCCTTTCCGATGATTTCGAGAGATTCGGCAGCCTCCTTGATGCTGCTCTTTTCGACCACTTCGATGGTTTCGTTCTGAGCAGGCTGCTTCTCTGCTTCAAGCGCTTCCTGTCTGGCTTTGGCCCGTTCGTAGGCAGCGTCGTAAGCTTCCTTGTTGGACTTGCAGCCGGTGAGTGCCAAAGCGGCCAAAGTGGCCAGGCAAAGGGTGAATTTGCTGAATGTTTTCATATTGGCTTGTGTTTGAGACGGCAAAGATACATATTTTTTCAATTTGATTCAAGCCGATTGGCTTTTTGCGTAAATTTGCGCCTCGGATGCGGTGCCCTAAGGCCTGCAGGCATACAAGATGACATACGACGAAGTTCTCCAATATCTGTATTCGCAAGTTCCTCAGTTTCAATTGGTCGGTTCTGAGGCTTATCATCCCGGGCTGGACAACGTGCTCTTGCTCGACCGCTGGTGCGGCGCGCCTCACAAGGCTTTTGCCAGCATTCATGTGGCGGGCACCAACGGCAAGGGTAGCACTTCTCATATGCTGGCTTCTGTGTTGCAGTCGGCCGGCTACAGGGTGGGTCTCTACACTTCGCCGCATCTGAAGGATTTCCGCGAGCGCATTCGGGTGGACGGTCAGATGATTGACCGCGATTTTGTGGTTTCCTTTGTGGAAAAATACCGTCGGGCCAAAGAATTGCCGCCGTTTCCCGCCGATTTCCAGCCTTCTTTCTTTGAACTGACCACCGAACTGGCGTTCTGTTATTTCGCCGATCGGAAGGTGGATGTGGCCATCATTGAGGTGGGTTTGGGCGGACGCTTCGACAGCACCAACATCATTCGTCCGCTGGTGTCGGTCATAGCGCATGTCAGTTTCGACCACATGGCCATTCTGGGCGACACTCTGGAGCAGATTGCCGGCGAGAAGGCCGGCATCGCCAAACGCGATGTGCCTCTGGTGCTGGCTTCCAACGGGGAGGTTGTGCGTGGGGTGGTCGAAGGCCAATGCGTTTCTGTGGGTGCGCCTTTGCATTACGCGCCTGCTGCATGGCGTTGCCAGTCGCGTCCGCAACTGCCCGGACAGGTCTTCGATTTCCACCGCTTGCCCGGTGCGGGGCTGACGGCTTCGTCGCTCCCGTGCTGTCGGGATGTCTATTGTGACCTGGGCGGCAACTATATAGCCGACAATGTGCTGAGCGTCCTCACGACGCTTGATCTGATCGCTGCGCAATTTCCTGTGGGAGAATCGGCTTTGAGAGAAGGTCTGGCCGATGTGATCGGACAGACCGGCATCCGCGGCCGTTGGGAAATCTTGGGTGAGCATCCTTTGCGCATTGCCGACACGGGGCATAACGAGGACTGCATGGACCGTCTGATGGCTCAGTTGGCGGAAACGCCCCACCGACGTCTGCATCTGGTGCTGGGTTTCGTCAAAGACAAGGATGTGGATGCCATGTTTCGTCTGATGCCTTCCGATGCGGCTTATTATTTTGCCAATGCGCCCATTCCCAGAGCTTTGTCTGCGGCCGAACTGGCCGAAAAGGCTGGCGCATACGGCTTGAAAGGATGTGCGTATCCTTCTGTGGGCGCAGCCTATAAGGCGGCCCTGGATGCGGCGGAAGGGGAGGATGTCGTCTTTGTGGGCGGCAGCAATTTCACCGTTTCCGAAATTCTCTGAGCGCTTATTTCATGATGCGGTTGCGGTCGAGCGCTCTGTGGTAGCGTTCGGCGTAGCGGTTGTGCTGGGCGAGGGTGGACGAATAGTAGTGTCCGCCTGAGAAATCGTCTTTGGCACACATGTACAGGTAGTTGTGCTGGCTGGCGTTCAGCACGGCGTCGAGGGCTGTTTTGGAAGGTATGCGGATGGGGCCTGGGGGCAGGCCCATGTGCTTGTAGGTGTTGTAGGGCGAATCTACTTCGGTGTATTCTTTCAGGACTCGGTGCATGCTCCAGTCGTTCATGGCGAACTTGATGGTGGGGCAGGCCTGCAGGTACATCCTTTTTTTCATGCGGTTCATATAGAGGCCGGCCACGACGGGCCATTCGTCCTTGCGGTTGGTCTCTTCTTCGATGATGGAAGCCAGCGTGGACACTTGCCAGGGCTCCAGCCCTTTGTCGGCGGCCTTTTTCAGGCGTTCTTCCGTCCAGAACTGACGGTAGGCGCGCTGGAAGGTCTGCATCAGTTTCTCGGGACTGCAGTTCCACCACACTTCGTAGGTGTCGGGCAGGAAGAGCGACATGGCTGTTTCGGCTCTGAATCCCAGGGAATCTTGCCATTGGCTGTCTTTGAAGGTGTCGAGCAGGGTGAGGGAATCGAGCATGATCTGGTGCGAAAGCACACCGGCCAGCTGTTCGAGTGTGCGCAGGTTGTTGAACTGGATGCGGACCGGTTTTTGAAGGCCTTGTTTCAGAATGACGAGCATCTGCCGGTTGTTCATCCCGCTTTTCAGTTCGTAGTGACCGCTTCTGACGGCATCGGCATAACCGCTTTTCCGGGCGGCCTTTTCGAACGACTGAGGCCTGACGAGCACATTCTGCTGTTGGAGGTTTGAGAACACTTTGTCGAAGTTGTCGCCTTTGTGAATGTTCAGAATGACGGTTTTGTCGGACTGGATGTTGGGCAGCAGATAGGTGCGGTAGAAGCCGATTCCGCAGAACAATATGATAATCAGGACTGCTGCGGCAGACACGAGACCGTATCGGAACCACTTTGAGGAAAAGAGATTATTTTTTTTCATTTATAATTTTGAATCTTGACAATAAGTTTCCTATCTTTGCGCCGCATTTGAAACCGGTTTGGCCGGCTTTCAGCTTCGCTTCCGGAAGGATGGGTGAGTGGCTGAAACCAACAGTTTGCTAAACTGTCGTACTCGTAAGGGTACCGGGGGTTCGAATCCCCCTTCTTCCGCCGGAATACAACATTGGGTACAGGATGGAAATCCTGTACCCAACTTTTTTTTGTTCTCTTGCAGGATGCGGCTGCAAAGGTAATACATTTTTGCAAAAATCATTTCACTCTCACCGCGGCCGCCGCATTGTCGAGTCGGACGATGTAGAGGCCTGTCTGGAAGCCGTTCAGGCTGGTGGTGCCGGCGGCGATTCCGGCATTGTACAGCACGCGTCCGCTCAGATCGCAGACCTGCAGCTGTCCGCCTTCTGCGCTGTGAAGGTTCAGCTGGCCCTGTCTGTCGCTCCAGCCATAGAGCTGGCTCTTGTCGGCTTCGATATTCCTGCTCAGACCGTCGACGGTGACATAGAGCCATTCGGGACCCAGCGGAGCGCCGTTGAGACCGGCCGTGTAGAGCGGCGACTGGAGGCTGATGCTGAGAAGGCTTTCGTCGGCGAAGATGTGGTCGAGGCCCATCGTGTAGAGATAGAGGTCGTTGCTGCGATTGACTGCCACGAGGTTGTTGTCATCTTCTTCGACCATGTTGCCCTTGCTGTCGGCCAAAGCCAGATTCTGGGTGGAGTTGGTCGGAGCCACCGGATTGGCTGTCAGTGATTCGTCACCCGTGTAGTAGCGGCCTTCGAAGAGGTTGTTGGTGACACGGATGTCGGAGGTGACGGTCGAATCGGCCGCATAGAGCGCCAGCAGCGCCACAGGATAGTTGACGTTGCTCCAGCGTTTGCAGAAGATGTTGTTGGCGATGGAGATGTCGACCGTGCTGCCTGAGGGAACAGAGGCGAATTCCAGGAAGGAACGCAGTTTGTCGCTGGCGTTGCCACCGATCTTGTAGAACAGGTTGTTGTCGATGCGGATGCTGAAATTCAGATCGGAAGTCGAACCCGAACGTCCGAGATTGAACATCTGGCTGCCGTGGAAGTTGGAAACTACGTTGTTGATGAAGGTGAAGCGGTTGAGCGTATAGGTGGCCGAAGCGTCGAGCTGGAACAGATGGCCGCCCAGCTTGCCGTCGGGCAGGCTGCCGCCGTTGTTCTCGAAACGGCAGTTCTCCACCCAGATGCCACCGTAGTAGCTGCCGGCCGCTGCGGCGCGGCTGCGGAGAGTCACCTGTACTTCCTGATCGTAGAACTGGCAGTTGCGGATGACGAACAGTCCGCTGACCGTGTCGTTGGCACAGTTGAAGAAGAAGGGGTTGTAGGCTTCTTTGTCGTAGCCTTCGAACCAGGTGCTGTCGACCCAAGTAAGGCCCTCGTATATGAGCGTGTCGCAGCGCGAAGAGCGATTGGTGGTGATGCGGCCGAACAGTTTGGGATGGGCGTCTTCGGCGGCTTTGATCTGAATGGTGCCGCTGGTTCTGGGATAGGCGAATCCCGTGCTGCCCAGGAAGTAGACGTCACATGTGTCGGCCGGGCTCTCGTAGAAGTCTTCGAGCAGGATGACATCGCCGCCGATGGCGATTTCGATGGCGGTCTTCAGCTCGGGAACGTTGCTGACGCTGACGGTGCGCGGCTCTGTGCGTGTGGCGTAGGCCATGCGGGCGCCCAGATAGCTGCGGCCTTCACCGGCGGTGAACAGGTCGGAGGTGAGGTCGAGGACGATGCCGTCGGCAAACAGCTGGCCGATGCTCAGGTCGTCCGGAATCATGTTGCTCGGATCGGAAGCCCAGTCGGCCAGCCCGTCGGAGAACAGATTGTATCGGGCCATAAGCTCGGAAGAATCGCCCAGTGCGTCCAGTGCGAGCGATGTCTTTCCCGTCTGGTGGAAGATGTTGTCGCTCAGGTCGAGAAGGGCGGTATGTCCGGAAGCGTTCAGAGCGACGAGGGTGGAAGCTCCGGCCTGTGCCGTTTGGAAGAAGATGTTGTGTTTGAGGACAAGCTGTGACAAGTCGTTCTGACTGTTCCATGCGATCCAAGTGTCGGGACGGCAGTTTTCGAATATGTTTTCGCCGATATAGAGGCTGTCGGCAACGATACCCTCGACACAGAACAGGGAGCCTCCCGTGGCACATTGGTTCAGACGGCTGGATTTGAGGCTGATGCAGGCGATTTTGGAAGATGCGTCGGACTTGGCTTCGAGCAGTGATGCGAGCGATTCGAAGCGGCAGTCTTCGATGAAGAAGCCTTCGCTCAGCTGCAGGTTGTCGCCCAGTTTGAAAGGCGTGCCGTTTTCGAAAGTGACTCCCTTGAACAGCAGTTTTTCCAAGTCAAGGGAGGTGGGCTGGAAACTGCCTTTGAAGACGACCGACTGATGTACGTCATAAGGCTGCAGGGTGATTTTGCCGCGGCCTGCTGAAACCAGCTGGCTCAGATCGTAGCGGGCATCACCGTCGGTGCTGGTCTTGAGCAGAATGAGGGGTTCGGTATTGCCGATGACGCTGAAGTCGTAGGCAAGCGCCGATTTCAGTTCGGCCGTGTTGTCGACGGTGGCGCCGGTGGTGGTCAGATTGAAGTCGGGCGCCTCGAAATGGCCTGCAGACAGCAGGTAGGACAGAGCGTTGTCGAGCAGTTTCAGTCCTTCTTCGTTCAGATTGGTGTTCTGGTCGGCACAGATGGCCAGCATCAGATATTTGGCCGCGTCGTTGCTGTAGTCTTCATACATGTTGACGATGCCCGAATGGACACCTCGTCCGATGACGTATCCCGAAGGCTCCTCGGTGTAGGTGAATCCCTGGAAGTATTTGCCTGTCTGGGAATTGTCTTTGAAGAAGGATGGCGTAAGCAGGTGCTCGCCCTGCTCCGTGAGGCTGATTCCGTTGAAGAGCGGGTGAATGAGGAAATTGGAGGCGATGACGGCCAGGCTGTCGTTGTCGCCGTTGTTCTGTGTGAAGCCGCTGCCCCAGTTCTTGTAGGCGAAAGCCTTCAGATTGAGGAAAGGCTTGTAGCCGATGAGATACTTGGCGTTTTTGACCACGTCTGCGCCGCTGCCGGGATATTCGCTGAGCACGACGGCGTCACAGTCGGCAAAGGCCGCCTTGACGGCCTCTTCGCTGTCGAGACCGGCCGTTTCGGCTTGAGTGAACAGCTTGACACGATAATTTTTGCTCTGCATCAGCGACTTGAGCCAGATGTCGCTGGAATCGGCCGTGGTGGCGCGGTTGAGCAAGTGGATGCGGTCGGTGGCGTTGCTGATGTAGCCGACGGTCGGGGCGTCTTCATCCTTTTCGTACCAGTCGTTGAAACCGCTCACTTTCAGGTCGGAAATGTACAAAGCGGATTTCTGGTTCTCCAGATAGGCCGGCAGGATGCGGATGCTGAACTTGCCGTTGGCCATGATGGAGTCGGGAAGAGGCAGGCTGACATGCGACATCTGAGGCTCCTCGGTGGCGGCGTCGTAGGCGTTTCTGAAAAAGCCCAGCACGACCCATTCGCTGTCACCTTGGCGCTGCAGGGCCACGGCTATGGAGTCGGGACAGTCCATCGGGTTGCCGTTGCGGATTTCGAAATCGAAATCGAGCGTCATCTCCTGGCATCCGGTGGCGGTTCCGCTCAGCTGGAACCAGTTGCGGTGGAATTCGCCGTTCTCGTAGCCCATCGTGTCGGGCTTGACGGCATATCCGGCGCCGTCGACCTCATCGGCCTCCAAATCGTCGATGGCGGTGCAGAAGCGCTGGCTGGCATCGTCGTAGCCCACGGTCATGCCCTTTTCTGCCGAACAGGTGAGCAGCACGCGGACGATGCCTAGATCGGAGGCGTATTTGGCGTAACGGGCCGTTTCCACATCGCTCTCGGTGAGCTGATAGGAAAGGTCGACCGTGCCGGATGTCTTGGGCCGGTAAAGGTTGGTCCATCCGAAGACGGTGCCGTCGAATTCGGGCACTTCGCCCTTGTCAATGCGTCCGTACACTTTGATGCGGTTGATGTTGATGGGCATGAAGATGCCCCAGCGCTGTCCTTTGTAATACTTGTTGGTGCCGTCCCAGATCTGAACGGCCTTGTAGGCGCCGTGGTCGCTCCAGAGGTTGCCGGCTTCCTTCACGAAAAAATCCTTGAAGCAGGCCAGAATGACGATGTCAAGGGAATCCTGGCCTTCGATGGGGGTGGGCCGGATGCCGATTTTCTTGATGGAGCCGGCGTCGGTGCCGTACCAGTGGAAATGCGATTCGTCGCGGCCGAGGGCTTTCTCATAGACCATCAGGCCGTAGCCGTAGCCGGCCACACCGCCGCCTTGGATGTAAATGGAGTCGCAATCCTTGGGAATGCGCACGACAATGGAGTCGGAGGGACGGTTGTAGGCGTTGATGTCCTGGTTGTAGTACCAGAGGTATCCTGTCTTCTGTTCTTCGGTGATGCCGCGCTTCTTTTTCCACTCGAGGGCGCCCACCTGGAAAGGACCGTTTTCGTTGGCGTTGTCCTGGGGTATCTTCAGACCCCAGACATTCTGACCGCTCAGAGCGCTTGAGGACATGGTGGCCGGGTAGCCCAGCTGTTCGGGCGTGCCGGCGACGTAGATGCCGCAGTTGCACAGTGTGACGTGCTCCGACAGGAACAGTCTGACGCTGCCTGGGTCGGTGGTGAAGTTTTCGACTGCATAGGCCGAATCTGAAAGACAACCGGTGTCGTAGATGATGTAGTCGTCGGGATCGGTGATGATGGCCTTGGCGTCGGGCATGGCGGCTGCCAGTAGGCACAGCAGGGAGAAGAAACGGATTTTGTTCATAGTGTTGGGGAGATTGTTGTTCGCAAATATATTAATTTTTTTCTCGTTGCCGTCTTTTTCCGTATCTTTGTTGGATATTAATGACTGGATTTCATTTATGGGAAGACTGCTGGCCATTGACTACGGACTGAAACGCACGGGCATCGCCGTGAGCGATCCCCTGCAACTGATTGCAAACGGTCTGACGACTGTGGAAACCGCCCGGCTGATGGACTGGCTCAAGGACTATCTGTCGCGCGAGAAAGTCGACACGCTGGTGCTTGGCCTGCCCCGTCAGATGAGCGGCCGCGAGTCGGCCACGATGCCTTATATCAGGCAGTTCGCCGCTGAGTTTCAAAAGCGTTTTCCCGACTGTCCGGTGGCTTTTTCCGACGAGCGCTTCACTTCGGTGCTGGCACATCAGGCCATGCTCGAGGGCGGTCTGAAAAAGAAGGACCGCCAGAACAAACCTCTGGTGGACTGCATCAGCGCCACCATCATTTTGCAGGGCTACATGGAATCCAGGCTAAACCAACAGCGTTGATTTCTGTCCAAACCTCATCAATACGTTTCAGTATGCAATTGCCTATCTATCTCTACGGTCAGCCGGTTCTCCGGAACGAGACCGAGGACATCGCCGCCGACTATCCCAAGCTCTCTGAGCTGCTCGACAATATGTACGAAACTCTGCTCAAGGCCGACGGCGTCGGTCTGGCCGCTCCGCAGGTCGGCCTGGGCATCCGTCTGTTTGTCATCGATCTGCGCCCGCTGGCAGACGAGGATCCCGCTTTCAAGGATTATACGAAAACTTTCATCAATCCTGAAATACTCGAGTTTTCCGAAGAGAAGGAATCGATGGAGGAGGGCTGTCTGAGCATCCCGGGCATCCACGAGTCGGTCAGTCGCAGCACGCGTATCCGCATTGCCTATCAGGATGAAAAGTTCGAGGAGCACGACGAATGGTTCGAAGGCTTCCCGGCGCGCGTCATCCAGCACGAGTACGACCATCTGGAAGGCCACGTGTTTACCGACCGCATCACGCCCATCCGCAAGCAACTGGTCAAGGCCAAGTTGCTCAACATCGTCAAGGGCCGTGTCTACTGTGACTACAAGGTGAAATTGGCCAAATGAAGCCTCCCATGGGTATCGGCGGAAATGGAAAATCTCTCAGAAAGTATTTGCTGACCGTCCTTTTCGGAATGTCGGCCCTGTTTGCCTCTGCCCAGCTCAACACTGACCGCCTGATGGCTATCGGGCGCAATGCGCTTTATTTCGACGACTACATTCTCTCGATCCAGTATTTCAACCAGGTCATCAAGGTGAAGCCTTATCTGGCCGACCCTTATCTTTTCCGCGCCATCGCCAAATTGAGTCTGGAAGACTATCAGGGAGCCGAAGACGACTGCACGGAAGCGCTCCAGCGCAATCCTTTCATGGTGAGAGCCTATTACTGCCGCAGTTATGCGCGGATGAACCTGAAGGACTACCGCGGTTCCATCGAAGACTGCCAGAAAGGACTGGAGTTCGATACGGAAAACAGTTCTCTGATGCTGAACAAGGCCATTTCGCGCCTTTATGCCGAGCAGTACGACTCGGCCCGGATTGACCTGGACAATCTCATCGACCGCTTTCCCAGAAACATGTACGCCTATATGAGCCGCGGCCAGCTGTGCATTGCCGTCGACGACACGCTGGGCGCCATCGACGATTTCAGCCGTGCCATTTCGGTGGACCGCTACTATGCGCCGGCTTATGCGGCCCGGGCCTATGTCTCCCTGCTGCGTGAAAGCTATACCGACGCCATTCCCGACCTCAACGAGGCTATCCGCCTGGAACCCGACAACGAAGGCTACTACATCAACCGCGGTCTGGCCCGCTACTATACGCACGACTACCGTGGCGTGCTGAGCGATTTCGACCGCGTGCTGCAGCTCAATCCCAATTCGGTGGAGACCTACTACAACCGTGGTCTGATCCGGGCCGAGGTGGGCGATGACAACCGCGCCATCGAAGATTTCGACAAGGTCATCTATCTGGATCCGGACAACGACATGGCCATTTACAATCGGGCGCTGCTGCGGGAGAACACGGGCGACCTGGCCGGTGCGGAAGAAGACCTGAATGTGATCATCGACCGCTATCCGCAGTTTATCCCAGCCTATTACCAGCGTTCGGAACTTCGCCGCAAGCGGGGCGATGCCAAGGGGGCCGACAAGGATTATTTCGATGCCTGGGACCTGGAGAACAAACTGCGTGAAGACCGTGCCGCCGGCCGTCGTTTTTCGGCCCGGGGCGACCGTCAGGAGGATGGGAAGGACGACAATGGCAAGGTGCGTCACGCCGACGAAACCGACATCAGCAAGTACAACCGTGTGATTGTGGCCGAGTCGGACGCCTCGCAGACGGCCCGCTATGCCAATCCCATCCGTGGCAACGTGCAGAATTTCAATGTGGACATCCAGTCTGAACCGATGTTTGTGTTGACTTTCTATGAAACGGAGAACTATGTGGAACGCCGTCGGGCGATGAATATGGAAGCCTATCTGCAGCCTCTGACCGAACATTCGGCGGAGAATCTGCTGGTTACCAATGCGCCCAAGGCATTGGATACGCCTCAGGCAAACCGTCATTTCGCTTCGGTGGACCGCCACTCGAAGCAGATAGCGGAGGACGGCCGCAATGCGCGGCTCTATTTCGCCCGCGCCATCGATTTTTCGCTCATCAAGGATGTGGACAATGCCATCAAAGATCTCGACAGGGCGCTGACGCTGGACGAAGGCTTTGTGCTGGCCTATTTCGAACGGGCCAATCTGCGTTTCAGCCGCATGATGTTCGAAATGTCCGAAAACCAGGATTCGGGTCAGGACGAAATGACTCCGTCGGACCAGTCCTTCAGCTCGGATTATCTGCTGGTGATGCAGGATTACGACCGTCTGCTCGATGTGGATCCGGCATTCGTCTATGCCTGGTACAACCGCGGCTATATCCATTGCATGCAGAAGGATTACCGCAGTGCGCTGGAAGACTACGACAAGGCCATCGGAATCAGTCCCGAATTTGCCGAAGCCTGGTTCAACCGCGGTCTCACCCATATCTATCTCGGTCAGCGAGAACAGGGCCTGCGCGATTTGAGCCGCGCCGGCGAACTGGGCATCTACAAGGCCTACAACATCATCAAGCGTTTTTCCGACAACAACTGATTATCATATGAACCGATGAAACGGATTTCTACTCTTTCAATTCTCCTGTGTGTCTCCATTCTGGCCTGGGCGGGAGAATCTCTGTTGGGATGGGCCTGCTACGAAGGTCTCGGTCTGGCCGGCACGTACGGTGGAATGACCGGAAAGACCGTCCATGTGGACAACCGCGAAGATTTGGCCCGATATGCCATGATGGAAGAACCGCTCACGATTGTCATCGACAAGGACTTGAGCGGGGCTGGCCTGGATGACCGCAAGGATTTCATCTATATCGGCAGCGACAAGACCATCGTCGGTGCCGGCGACGGCATCCTGCTCAACGGCCTGGGTCTGGAACTGCAGGGACAGAGCAACGTCATCATCCGCAACCTCACGATTACAAAGGCCAAACCCGACGGGCTGGCCCTGCGCAACTGCCACCACATCTGGGTGGACCATAGCGATTTCTCTTCGGCCGACGACGGACTGCTCGACCTGACGCTCGGTTCTGACTTCATGACGGTTTCCTGGTGCCGCTTCCACCATCACAACAAGGTGTCGCTGGCCAATTCGGGAACGGGCCATTCCGAGGATATCGGCAAGGAACGGGTCACCTACCATCACAACTGGTATTACGACGCCGTGCAGCGCAATCCCCGCGTCGGATACGGCAAAGGACATGTCTTCAACAACCTGTATACGCGCATCTCTTCCTATTGCGTGGGCTTCTTCTGCCGCGCCGAAGTGCTGGTCGAAAACAACAGTTTCCACGAGTCGGCCGCTTCGGTCCGTCAGATGTACAACGATTATCCGGGTTCGGCCTACTATGGCCTGTGTCTGACGAGGGGCAATCTCTACGACCGGACACCCTCGAAGGAATATCAGGACGATGTCTTCGATCCGGAAGATTTCTATTCTTACCGCTTCGCGCTAGATCCTGCCGAACAGGTCGAACAGAAGGTGCTGGCCTTTTCCGGTCCGCAGCCCGGCATCGCCGAAGATCTGATCCTGTATCCCGGCGACGGCACGCTCGACTATCAGGCTTCGCGTCTGATGTGGTCGAAGACAGGTGAAGAACAGAAGTGGATCCTTTCTTGGGGAACCGACAAGGAAAATCTTCAGAATCAAGAAATTGAAGATGCTTTCTGTGAATTGCCTCTGGATGCCGCCACCACTTATTTCTGGCAGGTCAAGGCGCTTATGAAAGATGGTTCCACGCGTGTCAGCCAGCTCAACCGCCTGAGCACCGCTCCGGCACAGGCCAGCCGTCCGATGCCTGCCGACGGCAGTAAGAACGCCGCTCTCTATGTCGGCGCACAACGCTATTCGCTCAGTGCCGCTCCCTTGACCTGGACGCCGGCCCGCGGCGCTGTCAAAGAACAGGTTTATGTGGGGACCACGCGCAAACTGACTGCCGCCAACCTGGTGCAGGATTCCGACCAGAGTGTCTTTTGGCCGGAGACGGGTTGGGATTTCAACCGCACCTATTATTGGAAGGTAGTCAGTCAGCTGGCCGACGGAAGCAGGGTGGAAAGTCCGGTCTGGTCTTTTTCATCGCAGCTTCCCGCGCTCAAGCCGGGTTTGACCGAGTGCGAGACGATGGCGCTTTCCGGACGGGCTTTCCAGGAACTGGTCGACTCCAAATGGTTCCAACCTTCTCAAGGACTGGTGGCCATGGCAGAATCGGGCATGGGCCTGATCAGTGGCGTATGGGCCGGTAAAAAAGGTGAGTACCGCATCTCGGTGACCTATTTCGACGAAAAGGACGGACGCAGCCAGTGGCGCCTTCTCGTCAACGGCGAGGAAGCCGATGCCTGGCGCGGGGATTTGGACAACGAACAGCTGGTCTCGCATCAGTGTCCGACAGTCAGCCTCAAGCCTGGCGATGTCATCTCATTGGAAATCGTACAGCAGCGCGGCGAACAGGCCCGCACGGACTGTATCTCAATAGAATCCGTCAAATGAAGAAATCGTTTTTGTGGGGAATTGCCCTTACTCTTTTCCCCTTTTTCGCTCTTGATGCGCAGGAACCGGTGTTCAGCGAACCGGGCGGTCTGCGCACCGAAGCTTTCCAACTGAGTCTGAGCCCTTCGATGGAAGGTCTGCAGGTTTACTACACGCTCGACGGTCGGCGTCCGACCCGACAGAACGCCCACTTGTACGAATCGCCGATAGAAATCGCCAAGAATACCGTGGTGAGCGCTTTCTGCGCCGATCCTGCGGCTGGTGACGGGGCGATTGTGACAGCCACCTATCTGTTTGTGGATGACGTGCTTTCGCAGTCGGATTCGCCCGAAGGATACCCCTCTGGCTGGAGCATTTCTTCGGTCAGCGGCAAGGACACGGCTTTCTTTCCCGCGGACTATGGAATGGACTCGGCCATCTGTCAGTCGGCCTCTTACAAAAGCTTGATGTCGAGTGCACTGATGTCTTTGCCGACGCTTTGTCTGGTGACGGATGCTTCCAATCTATTCTCCCATTCGACCGATGAAGAGACGGGCGGCATTTATATCCATACCGGCAAGTCGTCGGGCAGTTACGGCAAAGAGTGGGAGCGTCCGGCCTCTTTGGAATATTACGATCCGCAGACGGGAAAATCTTTCCAGATCAACTGCGGACTTCGTCTGCACGGCGGCAACAGCCGCAATCCGAGCAATTCGCCCAAGCATTCGTTCCGTGTCTCTTTCCGCACCGAATATGGCGACAGCAAACTGAAATTCCGCATTTTCGGCGACAAGTCGACCACCAAGAAGTTTGACCATCTGATTTTCCGTGCCGGATACAACTACACTTGGATTGTGAACGGAAGCAAGTCGCTGTATGCCAACAAGATTGTCCAGCGTCGGAATGCCCAGTACATTTTGGATTCCTTTGCCAAGGAAGTGCATGCGGCTATGGGAAATCCGATTACGCACCGCCGGTTTGCGCATCTCTATCTCAACGGCATCTACTGGGGCATGTATGAGATCAGCGAAAAGATAAACAACGATTTCGTACAGGCCTATCTGGGCGGAAAAGACGAAGATTACGACGTGGTGGGTGACCACAACGAGACGATTGACGGCACTCGGGATATCTACAGCAAGATGTATGCCGCCGCCAAAGCGGTCACTTCGAGCGCCAATGACAAGAATTACGCGCTGCTGCTCGACAGTGCCTGGCTGGATATGGCCAACTACATCGACTATATGCTGGTGAACTGGTACATAGGTAACGAAGACTGGGGCGAGAACAACTGGCGTACGGCCCGCAGCCGTGTGGATCCGGGAAATGGTTTCACCTGGTTTGTCTGGGATGCAGAGACGTCGCTGACGGCTGTTGATATCAACAAGGTGACTTTCACGAAGGGCGATCCCTGCGTGATGATGAAGTCTCTCAAGAACCATCCGGAATTCAAGATGCTGATGGCTGACCGCATTCACCGTCATCTCTTCAACGACGGCATCCTGACGCCCGACAGCGCGGCTGCTCTCTACAGCCGTCTGGCCGACGGCATTTCGCTGGCTGTGATTGCCGAATCGGCCCGTTGGGGCGATTACCGGCTGACGAAGACGGGCGAGGCGGAAGAGACTTACACGCGGGACGACTATTGGCTGCCGCGTTATGTTGACCTTCTGGAAAACTATTTCCCGCTGCGCACGGAATTTCTGTTGGACCAGCTGATAGCGGCAGACTGTTATCCGAAAGTCGCTGCGCCTGAATGTTCGCGCTGGGGCGGTACATTCAAGGAAAAGGAAATCGCTCTGGCTCTGACGGCGCCCGCCGGCACTGTCTGGTACACCCTCGACGGGAGCGACCCGCGCGAAGCTTACACGTCGAAAGTATCTTCTTCGGCTGTCAAATATCAGGATTCCATCCGTCTGAGCCGTTCCGACGAGGACACGCTGGCGTGCGTGACTCTGAAGGCCCGTTGTCTGTCGGGCAGCACCTGGTCGGCGCTGACGGAATTTGAGTACCGTCTTGAAAAGGAACAGGTCGTCGATGCGCTTCCGATGCTGGAACGCTTCGATGCCTCTGTGGCTTATTGCAATGGAAATCTGGAGTTTGCAGTGCCTGAAAACGGCGATGCCGTCTGGATGGTCTATACGCTCGAAGGTCGGTTCGTGGCCGAAGGTCTGGTGCCTGACTGCAGTGCCGGACAGATTCGGTCGGTGTCTCTGGAACTGTCGGAAGGCGGGTATCTCTACCGGCTGGTCAGCGGCGGCAGATGCCGCACGGGAAAGTTCCTGGCCCGCTGATTCAACATGTCATCTCACCGCAAAGGCTCTGCGAAAGCAGGGCCTTTACTTTTTCCTGTCCGTCGGGGTCGTCGCGATATTCGCCCAGCAGATACATCAGCTTGCTGACAAGGGCTTCCGTGGTGATGTCGTGGCCGCTCAGAATGCCGGCTTGCAGCAGATTGACGCCGGTGGCATAGCGGTCCATCTCCACCGTGCCTGTGCTGCACTGTGTCTTGTTGACGATGATGATGCCGCGACGGATGGCCTCCAGCAGTTCCTGCTTGAGCCATTCCTGGCGCGAGGCGTTGCCCGATCCGAAGGTTTCCAGTACGACGGCTTTCAGGTCGGGAATGCCCAAGATGGCCTGCACGGTCTGGCGCGAAATGCCGGGGAACAGTTTCAGAATGGCCACTCGGCTGTCGGTCTGCGTCATCAGGCGCAGCGGCTCTTTGTCCTGCGGATAGTGGATGTTGGCGCTTTCGTAACGGATGTGGACTCCGGCTTTGGCCAGAGGAGGGTAGTTGTAGGAAGTGAAGGCATTGAAATGTTCGGCATTCTTCTTGGTGGTGCGGTTGCCGCGGAAGAGTGTGTCTTCGAAGAAGATGCAGACTTCGGGCACCATGGCGCTGCCGTCGGGGCGGGTGGCGGCTGCTATCTCTATGGCGGTGAGCAGATTTTCTTTGGCATCGCTTCGCAGGACGCCCACCGGAAGCTGTGAACCGGTGAAGATGACGGGCTTGGACAGATGCTGCAGCATGAAACTCAGGGCCGAGGCGGAATAGGCCATGGTGTCGGTGCCGTGCAGGACGACAAAACCCTTGTATCGGTCGTAATGCTCGAAAATGCTTTCTGCCAGGCGTTTCCAGTCGTCAGGCGAAATGTCGGACGAATCGACCATGGGATTGAAATGGATGGAATCGATGCGGAAACCGAACTGGTCGAGCTCGGGAAGATATTGGCGCAACTGGTTGAAATCGAGCGGCTCCAGTGATGCGTTCGGTCCGCTGGGGGCCATGCTGATGGTTCCGCCGGTAAAGATGAGCAGAATGGCTTTTTCGTCCATATGTATTCAAATGAAAAATCGCTTGTAGAGAACGCTCAAAGATATAGGAAAGTTTGCGGAAAAAATCTATTTTTGGGGACTAATCACAAGTATTCAGCCCATATGCGCCAAACCAATTACCAACTGTATGATTTTCTGGATTTCGATCCGGACCTCAATAAAGGCGAACGCCTCTGGAAAGCCTGCCGGCCGACCGGTATCGAAGAAATCGGCGGCGAAATTTTCCTGACGGTTCCTTTCCAACAGCAGCAGAATTCCAATGAGATAGCTCCTGACGAGACAGTGGCACGCCGTCCCGTGCGTATCCGTCTGAAAGCCTACGGCGACAGCATCATCCGTGTGTCGGCCGCTTTCGACGAAGGCAAGCCGACCACCAACCCGGGCTCCCTGAGCGCCGTCCACGAAGATTCGGCCATGCTTCAGCTGCATCCCGAACTGAAGGCGGAGGCTCTTCATCTAGGCCCGGTTTCGAAGGAGGGCGACCAGCCTTGGCAAATCTTCGATACGAAGAATGTGCTGAGGGCTCAGGTCTGTTTCGCCGAACCGGCGCTGGAGCCTTGGAGCGACCTGCAGCCTGCGCCTGCCGAATCGATGGACCTGCGGCTGTATCCTCACGGCAAAGAAGTCCGTCTGCCCAAGTACGACATGTTTTCTCCGGCCCGTCACGATGCGTTTCCCATAGCCTTTGTCACGGTGGACGGTGTGGCCGACCGAGCCACCTGCTCCATCGCCGCCAAAGCCGACGAGTGTTTCTTCGGCACAGGCGAGCGTTTTGCCAAGATGGACCTTTCAGGCCGCACCGTACAGTTGTACAACCAGGACGGCCAGGGTGTCAACAACCGCCGCGCCTACAAGAACATACCTTTCTATCTGTCGTCAGAGGGCTACGGCCTTTTCGTCCACACCACTTACTTTACAAAATTCTCGCTGGCCGAGCATTCGACCCGTTCGGCACAGGTGCTGGTGGACGAACCTGTCATTGACTTTTTCGCCATCGGCGGCGACACGCCCGAACGCATTCTCTACGGCTACCGTCAGTTGACGGGATTCCCTTCGATGCCTCCTGTCTGGAGTTTCGGCACCTGGATGAGCCGCATGACCTATTTTTCGGCCGACGAGGTGAATGAAATCTGCGACCGTATGCGTGCGGAGGGCTATCCCTGTGATGTGATCCATCTCGATACCGGCTGGTTCAAGACCGACTGGCTCTGCGAATGGAAGTTCAACGACGAGCGTTTTCCCGACCCGAAGGGTTTCATTCAGAAACTGAAGAAACAGGGCTATCGCGTGAGCCTCTGGCAGTTGCCCTACATTTCGTATGCGGCCGCCCAGTACGAAGAAGCCAGCCGCAACCACTATATCAGTCAGAGTGAGAAGAAGATTCAGGGCGCTTCGAACTTCAGCGTGCAGGATTATGCCGGCACCATCGATTTCACCTACGCTCCCGCCACCGAATGGTACAAGAATCTGCTGCGTCAGCTGCTGGAAATGGGTGTGGCCTGCATCAAGACCGATTTCGGCGAGGACATCCACATGGATGCCCAGTATCACGGCATGACGCCGAAGGAATTGCGCAACATCTATTCGCTCTATTATCAGAAGGCTGCCTACGAGGTGACGGAGGAAGTGAACGGGGAGGGCATCGTCTGGGCCCGCAGCGCCTGGGCAGGCTGCCAGCGCTATCCGCTTCACTGGGGCGGAGACTCGGCTTCCTCCTGGGACGGACTGGCCGGTTCTCTGAAGGGCGGTCTGCATTTCGGACTTTCGGGCTTCGGTTTCTGGAGTCACGACGTGCCCGGTTTCCACAGCGTCCCCAACTTTATGAACACCCGACTGGACGAGACGGTCTATGTGCGTTGGACCCAGTTCGGCGTCTTCACTTCGCATCTGCGCTATCACGGCTCCTTCAAACGTGAGCCCTGGCATTATCCGACCATCGCTCCAATCGTGCGCGACTGGCTGCAGCTGCGTTACCATCTGATGCCTTATATCCTGGAGCAGGCCCGCAAGACCACGCAGACGGGTTATCCCATGCTGCGCGCGCTCTGTCTGATGTTCCCCGGCGACAGGCTCTGCCGACATATCGACGACGAATACATGTTTGGCGACGACTTCCTGGTGGCGCCTGTGATGAATGCCGAAGGGGTGCGCGATGTCTATCTGCCGGAAGGCAAGTGGGTGAATTTCTTCACGAAGGAACGTTTCGAAGGCCCCGTCTGGCTGAAGGATCTCCAAGTGCCCTTGGAGGAAATGCCCGTTTATGTGCGCGAGGGCGCCGGAATTCCCTGGTATCCCGAAGAGGTGGCCTGCACCGACGATATGGATTTCAATAAAGTAATCATAAAACGTTTCTGATGAACAATTTAGTACAACTGTCGACTGCCGACATCATTGTGTTTGTCGCCTATGTCGTGATCCTTTTGGGCATCGCCGTCTGGGCAAGTTTCGGAAAGAACAAGAGTGACAATCTGTTCCTGGCCAACAAGTCGCTGGGCTGGTTCGCCATCGGTCTCACGATGTGGGGCACCAATGTGGGCCCGTCCATGCTGGTGGCCAACGCTTCGAGCGGTTTTGAGGGCGGTATCGCCGCCGGGATGTTCTCCTGGTATGCGTTTCCGTTCATCTTGTTGCTGGCCTTTGTGTTCGCTCCCCGGTATCTGGGCTCTCAAGTGAGCACACTGCCCGAATATATGGGCAAACGCTTCGGACAGAACACCCGCAGCTACATTGCCTGGTACACCATTCTGACCATCCTCATCTCCTGGCTGGCGCTGACGCTGTTCTGCGGAGGGGTCTTCATGGCGCAGATCCTAGCCTTCCCGCTGTGGGCATGCATTGTCATCCTGGTGCTCGTATCGGCTGCCTTCGCCATTGCCGGAGGTCTGAAAGCCATTGCCTATACCAATGTGTTCCAGATGCTTCTGCTCATCGGCGTATCGGTGCTGCTGGTCATTATGGGACTGGTCAAGGTGGGCGGAACGGGCGCGCTCATCGAAAAGACGCCGGCCGATTACTGGAATCTGTTCCGTCCATTGGCCGACAGGGATTTCCCCTGGCTGGCCATCATTCTGGGCTATCCCATCATGGGTGTCTGGTTCTGGTGCACGGACCAGTCGATGGTGCAGTCGGTGCTCGGTGCCCGCGACCTGAAAGAAGGCCAGAAGGGCGCCAATTTCTGCGCCTGGCTGAAACTGCTCGACATTCCTCTGTTCATTCTTCCGGGTGTCCTGTGCTTCTGCCTGCTGCCCGAACTGGAAAATTCCACCGATTCTTATCTGCAGCTGGTCAGCCACGTGTTCCCCTCGGGTCTGATGGGTTTGGTCATCGTGGTGATGGTCGCCGCTCTCGTCAGTACCATCGGCTCGGCTTTGAACTCTCTGAGTACGGTGTTCACCATGGACATCTATCTGAAGAAATTCCGTCCGGACGCTTCTGAAAAGGAAATCCGGAGCATCGGCCGCTGGGTGGTGGTCGCCGGAGCCGTATTGAGCATTTTCCTGGCCCTGGTCATCACCCGCATCCAGGGCTTGAGTTTCTTCAACATCTTCCAGTCGGTGCTCGGTTTCATCGCTCCTCCGATGTCGGCGGCCTTCCTGTTCGCCGCTCTTTGGAACAAGACATCCGCCAAGGCTGTCAACATCACGCTGACTGCGGGCACCGTCTTCAGCATCGGCCTGGGCATCCTTTATTATTGCGGTCTCATCCTGCCCGGTGTGCATTACCTGTATTTGTCGGCCGGCATTTTCGCAGTGCTGGCTCTTTATATCTGGATTCATTCTCTGCTTGAGAGCAGGGGAGCGGAAGCGCCCGAAAGTGTCGCTGTCGCCGCACCCGTCAAGGTGACGGGCGGACTGAAACTGGCATGGGTGCTGCTGATTGTCTGCATGGCTGCCGCCTATCTGATTTTCAACGGTCATTAATCAAAACAGCTCGTTCAGATGAAAAAGTTTATTCCGATGGCTGTCGCAGGGATGCTGGGGCTTGTCTGTCTTCCCTGTCTGAAAGCTGAAACCCTGTCGCTCAACGAAGCTTGGCAAACGTATCTGCTGGAATCCCACACGGGTGCACCCACCGATACCTTTACGGTGGACATTCCCCACAACTGGGACGACTACTACGGCTATCGGCAACTGACTCACGGCAATCTGCACGGTTCGGCGTTTTATTCCTGCCATTTCAGTCTGACGGACAAGCAGTGGCACGACGGACGTCACGGTCTGCTCCGTTTCGAGGGTGTGGGCTCCTATGCGACGGTCCGGCTCAACGGCCGCGATTTGGGACGCTATGCCGGAGGTCGTGTCTGCTTTTTCGTGGATGCCACCGAAGCGCTCAGAACGGGTGACAACTATCTGGAAGTGAAGGTGGAACACCCGGAAATGATCAGCGATCTACCTTGTGTTTGCGGAGGCTGTTCATCGGAATGGGGATTCAGCGAAGGTTCGCAGCCGCTGGGCATTTTCCGCCCGCTGAGTCTGGAACTGACCGATGAAGTGCGTGTGGAACCTTTCGGCGTGCATGTGTGGTCCAATGATGCGCTCGACACGCTTTTCGTGGAAACGGAAATCCGTAACCAGACTTCCCGCGAACAGACTGTTGTCTTGAATTCAAAAGCAGTCGGAGCGGAAGGCGAGACGCTGTTGTCGTTTGACGGACTCGGTCTGAGGGTGCCTGCCGATACGGTGGTGATTGTGCGTCAGAGCGTCCGGCTCGACAAGTTCCGCCGCTGGAGTCCGACCGACCCCTATCTGTACAGCCTGGAATCGGTCCTGAATGACAGCCGTGGCACGCAGCAATACGCGCTTTCGACCCGTTTCGGACTCAGAAGCATTTCCTGGCCGGTGAAACGGCAGGATGGAGACGGTCGTTTCTATATCAACGGTGAGCCTTATTTCATCAACGGCACTTGTGAATACGAACATCTGCTGGGCGGCGGACACGCTTTTTCCGAGGCTCAGATCCGTGCCCGTGCCAAAGAAATCCTTTCGGCCGGTTTCAATGCCTACCGCGATGCCCATCAGCCTCACAATCTGCTCTATCAGCAGATTTGGGACGAAAATGGAGTGCTGTTCTGGACGCAGCTGTCGGCGCATATTTGGTATGACACGCCCGAATTCAGGGAAACTTTCAAGGCTCAGATGCGCCAGTGGGTGAGGGAACGCCGCAATTCGCCTTCCGTGGTCCTCTGGGGCTTGCAGAACGAGAGCGTGCTTCCCGAAAGTTTCGCCCGCGAATGTTGCGAAATTATCCGCGAGATGGATCCGACGGCCCGTACGATGCGGGCCATCACCACCTGCAACGGCGGTGTCGGCACCGATTGGAATGTGGTCCAGAACTGGAGCGGAACCTATGGAGGCGACCTTTTCCTGTATGACCGCGAACTGGCCGGACCTTCGCAGCTGCTTAACGGTGAATATGGCGCCTGGCGCACTTTCGGACTGCATCAGGAACCGGCTCCTTTCGACGCCCAGGGTGCATACAGCGAGGAACGTTTCACCCAACTGCTGGAAACCAAGGTCCGCTTGGCCGAACAGGCCCGCGACCGGGTTTGCGGTCAGTTTCAATGGATTTTCGAAAGTCACGACAATCCCGGCCGACGTCAGCCCGAAGAGGCGTACCGTGCCATCGACCGTGTCGGCCCTGTCAACTACAAAGGCCTGCTGACTCCCTGGGAGGAACCTGTGGATGCCTATTACATGTACCGTTCCAACTATGTGGAGGCTGAGGAAGATCCTATGGTCTATGTGGTGTCGCACACCTGGCCTGACCGTTTCCCGACTTCTGCATCGGCCGATGTGGAAGTTTTCAGCAACTGCGATTCGGTGGTGCTCTTCAACGATGCCGACGGATGTCGTCTCGGCTCTCAGGCCCGACCGGAAGGGAAGGGCCGCCATTTTGTCTTCCAAAAGGTGTCTATCCGCTACAATGTGCTGAAAGCGGTCGGCTATGTCGGCGGCAAATCTTGCGCTGAGGATCTGATAGTGCTTTCCAATCTGCCCGAATCGCCCGAATTCAAGTCTTTGTACGTTTGCAGCGACGGTCGACGGCTGACGGCCAAGACCGATCTGCTCCGTCCGGCCAAGGGCTATCGCTATGTGTGCCGTCTCAACTGTGGCGGCGACGATTATACCGATGCCTACGGGCATCTGTGGCAGCAGGACAACCTGATCTGGTCTCATTCCTGGGCGCAGGATTTTCCCTCGATGAATCCCTATCAGGCCAGTCAGCGCTGGACGGCCGATCCGATTGCCAATACCCGCGACTGGCCGCTGATCGGTCATTTCCGCTACGGCCGGCAGCGGCTGTCGTACCGTTTTCCTTTGCCCAACGGTTCTTATCGTCTCGAACTGTATTTCGTGGAGCCCTGGTACGGCACCGGAGGAATGAAAGACGCTTCCGGTCTGCGCCGTTTCGACGTGGCAGTCAATGGTGAAACCCGTTTGAAGGACTTGGATATCTGGTCAGAAGCCGGCCACGATGCGGGCTTGCGCAAGACTTTGGACGTGGAGGTGACCGATGGTTGCCTCTGCGTGTCGTTCCCGAAAGTGGAAGTGTCTCAGGCCCTGATTTCGGCCATTGCCATTTCTTGCCGAGACCGCAAACTGAGCAAAGAGGCGACGGCCATGTTGCAGGAAAACCTGTTTCCTGTAACCAAGTCGCTGAATGCCATCGAATATGCGCAGAATTATGTGGACGACTGGTCTTGGGAGGAAGCCGACGGGATCTGCTATGGCAAACTCCCCTCCGAGTTGCTTCCTGAAGATATACCGGCCCGTCCTTCTGTCAATTATCCGGCTGTGGAGGCGGCCAGGGAAGGGCAGTGGCGACAGATTTTTGAACGCAAGAAGGATGCCGTCATGTATATGGCTGCGGAAAACGGAACTCAGTCCATCACATGGGAGATTGCTACGGGGTTGGCTCAAGTCTACGCACTCCGTTTCAACTATCGCAATCTGTCAACGGAAGATGTGCCGGTCAAGCTGCGTATGACTTCGGCCGACGGCAGAGTGCTGAAGGAGTCGGTTCTGACCTTCTCTCCCAATGACAGAGGCTGGAAGGCGCTCAGCACCACCACAGGCACTTACGTGAATGCGGGAACCTATTTTATCGAACTGTCAGCCCCCAGCATGGAAGGCCTGCAGTTAGAAAGTCTGGATGTCCAGTAAAAGAAAAGGCAAAAAAAGTCGGCCGTCATTTGCGGTCGACTTGGCGGAGTATCTCGCGTGTCCAGGCGTCTTCTGTCTGATAAAACTTGTAGATCTTTTCGGGACTCAGCAATTTTGTCAGCTGTTCGTAAAACTCCCGGTCTACCGTCGCCTGACTTTCTTTCAGCTCGATGATTCTTTTGTTGACGCGGGTGTAATTGGCAGCCGCGTCTTCCGTTTTCTTGAAACATTTGCCCAACTCGTGGTTGATTTTCCAGCTTTTCAGACTGTATTCGTTGTAGATGGGCCAAAAGAGATCGGATTCTTCAGGAGTGAGACCGATGCGACTGGTGTAGAAAGCCACCATGCGCTGGCGTATTTCCAAGCGTTTGGCTTCGAGCTGCTGGCGGCGTTCGGCTTTCTGCGCCTCGGTCAGCTGTTGACCTGCGTTGGCTTGAGAAGTCTGTGCCGGCACATTGGCGCAAACAGACAGGAGCAGCAGAAGGGGAAGGAATATCTTTTTCATTGCCCAATCAATCCATGTTGTCTTCGTCTTCGTAGAGGTAGTAGTAGATGGCGTTGCCATCGAGTGATCCGATCAGAATGTCTTCTGCGGTGAGTTCCGTATCGATGGAAATCTCTTCCAACTGATCGAGCAAAGTGTACTGTTCGGCCGGTTCTTCCTGGTGGCGGAGTTTCATCACACCGTTAATGGTGAGGAACATCAGCACAAACATGGCAGCAAAATAAACATACGGGCGGAAACGGCCCCACATCGTCATACGCGGAGTCTCCATTTCGTCCAAACGGGCGTCCAGCCGAGCCTGAAAATCATCGAAATAATTCTCAGGGAGCTGGAAACAACTTCTGTCGCCCGGTTCTTTCAAACAATCCTTATTCATAAAACTCTTTAAACATTCCTTTGACGATACTCGCTTTCAAAGGTTTAAAATATCAATTATTTCTATATCAAATCGGCTGTCAGGTAAGCCTGTATCTTCTTGACGGCTATGTGGTACGAGGCTTTCAGAGCGCCGACCGAAGTGCCCAGTATTTCGGACATTTCTTCGTATTTCATGTCGTCGTAATATTTCATATTGAACACCAGCCGCTGTTTGTCGGGCAGGTTCAGAACGGCTTTCTGGAGCTTCTCGGTAGTCTCATCGCCCGAAAAATAGGGGTCGCTGTGGAGTTGTTGCACCATCACATCTTCCAGATCGGTGAAATCGGCCAGGCTCTCTTCGCGCTGCTTGTTCAGAAACGAGTACGTTTCGTTGATGGCGATGCGGAACATCCAGGTGGACAGGCGGGAATCGCCTTTGAACTGATCCAAGTGCTCCCAGACTTTGATGAAGGTGTTCTGCAAAATGTCGTCGGAATCGTCGTGCGACAACACCATCTTTCGAATCTGCCAATACAGCGAATGGGACATCTCTTTGACGAGCCGGCTGAATCCCTGCCGCTTGGTCTTTTCGTCGGCAAGCAGTTTCAGAATCTCTTTTTCGGTTTGGATGTCCATAGTTGGCTGATTAACTAAATAAAGACATTGACTTGTCCGAATGGTTTAAAAACAGAGCAGATAGAAACAGGCGGCGGCAGGAAGCGCCATCAGACTGCTGTCGAAACGGTCGAGCAGACCGCCGTGACCGGGCATGATGCGTCCGGAGTCCTTGACGCCGGTCACGCGCTTGAGCGTGGATTCGAACAGGTCGCCCATCACGCCGAACAGGCCGCAGAGAAGGGCGAAGCCCAACCATTGCCAGAGACTGTCGAAGTGGAAACTGAAGAGGCCGGTGAAATGAAAAAGGGCGGCGGCGACCAGTGTGAACAGAAGTCCGCCGACTAGACCTTCCACCGTTTTGTGCGGAGAAATCCGTTCGATCAGATGGTGTTTGCCCAGAAAACGACCGGTAAGATAGGCAAAAGTGTCTGAAATCCAGATGAAAATGAAAACACAAAGGGCCAGTTCCGGATGGTAGCTGTGCTCTTTGCCGAAAACCAGCAGGCAGAGTGACATCATGGGAATGGCAATGTACAGCTGTCCGAACAGACTGTAGGCCACACTGTCGATGTCCGTGAGCTTGCTCTTGAACACTTCTTCACACAAAATGAGGAGAAAGACAAGCAGATAGGGGAGAAACACCTGCGCGGAGACCTGTCCGGCCCCGTAGAGCCAGGCGGCCGTGAACAGGTAGATGCCGCCCAGCAGATTGAGCGGCAGGTTGATGCGGACGCCTTTTTGACGGAACATCCGGTAGAATTCCCACAGGCAGATGAGCGTGACGGCGGCGAAGACACCGCCGAAGGCCACCGGCCCCAGGAGGAAACCGCCGATGACGACGGCCAGAAAAACGATACCGCTTATGGTTCGGGTCAGCATGATTCTTGATTGTCGGGTTCTGACTGTACTTCTTCGGATTGAGGCTCAGACGGACCTTCGGTTTGAGGTTCGGTGGCCGGCTGCGTTTCCTCCTCCTCCTCCTTCAGCGCTTTGTTCTCTTCGAACAGCTCTTCGGTGCGGGATGACCAGGGACGCTTGCCGAAAATCTGTTCCAGATCGTCGGCGAAGATGACTTCGCGCTCGACCAGAAGGTCAGCCAGGCGGTGATGTCCTTCGGCGTTCTCGGTGAGTATCCGTTTGGCACGTTCGTACTGCTCGTCGATGAGCTGTTTCACTTCCCGGTCGATCAGTTCGGCCGTCTTCTCGCTGAAGGGTTTCTGGAAGGAATAGTCGCTGGCGCCGGTCGAATCGAAGTAGGAGACGTTGCGCAATTGATCGCTCATGCCGTAATAGGCGACAATGGCATACACTTGCTTGGAAACGCGTTCCAGATCGTTGAGCGCTCCGGTGGACACTTTACCCAAGAACAGTTCTTCGGCGGCGCGTCCGCCCAAAGTGGAGCATATTTCGTCGAGCATCTGCTCTTTGGTGGTCAGCTGACGTTCTTCGGGCAGATACCAGGCGGCACCTAAAGCCTTTCCACGGGGCACGATGGTGACTTTGATGAGCGGATGGGCGAATTCGAGCAGCCAGCTGAGGGTGGCGTGACCGGATTCGTGTATGGCGATGGCCCGCCTTTCCTCGGCGGTCATGATTTTGTTCTTCTTTTCCAATCCGCCGACGATGCGGTCAACGGCATCCAGAAAATCCTGCTTCTCGATGGTCTTCTTGTTTTTGCGGGCGGCAATCAGGGCTGCCTCGTTGCAGACATTGGCGATGTCGGCACCGGAAAAACCGGGAGTCTGCTTGGCCAGAAAGTCCGATTGGATGCCGGGATCCAACTTCAGCGGCCGCAGATGCACTTCGAAGATTTCCTTGCGTTCGTTGATGTCGGGCAGGTCCACACTGATCTGGCGGTCGAAGCGGCCGGCACGGAGCAGGGCCTTGTCGAGAATGTCGGCCCGGTTGGTGGCGGCCAGAATGATGATGCCGCTGTTGGTGCCGAAACCGTCCATTTCGGTCAGAAGCTGGTTCAGCGTATTTTCGCGTTCGTCATTGGAACCCATGTTCGGGTTGCGGCCTCGGGCACGGCCCACAGCGTCGATTTCGTCGATGAAGATGCTGCAAGGAGCCTTTTCCTTGGCCTGACGGAACAGGTCTCTCACGCGGGATGCGCCGACACCGACAAACATTTCCACGAAATCCGAACCCGACAGAGAGAAGAAGGGGACGTCCGCTTCACCGGCCACTGCCTTGGCCAACAATGTCTTACCGGTTCCCGGAGGGCCGACCAGAAGGGCTCCCTTGGGTATTTTGCCGCCCAGTTCCGTGTATTTGGCCGGATTTTTCAGGAATGCGACGATTTCCTCCACTTCCTGCTTGGCTTCGGCCAGACCGGCCACATCCTTGAAGGTGACCTTGTCGGCGCCGGTCTTGTCGAACAGACGGGCCTGCGACTTGCCGACGTTGAACACGCCGCCGTTGGGTCCGCCACCTCCGTTGGGACCTCCCATCATCCGTCTCATCAGGAAGACATAGAGCAGAATCAGCAGAATGAAGGGTCCTACATTGACCAGCAGGCTGACCAGCACGTTGGAGCCTTCCTTGAAGATGACTTCCACTTCGGCGCCATTTTCAGTTCTTGCCTTGTCTATCAAAGCGTTGAACTGCTCGGCAGATGCGATACGGATGAGCAGGCGGGGAGGGTTCTTCTCGTTGACGTTTTCGCCGAAGACCTCTTTAAGAGCCTCTTTGCGAACGGTGAGTTCCACTTGCTTGCGGTTGGAGATGCAGACGGCCCTCTCTATCTGGCCGGCACGGACGTAAGTCTCCATTTTCGACCAGGAGATTTCCTGCGTGCCGCCGCCTTTGCCGTTTCCGAAGAAATTGATGCCGAACAGGCCGAACAGGATAATCAGATAGATCCAGTAGATGCTGAAGCCCTTCTTCGGGCGCTTTCCTTGGGGAGAGTGACCGCTCCCGCCGGGTATGTTACGTTTGTCCATAATCAGTCGAGGTTGGGAATGTCGGTCAGAGAAGCGTCGGACCAAAGGTGTTCAAGGTCGTAGAACTGACGGGTGTTTTTCTCAAAGATGTGCACCATCACGTCGCCGTAGTCCATGGCCACCCAAAGCGCATGGCCTTGTCCTTCCATGGAAAACGGCTTCTGGTGCAGCTGTTTGCGTACGGTTTCGCATATCGAGTCTGCGATGGCCATGATTTGGATGTTGGTGTTGCCTTCGCATATGACGAAATAATCGCAGACATGCGTTTCGAGAGCGCTCATGTCGACGATGGAGATATTCTTGCCTTTCTTTTCCTGGACGGCATCGATGATGACATTCAGCAGTTTTTCGTTTTCAGTCATAAATGTTGGTAGGATATGTTATCCGACAAAGATACAATGGAAATACGTAACATAGGTATCTCCCGACTGAATTTTAAGATTTTTTTGGGTGGAGCGGGGCGGCCGACAGAAGTCGGGCCCGTGCCTTATGCCTTGATGATGCGTTCTCCCAGATGGCGTGCGAATTCCTTTTCGATTTCGCGCTGCTGCTGGTACACCTTCATCCATCGGGTGACCGCTTCGTCGTCTTTGGTCCGTGACGCTTCCTTGATTTTGGTCAAAGTCTCTTCGATGGACTTTTTCAGAAGCTGGAACTTGTATTCGTCCATCAGGCGGGGCACCAAGAGGTCCAGCATTTCGTCTTCTCTTTCTATCTTCTTGTGAAATACGGCGTTGCGGTTTTCGGATTCGTCGGGCAGGTAGATGCGGCTGAGCTCGTATCGCTCCGTCACCAGATCGGCGGCCAGCAGGCTCACCTGGCTGTCGCGATGCTGAAGGAAGAAACGCTCGGCCACGAATCCCTCGTCGAGACGGTGCTGCCAGGCTTCTTCAAGAAGGTTTCTGAAAATGGGTGTGCTGAGCGTAATTTGGTCTCTTTCAAAGTCTTCACGGATGAATTCGAGGACAGAAACACTGCTGCCGTCTTCGTTTTCACAAATGGGCCTTTCTCCGTATCGGACCAGCATCCTCATCAGATTCTTTTCGTAAGCCTCCAGCGGATTGACGCGCGACGCCTGCTGTCGGGCCCTGTCGGAGGACCGGACTTCGGGTCGGCTGTTCTCGGGCAGTACGGAAGCGCCTGCATCCGACGTGGAAGAGTGGGAGAGACCTCCCGTTGCGCCGGATGTGACCGCTTGGGAGACTTGACCCTGCTGCTGACGGTATTCCAGTTCGCGTTTCTGCCGGTTGCGGTCGATGAGCCGACTGCGCTGCAGGTTGACCTGCTTGAGCAGCAGATCTTCTCGCGTCTCCAACAGACGGCTGCACTGACGGATGTATTCGGATCGGATTATTTCGTTGGGAATCAGAGAAATGCTTTCAACCAGATCTTGTATCAGGTTGGCTCTTCCGATGGGGTCGTCGCTGCAGTCTTTCAGCAGGATATCCGTCTTGAAGCGGATGAAATCCGTTTCGTGCGTGCGGATGTATTCCATGGTCTCGGAAGTGCTGTGTGACTGTGCGTAGGAGTCGGGGTCTTCTCCGTCGGGCAGGAGAACCACCTTGATGTTGAGACCTTCCTCCAGCAGAAGGTTGATGCCCCGCAGCGAGGCCTTGATGCCGGCCGCATCGCCGTCGTAGAGCACCGTGACGTTGTCGGTGAAACGATGGATGAGCCGTATCTGCCCGTGTGTCAGTGCGGTGCCGGAGGAGGCGACTACGTTGCAGATGCCGGCCTGATGCATGGAGATCACGTCCAGATAGCCTTCCACCAGATAGCAGCGGTTCTGTCTGACAATCTCCTGTTTGGCGAAGTATATGCCGTACAGTTCCGAACTCTTGTGGTAGATTTCGGATTCGGGCGAATTGATGTATTTGCCCACATTCTCCTTCTTCTTGAGAATGCGTCCGCCGAAGGCCACCACTTTGCCGCTGACGGTGTGGACGGGGAAGATGACACGACCGCGGTAGCGGTCGAAAAGCGCTTCGTTATCGGCGGCGACGGAAAGCCCGGTCTTTACCAACAGATCTTTTTTGTAACCCTTTGACAATGCGAGTTTTGAGAAATCATCCCGACGTTCTGCGCAGTACCCTAATTGGAATTTTTTTATAGTCTCTTCGCGTAGTCCTCTCTGTTGGAAGTAGGCCAGTCCGACAGCCCGTCCGTCGGTGCTGTTGAAAAGTACATTCGTAAAGTAGTCGCGCGCGTATTCGTTGACCACGAACATGCTTTCGCGTTCGTTGTTCAGCTGCTCCTCTTCGGGGGTCAGCTCCCGTTCGACCACTTCGATGCCGTATTTGCGGGCCAGCCACTTGAGCGCGTCGTAATAGCTGAGCTGCTCGTGCTCCATGATGAAATGGACCACATTGCCGCCTTTGCCGCAACTGAAACATTTGCATATCCCTTTGGAAGGGGATACGTAAAACGATGGGGTCTTGTCGTCGTGGAAAGGGCAGAGGCCGACATAGTTGACACCCCGCTTTCGCAGGCTGACGAATTCGCCGACCACCTCTTCGATTCTGGCGGCGCCCAAGATGCGGTTTACGGTGTTCTGATCAATCATTTTTGACGCTTTTAAGCCTCTTTGGAGGAATATGGACAAAAATTCACCCACTTTCAGTAAAATTTGCCAAAAGCCCTCTGCAATGGTGACGCTTTTATTGGTATATTTGCCCGCAAAATTAATACATCCGAAGGGAATTTCAAAAGTAACAATCATGCATAAGTTCAGACAACTTCGAAAGACTGCTCTGGCATTGCTGGCCATCACGACGGTTCTGGTCTCTTGCAAGGACCCGTATTACTACGACGACCGTGAACCGGAATGGCTGGGAGCCAGCATCTATGATTACCTGGAGAAGAAGGGCGATTTCAAGTATTTCTTGAGAATCGTTGACACGACGGGCTATGCCGAGACGCTCAAGCGCACCGGCAGCAAGACGGTTTTCGTCTGCCCCGACTCCTGCTTCGAGTATTATTTCAAACACAATGAAGACGGCATCACCTGCTTCGAAGATTTCACCCTTTCCGATTTGAAGGGCATCAAGGAGTACGCCATCGTCAACGATGCAAACCTCATAGAACTGCTTTCGTATGACGTGGGCTATGTGGAGGGCGAAGTGATGCGTCGTCCGACCGCATTGGATCCTCTTGACAAACTGGTTAAGGAATCTCCCTCGCAGCTGCCTGATTTCAACCCTTATTATGCGCGTTTCCTGAACAGCGGCATCTGGGTGCTCAACGACAACACCAGTCCGCGTCTGGTCCAGTTCTTCGAATCGCAGATGAAGATGAAGAACATCACCAATGAGGATTTCAGCATTCTTTTCAACGGTCAGACCCGTGAAGACGGAGATGCTCACCTCTTTGACCGGAAGGTCGTCGAAAGGGACATCACCTGCAAAAACGGCTATATTCACGTGCTCGACGGTCTGCTCCGTCCGCAACCCAACATGGCCGAGTTTATCCGGGACAATGGAAAACTGACTGTGTTCAACCGCTTGTTGGACCGCTACAACGCGCCTTACCCAAACGTGTCTGTTACCGAGCAGTACCGCACTTTGGCTGGCAACGAGTCATTCGCCGACACGATTTACGTTCGCCGTTATTTCTCCAAACGGAGTGCCGGCGAAATAGCCAATTCCACCGATCCTCAGGGCGAACCGGTTCTGGATGCGGAACTCCTGCTGCTGGATCCCAACTGGAATGCCTATGCCTACACCAACAGCGGCAAGTCCGACATGGCCGTCATGTTCGTACCCAGCGACTCGGCCATGAACGCCTATTTCTCGCCTTCCGGAACCGGATCTTACCTACATGAGCGCTATCAGTACTGGGACAGCGTGCCCAACGACATCGCCGCTCTCTTCCTGAACGCCCACATGAAGTACTCGTTCCTGGCTTCGCTTCCAAGCAAGATGACCGAGGCCACCAACGGTCTGAACGGCATCAAGAACGAGGCCGGCGACTACATGTACATCAGCAAGAACGATATCGAAAGCGCCAAAGTGACCACCAACGGCGTGGTTTATGTGACCAAGAAGGTGTATCCTCCCATCGAATATGCCTCTGTGATGGCCCCTATTCTGGTCAGCGAAAACACCAAGGTGTTCAACTACGCTCTGAAGAACCTCACCTTCGACATCTATCTGAAGTCGATGGAAACGGTCTACAGTCAGGGCTACGTTCCGCCATACACATTTATCGTCCCCACCGACGAGTATCTCAACCATTATGTGTACATTCCTTCGTTGCCGCGCGCCAATGCCAACAAGGAGATGATTTCGATTTATTATGACGATGCCGTCAGCAAGATTGCCTGCGATCGCTTCTCCTACGATGTCAATACCGGTGTGCTCGGTGCCAACAAAGGTTATGAAGAACGTTTTACACAGACAGACATCACCCATGCTCTTTTGAACGAGATGATGGACTACCACATCATTGTCGGCGAAATCACTCCTGAGCAGAAATATTATATTACAAAAGGTAAGTGCTTCGTCCGTATCGACATGAAGGACGAGAACAACATTGACTTCCTCGGCGGTGGCAATATCGAACAGAACGAAATGTGGTCCTCTTCGGGCGACAAGTTCGACGGTGACTACACGGCACGTCTTAACCGGAAACTTACTTTCAGCAACGGAAAGACCTATTTCGTGGACCATCCCCTCCAGCATTCCAGCCGTTCCATCCTGACGACTTTGAAACTCTACAGCGACCTGTCTGAGTTCGCCGACTGCCTGAACGACGCCGGTCTGACGGTTTCTGTCAAGAACGGCTACAGTGTGCTTGGCGACGGAAATATCTCTTTCCTGTCCGATTATCATTATTCGGTCTATGCGCCCAGCAATGCGGCCATGGCTCGGGCCTATGCCGCCGGCCTTCCTTCGGGTGACCAGATTGAAGCTGAAACCGATACCGACATCAAGGCAGCAAAGAAAGAAAAGCTGGCCAACTTCATCCGCTATCATTTCCAGGACAACTCGGTCTTTATCGAAGGCGAAAAAATTGACAATGTCCGTTATGAGTCGTCCGACAAGAACGATGTTACCGGAAAGTTCTTTTCGATTCAGGTCACTCAGGACGGACAGAAGATTTCGCTGGTTCCCGCGGTGTCCGACGTCAACGGTACCGAAGCCTATTTCCGCAGTCCGATTGTGATTGACAAGACTGCCAGTGAAACGGCCGGAACTCCTTATAATGTCATGACCCGCGACTACTTCTTCAAGGGCACCGACAACAAGAACGTCAACGCCAGCCTCAACAACTATTCGGCCCGCGCTGTCGTCCACGAAATCGACGATTATCTCTATGTGGTGAAAGCGCCTGTCGTTTCGCGTATCTCCACCGACTTCGAAACCACCACCTCCTCTGCTGTCGGTTTGATTGTCACCATCTCCGACAACGGTGACGGCGTGGCTTACGACAATCACGTCATCACCGACCGCGGTGTCATCTGGGGTTGGACTCCCGACCTGAACGTCAACAACTGCGAAGGCAAGGTCTCCTTCACTTCGACCAAGGACGTCGGCGAAATCAAGGGCAAACTCACTTATCCTGCAGCCGATGTCTGCGCAAGTCATGGAAATGTCATTTATGTACGAGCCTATGCCGAAAGCAAATGGTGCACCGATATGAGGACATATCTGGTCGAACGCGCTCATGGCGAGGGTGATGACCATTTGGTAACCTATGGTTCCACAGTCTTGGGCATCAATACGCTAACCGGTAAAAAAGCTGAATGATTATGAAGAATATTCTTAAATATGGCAGCACACTGCTGCTGGCATTCCTTTTGAGTGCCCCGTCTTTCGCCCAGACGGTCGTCCGTGGTAAAGTTACGGCAGCTGTCGACGGTGAGAGTCTGATTTCGGTTACCGTCATGGAGGTCGATGCGAACAACCGTGTCGTCGGCGTCACCATCACCAACTACGACGGTGAATACGCCATTCAGGTGAACAATACCGAAAATATGCTGCGGTTCAAATATCTGGGCTTCGAAACCAAGGATGTGGCCATCGGCAGCAAAAAGGTCCTCAACGTGGTGATGGAGGAACAGTCCCACACGCTTCAGGATGCCGTGGTCACCGCCAAGGCCACACAGTCGGACGGACGTTTCGTCATTCCGGAGCGTGAGGTCTCCATGGCTATGCAGAAGATCAGTGCGGAAGAGTTCGACGGCATCCAAGTGGCATCTATCGACGATGCCCTACAGGGCCGAATCGCCGGTTTGGACATTGTGAACGTTTCGGGTGAGCCCGGTGCCGGTATGTCGATGCGTATCCGCGGCACCACCACGCTGGGCGCCGATGCCGACGGCAACCGTCTGACTTCGGCCGAGCCTCTGATTGTCATCAACGACATCATCTACGATACGGAGATTGACGAAGGTTTCGATTTCGCCACTGCCAACCAGGACCAGTATGCACAGTTGATCAACGTCAACCCCGACGATATCGAATCGATCACCGTCCTGAAGGATGCCGCTTCTACGGCCATCTGGGGTTCGAAAGGTGCCAACGGTGTGTTGATGATCACCACCAAGAAGGGTACACCCGGTCCGACTCGAGTCAACTATTCCTACTCGTTGACCCGTGCCCGTCAGCCGAAGGGTCTGCATATGCTCAACGGTGACAACTACACCATGCTGATGAAGCAGGCCTATTACAACCCTCAGTTGGAAAATGCTTCTTCCAATATTCCTGAACTCAACTACGACGATACCTTCACTGAGTACGAAAACTACAACAACAATACGGACTGGCGCAAGGAAATCAGCCAGATAGGTTATACCCATGACCACAACGTCACCATTTCTGGTGGCGGTGACAAGGTGACTTTCCGCGTATCGGCCGCTTACTACACGCAGACCGGTACCGTCATCGGACAGCGCTTGGACCGTCTGAGTCTCCGTTCGAACATCAATTATCAGGTATCCGACCGTATCCGCTTCAGTTCGGATTTCTCCTACACCTTCTCCGACAACGACAAGAACTACGAGGATCTGTTGAACAACGCCTATAACAAGATGCCTAACCTGAGTGTCTACGCTCAGGATTGGGATGGCAACGATACGGACGTCTACTATCACATCCGTTCGGATTCGCAGTTGAACGATGCTCAGAAGAATATGAGCAACCCGGTGGCTGTGGGTTATCTGGCCACCAACAACAACAAAAGCTACCGCACTTCGCCCAACTTCAACCTCGACTACGAACTTCTCGACCGCAGCCGTACCGAAGGCTCGCTGAAAGCCTCTGTGAACGTGTCGTTCGACCTGAACAGTTCTCAGGTCACTTCTTACTTCCCGAAGGAAGCGGCCAACAAGATTTGGTCTGACCAGTCGGTCAACGTCTCCGAACGTGGCGAGAGCGAAAGCATGAGTCTGAACGGACGTGCCCAGCTGACTTGGCGTCCCGTCTTCAACAACCGAGACCACTCGTTGCAAGTGCTCGGACGTTTCAACATCGGAACCAGCAACAACGGCTCTCTGTCGTCGTCCATCTACGGCCTGCCTTCTTCTAAACTGAAATCATCGACCTTGGACGCCGCCACGAAATCGATGTCGAACAACTACAGCGATTCTCGCTCGCTGCAGGGCGCCGGTTCGTTCCACTATGCCTACAAGGGCCGCTATGTGTTCGACACGACGCTGTCGGTGAACGGAAGTTCGAAATTCGGTAAGAGCAAACGTTTCGGTACCTTCCCCGGCTTCTCCCTGAAGTGGATTGTCAGCGACGAGCCTTTCTTCGATTTTGTCCGCGATTACATCTCCGATATGGGTATCCGCTACAGTTTCGGCATCAACGGTAACGAGCCTGGCGGAGGTACGCTGCAGTACAGCCGTTACGGAAAGTTTGCCGAAGGCTACATCGACATGACAGCCATGTACCCGATCAACATGCGTCTGAACAATCTGCAGTGGGAAAAGACCACACAGCATAACATCGGTGCAGACTTCGATCTGGTAGACGGTAAGTTTGGCATCGACTACAACTACTATTTCAAGCACACGACCAACATGCTGTTCAGCGGTCTGGGCGTGTCTTCGTCGAGCGGTTTCAAGACGCTGGATTACTCGAATGTGGGTGTGATGAACAACCAGGGTTGGGAGTTCAACGGCCACATCCGCGACCTTGTCCGGGTGAACCGTTTCAGCATGGACCTCAACTTCAACTTTTCGAACAACCGCAACACCATCATCGAACTGACCGACGAGGTGCTGACCCGCTACAACAAGGACTACGATTTCAAGAACGGTTCGTATCTGTCGCGTGTCCAGATCGGCAACTCAGTAGGCTCCATCTACGGCTTCGAATATTTGGGTGTCTACGAGAACGGCAAGTATGATCCGGCCAATCCTTCGGCCACCTGTCCGATTGCCCGCGACAAGGACGGCAATGCCATTCTCGATGCCAACGGCAACACCAAACCGATGATGTTCGCTTACGGAAACACGGCCGCTTACGAATTCAAGGCCGGTGACGCCATGTACCGCGACATCAACCACGACGGTTCCATCGACGAATTGGACATCGTTTATCTGGGCAACTCTCAGGCAAAGGTGAACGGTGGTTTCGGTACGAATTTCCGCTGGGGACAGATTTCGATGTCGGCCTTCTTCAACTTCCGTGCTGGTAACAAGGTGGTCAATTCGGCCCGTATGAATGCCGAAAACATGTACACCAACAACAACCAGAGCGTTGCTGTGAACTGGCGCTGGCGCAAGGAAGGCGACCAGACACTCATGCCTCGAGCTCTGTATAACTACGGTTACAACTGGCTGGCCAGTGACCGTTATGTGGAAGATGCCTCCTTCCTGCGCTTCAAATACCTCACCTTCAACTATTCGGTTCCTCGTGAGGTGTTGAAACCCTATCATCTGAATTCTCTGAGCATTTATCTTTCCATTCAGAACGTCGCTGTCCTCACCCGTTACACCGGTGTGGATCCTGAAGTCGGTTACAACACCACTCAGGTGGCATCCGACGGAAGCAAGACGCCTCGTTCGAAAGATTTCCTGCTCCGTTTAAGACTCGGTTTCTAAATTGATGGAATTATGAAAAGAATACTCAATAAAATCCAGATTGTCCTGATGTCGTCGGTGATGGCACTCAGTTTCAATTCCTGTGGTGACTGGTTGGAAATCCTGCCGGAAGGCGAGACTCTGCTTGAAGATTACTGGCAGAATGCCTCTGATGTGCAGGGCGTTGTGGCATCCTGCTATCGTTCCATGCTTGAACCCGCTTGCATTGCACGAATGATTCTTTGGGGTGAAGTTCGCTCTGACAACATCAATCCCGGTTCAAAAGTCACGACCGACCAGAAATATCTCTTGGAAGCCAACATCCTTCCTACCAACGTTTATTGCGACTGGTCAACTCTGTATACGGTCATCAACTACTGCAATACGGTGCTGCATTTCGCACCACAGGTGCAGGATGTAGATAAAAACTATTCCCCACGACAAATGAATGCCCATCGGGCCGAAGCTCAGGCTATCCGCGCCTTGTGCTATTTCTATCTGGTGCGCGCTTTCCGTGATGTCCCTTTCAACACAGAGCCGACCATCGACGATGACAAGGAATTCGACCTGCCGGCCACTCCGGGTTCGATAATCCTTGACTATATGATTGCCGATCTGAAGGAAGCCAAGCAGAATGCCCAGTCTTCCTACACGGGCAGCAACGCACTTGCCCACAACAAGGGCCGTTTCAACCGACAGAGCATCCGAGCCTTGTTGGCTGACATTTATCTGTGGAAGGGTATGTATAAGGAGTGTTTGGACGAGTGCAACGAGTTCCTCGATTACAATGCGTCTCTTTCCCGTACTTCCCGTAATTCGGGTTACAGTTTGGTCGATCCGGATTTCTTTTTTGATGAAGTGTTCTCCCGCGGCAATTCTTCTGAAAGTATTTTCGAACTTCAGTTCGAATCAGGCACCGAACTTTCCAATTCCAGCATTTCGTCTTTCTATGGCAATAGCAAGGATGCCGGTCAGCTTTCCGCATCGGCATCGGCCATCCGCAGTTGGGCATTCCCCATGGAAGACGATGATATCCGCAGCAATCTTTTCATCGGATCTGTCCGCGACGAACTCTACAACGAAATAACCAAATATTCCTGCAGCTCCTGCATCGATAACGGACTCGGCGGTTACACGTTCTCATATCGCACCAAGAGTGACTGCAACTGGATTGTCTACCGTCTGTCGGACATCTATCTGATTCGTGCCGAGGCTTTGGTCGAACTGGCCAAAGGCAAGGAAACTCAGGATGTCCAGGTCTGGGAGAAACTTTTGCGCGAGTCAATCAGCATGGTCAACAAGACCTGGTTCCGTTCCCATCCTACCAACCGATTGTCAGACACTCTTTCGTTCGATGAATATGGCAGTTATTACTCTGTCAGAGATTTGGTGTTCATGGAGCGTCAGCGCGAATTCCTCTTTGAGGGAAAACGCTGGTTCGATTTGGTCCGAAAGGCTGAACACGACAACGATCCCACATCGGTATGGGAAACGGTAGACCACAAGTATGACAGTCGTTTCTACAATACTACCGAAAATCTGATGAAGAGCAAGTATTCCTCTATGGATGCATTGTATCTGCCTGTCAGTGAGGATGAAATCCTGGCCAATGATTCTATCCAGCAGAATCCGTTCTACCGGACCAACGAAACTTCTTCCAAAAACAATTAATCAAAAACAGATATGACAGACAAACTGAAACTGTTGTGGATGGTTCCGCTGCTCACGCTGTTCGCCTCATGTACGGACAAAATGTGGGATGAGCACTACCAGTCCTATGTGGACGAAATCCTGGATCAGACCCTGATGGATGCCATCAACGAGCGTCCCGAACTGAGCATTTTTTCCGGAATGCTGAAATCGACCGGATACGATTCCATCCTTTCGCGTTCCCAGAGCTATACCGTCTGGGCTCCTGTCAACGCATCTCTGACGAATCTCAAGTACAGCGATGACGAACTGAAGACCTTCGTCGAAAACCATATCACCCGTTATCCGCTGACCTGCACATCCATTACGGAAGATGACAAACCTGTGAGTATGCTGAACCACAAGAAAATCCGTTTCTCGCGTTCCGGTCCCGGGTATACTTTCGGACAGCAGACCGTCATCGAAAACGACATTACGGTCAACAATGGCATTCTGCAGGTGCTGGATCATTACGAGCCTTACGTGCGAAACATTTGGGAATTCCTGCAGTATACGCCCGGTTTTGAGAATTATTTCAGATTCCTGAATTCTTATGAAGAGTACGAGTTCAACGAAGCTGCCAGTACTTTCCTGACTTTCGACGAGAACGGACAGTCGGTTTATGATTCTATTTTTTGGTACAATAACGGGTTGCTATCCGATATTGGCAGTTTTAAAGACGAAGACAGTTCCTATACGCTGCTGGCTCCAAAAAATGCCGCATGGGACGAAATGTTCGACAGTATCAAATCGTATTTCGTCTATTCCAACAGTGTCATTCCCCGTCTGGAGACCGGAATGACAATCGGTCCGGACTACAAGGAAGACAACTATGCCGATTCAATGCAGTATCAGTCAACCGTATCGGTCATGGCATTGAAAATGTCTTTCCGTGGAGTGCGTACTCCTGAAGACATAGCCGCAGCAACCTATATGAAACCGAATATCTGTGAGGTTTACAATTTGGTAGACGAGGAAGACTACATCATCAAGAATCCTGCCGAATTCTTTTCCGATTCCCGCGACACGACTGTCAGCAACGGTGTCGTCTATATGGCTGACCATCTTCATTTCTCTCCTTCGGACTGGTGCAAGACCGTCAAAGTGGAAGCCGAAAGCAATTCTGGAGCGTTCACTCTTGATCCTGCCGAAATGAGGGCCCGCAATACCTACAGCCGTCAGACCCGGTCTTATCCCTGGATTTCGGACCAGATTTCAAACAAGGGTTTTCTGGAAGTCGTTCCTGTGAGTTCGACGGACAAGGCGTATGCCACTTTCTTTGTCTACGATCTTCAGAGTACCGCCTACAATATTTATGTGGTACTGGTACCTGCCACCTATTACGTTCGCGAGCCTGAAGCTGAGGATTCGGCCAAATGTCTGCCCAACAAGATGCAGTTTACGCTGGCATATCCTACAGGAGACGGCCTTCGTGAGGAAATCAACTACAACAAGTTCACCTACACGAACGATCCTTTCAAGGTGGATACCGTGCTTGTCACGCGTGATGCCGACGGCAATCCTTCGCCGGTCACTTTCCCGTATTGCACTTGTTTTGAGATTCCTTCGGTCACTTTCAAGGTCTATAATAATGTGAGTTCCAAGGAAACCAAGCGCTATTCGCGCAATCTGCTGATCGACTGCGTGATTTTCGAACCTGCCCTTTAATCCGAAACTGCAATGAGTATGAAAAAGTATATGAAAAGTGTTCTGTTGACAGCTGTAATGGCGCTGGGCATGCTCTCTTTTGCGGCTTACGCGCAGGATAACGGCGATATGGTCAACATCAAGGGTCGGGTGTTCAACTCGGCTACCGGAGATCCTGTCGACGGTGCCAAGGTGAGCATGGGCACTGCCTTTGTCTACACCCTCGATGATGGTACCTTTGTCTTGAAAGTTAAAAATCCCACGTCCATACTTCGGGTCAGTGCCAATGGATTCGACAGAGGCGATGTGGAATGGCGCGGTCGTGACAGCGTGATGGTCTATCTTTCGGCTGCCGAGTTCTCCACTCCTATGGGTTATCGTCCTCAGGTGGATCCTGCCGATATGACGCTTCTGTCGCGCGGTGCCGCTACCAAGACTGTCGAAGATCTCGACCTGCTTTCGCCGATTGAGACCGTCGAGAGTGTTTTGCTCGACCGTATGGGCGATATCCGTATCACACGCCGTTCCGGAAAGGAGGGCATCGGTGCCAATATGTATGTCCGCGGTTTCAATTCGATCAACTCGCACTCCCAGCCGCTGATCATTGTGGACGGCATCATCACGGAAACTTATCTGGATCTGGAGTCCATCCACGACGGATTCAAAGCCAACTACCTGCTCAACATCGATTTGAAGGATATCGAAAACATTACGGTCATCAAAGACGCCACCTCGCTCTACGGTGCCAAGGCTGCCAACGGTGTCATCCTTATCGAGACGGTCCGCGGTCATGACCCTGTCACCCGCATTCTGGCCAACGCTTCCGCCGGAATCACTCTTCCATATCAGACGCTTCCCATGCTCGACGCCGAGCAGAGCCGCGTGCTGGCCAGCGAAATGTTTGCCGGTACTTCTTACACTATGGCAGAGGTGGACAATATGGCCCTTTTCAACGATGATCCCAACTATCTGTATTACAACCAGTATCACAACGAAACGGATTGGAGTGACTGGGTGTTCCAGAATGCTTTCAGCCAGAGCTACGGTGCCCGCGCCACCGGTGGTGACCAGGTCGGTATGTATGCTCTGTCTGTCGGTTTCCTGACCAATCAAGGTATTCTGGACGGCAATACGATGAACCATCTGAATTTCAGATTCAATTCGGATATCAGCATTTCCAAGACCATCAATCTGCCGGTCGATTTCGCCGTCAGTTCGGTGCAGTACAACCTCAACAACGACGGTGTCAGCGCTACGGCGCCCGCTTATCAGGCAGCCATCAAGTCTCCGATGTTCTATCCGTATTCGTATTCGCGTGTAAAGAACGATAACGGCATTTATCCTGTCACTTCGGAAATGGAAGATTATGACATCCTGCTGGTCAACAATCCTGTCTCCATCCTGAACTTGGCAGAGCAGTCGAGCAAGCAGACCACATTCACGGCATCTGCCCGTCCGAAATGGGATATCAACCAGCACATGTCGCTGAAAGGAACGGCAGCCTATGCCCTCAACAAATTCTACGAATCTTATTTCACTCCGATTCTGGGTGTGGCTCCGCGTGTCGAATTCTCTTCGGGCGGTTATACCCAAAGATACCTCAACGAGGCTAAGTCTCAGAGTATGCGTGACATCCGCAATACCTTCGAACTGACTTATGATTACCACAACAGTTTCGGCGGCAATTCGCTCAAGGCGATGGCCGGATGGCGCTATATGAAGGAATTCCGCGTATGGGATCTGGTCGGCGGTTACAATACCGGTGAAGACAACCAGACTTTCGTAAAGGCCGACCTGTCTTACAAATTCATGGACGGAGAAGACCGCACGGTCAAGAATCTGTCTTATTTCGCCAATGCGGACTGGAACTATCTCGAAAAGTATTACTTGAATGCCACGGTCTCGATGAACGCCTCGTCGCGTTTCGGCAAGAATATCGACGGCGCATTGAACCTCTTCGGTGTCAACTGGGCCGTATTTCCTTCCATGACGGCAGCTTGGCTGGTTTCGGCCGAAGACTTTATGGCAGACCTCAACATGCTCGACATGTTAAAGCTTCGTGCCAGCTACGGTCTGACCGGCAATGACGACATCGAGGATTATCTGTCGTACGCCTACTTCGTTTCCTCCAACTATTATGGCAACCTGAACGGTCTTGTACTGGGCAATCTGGGCAATACCAGACTGAAGTGGGAAACGACGACCAAGGCCAACTTCGGTGTCGATCTGTCGCTCTTCCGCAACCGTTTTTCGGTGTCTGCCGACGTGTTCAGCCACCGCACTAAAGATTTGCTGGCTCTGAAGGCACTGAATCCGATTGCCGGTTTCGATTCCTACTGGGCCAACGACGGCGAGCTCACCAACAAAGGTTACGATGTGTCTGCCAACCTGCGTCTGATTGATACGAAGAATTTCCGTTGGGAAGCCTCCGTATCGGCTGCCCATTACAAGAATGAGATTGTCAGCCTGGCCAACGGCGATTATCTGACCGACCTGTATGACGGACAGATTCTGACGGCTGTCGGCGGTCCTATCGGCCAGTTCTACGGCTTGAAGGCCATCAAGGTGCTGAAGAACGATGCAGAAGCATCCACAGCCAACTATCTGGGTAACGATTATGTCTATCTGGTGGGTGAAGATACTTCGAAGAAGCCCTTTACAGCCGGAAACATGTTGTTTGAAGACGTCAACAAAGACGGCTTTATCGACGAGCACGACAAGCAGGTCATCGGCGATCCGAATCCCGACCTGACGGGTATGCTCAGTTCCAAGATTTCCTACAAGGGTGTCAGCCTCACCGCCATGTTCAACTATTCGCTTGGCAACGATGTCTACAACTACTATCGCCGTCAGCTGGAATCCTTGAGCGGTTTCGACAATCAGACCATTGCGACTCTTAACCGCTGGAGATCGGAAAAGCAACAGACCGTGACCATGCCGAAGGCGACCTACGGAGATCCCATGGGCAACTCCACTTTCTCCAGCCGTTGGATTGAGGACGGCTCCTTCCTGCGTCTGAGCAGTCTGAAACTCGCATGGGATGTGCCCTACAAGATTCCCAACATCAACGGACTCACCATTTGGGCCGCCGCCAACAATCTGGCGCTTTGGACCCACTATTTGGGCCTGGATCCCGAAACGTCCATTTCGACCAATGTCCTCTGCCAGGGTATTGATGCCGGTCTGCAGCCTCAGTGCCAGTCGTTTATGTTTGGCCTTAAGTTCAATCTCTAATCGCAAAAGAACAAGCTTATGAAACGCTTTAATGTATATGTATGCCTGTTGGCTGTATTAGCTCCGGCATTCGTTTCCTGCGAAAAGATGCTCGAGGTGGAGTCGAACCGCTATCTGATGGCGAAAGACAACAAACTCGACAACCCCAACGATTCTCTTTACTCCATTGCCGGCATTTTGAACAAACTGCAGACATTGGGTGACGACTATGTGATTTTGGGTGAGTTGCGTGCCGATATGATGGACGTCACTCACAATGCCGACATCAACCTGCGTGAAGTGTCGGAACTGATGAATCTGTCGGAAGACAGCTACTGGAACAACGTCAATGACTACTATGTGGTCATCAATCACTGCAATTATCTGATTCAGAATATGGATACATCGGTGATGGTGAACGGTGCCAAACCGCTTACCGAGGACTGGGCCGCCGCCAAGGCCATCCGTGCCTGGGTCTATATGCAGTTGGCTTTGAACTATGGTGAGGCTTATTATTTCGTTTCGCCCATTCTGACAATCGAAGATGTGAGCAAAACCAGAACCAAGCTGAACCGGAGTGAACTTTTCGACCAGCTGATTCTGGATCTGAAGGACATTGAAGGCATCAAGATGCCCGATTACGGTAGCATGGGAGGAGTGCAATCCAGTCTGGTGTTCCCGTCGGTCAATTATATGCTCGGTGAATTGTACCTCTGGCAGAATGAATATGAGAATGCCGCCAGAGTCTTCTATCAGGATATTTTCGACAACCGCCGCACCGTCAATTCTACCACGGCCAGTTACGTAACGAGTGAGACGGATGCCTACGACACCTATTTTTCCATCACCGATAAATGGTCGACTTCTCTGCAGGCCAATACCGCAGGTGGAGATGTCATATTTGCCATTCCATACTATTACTCGTCTTTGTACGGTCATTTCGAGCAGTGTCCCTTATACCGTCTGACCTATGCCGACTACAAACTGTTTCCGTCGGAACGTGCTGTCGACTGGTTCGAAAGTCAGACTTATACCGGATACAACCGCCGTGGTGGCGGTTCGACTGACAACGATGACACTTCCGAAGATGAGGGTATTCAAGAAGGTTCCAATGACAACTCAATCGTAGAGTTCTCCGGTGACCTGCGCGGCCGTTGGGGCAGTTACGGCCGTTTGTCCGGCCAGATTGTCATTAATGGTGTCGGCAGTTCGTCGGCCGTTACGGACAACTCGGATGAACTTTTGGATGAAGAGTTCCAGATTACCAAGGAACCGGATGGCTCGCCTTACATCAGAATTTACAGCAGCGATATCATCTATGTGCAACGTGCGTCTGTTGAATATCTGCGTTTTGCCGAGGCTGTCAACCGCTATGGTTGTCCTTCGCTGGCCCTTGCTGTGATCAATTATGGTCTTTCCAACAACATTCTGGCCGACTCCACCAAGGTCAACCCCTCCGAATTGGGCCAAGACTTCACGGACTGGAGTTCGGACCGTTTCAGCCGGAATATCGGTACCCGTTCACGCGGTCAAGGCGTTGCCAAACCGGTTTCTCTTGAAGATTATGCTGAACTTGACACTATTCCGACCCGCGCAGACTCCATCAAATGGGTTGAGAAACTCATTCTGGAAGAATGTGCTTTCGAATCGGCTTTCGAGGGTACCCGTTTTCAGGACCTGATGCGTTTCACCCTGCATGAGCCTAGTGCCAACTATATCGGCAAGGCCATCGGCCTGAAACACGGTGAGGCAGAGAGTGACGAAACCGGAGCGTATCATCTCTGGCTGAAAGACCAGAAGAACTGGTACCTGCCGTACCCTGATTACGAATAATTATTTAAAACTCTGATAGAGAGGGGGTTCCCGAAATTGCGGGATTCCCCTCTTTTTTGTGCCTAAAGGTCTGGGAAAAATGAGGTATTTTGAGTACCTTCGCGCACAAAAGACAACAATTTTTTTCCCCTATATGAATACTATCCAAGAACTGACCGAACAGCTTTTCCACGAGGGTGTTGAGAAAGGCAATCAGGAGGCTGGAGCCATTGTCGCTGCTGCCCGCAAACAGAGTGAAGACCTGCTTTCAGAAGCCAAGAAACAGGCTGAAGCCATTCTGGCCGATGCCGGCAAGAAGGCTGCCGAACTCGACAAGAACACCAAGGCCGAACTGAAACTTTTCGCCGCCCAGTCGGTGGAAGCCCTCAAGTCGGAAGTGGTCGACCTGCTCAACGGCAAGGTGGTCGAAGCGGCTGTGGAACAAGCCACATCAGACAAGAATTTCATGCAGCAGATGCTGCTGACTTTCGTTCAGAACTGGGCATCGAAAGGCGAACTCTGCATCGAGACCGCCGACGAGGCCGCGCTGACGGCTTTCTTCAAGGCCAAAGCCGCTGAAGAACTCAAGAAGGGTCTCCAGATCCGTCAGGTCAACGGCAATGAAACCGATTTCACCTTGGCCGCAGCCGACGGCTCCTACAAGATCCAGTTCGGAAAGCAGGATTTCGTGGAATATTTCAAGGAATTCCTCCGTCCCCGTCTTGTCGAAATGCTCTTCTAAGCTCCGGATATGTCAAAGTATTACTATCTGGTCACCGGTCTGCCCGACATCACAGCCGACGACGGCAAGCTGTCCATGGGCTATGAGGAGTGCCTTTCGCAGCTGATGCAGGCGCTTACGGCCAGCGACCGCCGTCTGGCGGGCTATTTCCGCATGACCTACGACAACCGGAACCTGCTGGCCTGGCTGCGCGACAAAGAAGCCGCTTTCCATCCGTTGGGAAGCATCAGCGCCGAGCAGTTTCAGGAACAGTTGTCCGAAGCCGACTATGACGACCGCAAGCCGCTTCCCGGTGTGCCCGCCTATATGCTTCTGTTCTTGAAAGAACGCATCGAAGGCCTAATCCCGGAGGGTGGGGAGGAGAACCGCCTGACGGCTCTGTTCTACGAGTTTGCCGCTCAAGCGCCCAATGCCATGGTCCGCAACTGGTTTGCTTTCGAACAGAACCTCAACAACATTCAATTGGCCCTCAACTGTCGCAAGTACGGACTTGATGTGGAAGGTCAACTGGTGGGCGACAATGAAATCTGCCAGGCGCTGGCCAATTCTACGGCCCGCGATTTTAACCTGTCGCAGGTGTTCCCCCAGATGGACAGCCTGCTGCGCATCAGTGAAGAACCCGACCTGCTCGAACGGGAGAAGAAGATTGACCGTCTCAAATGGGCCTATCTGGATGAACTCTGTGAAAGCTGTCATTTCTCAGTGGAACTGTTGCTTGCCTATTTGGTCAAACTGCAGAGCTTGGAACGCTGGATCGCTCTCGACGCACGCACCGGCGAGGAAAAATTCCGCAGCCTGATTGCGTCGCTCAAAGAAAACGTCGCCATTCCCAAAGAGGCGTAAATCCCCATATGCACAAAATTTTTAACGAATACGATAATGTCAACTAAAGGAACAGTAAAAGGAATCATTTCCAATCTGGTGATCGTGACCGTTGACGGCCCGGTGTCGCAGAATGAAATCTGCTACATCCTTACCGCCGGCACCCGGCTCATGGCTGAGGTCATCAAGGTGATCGGTGCCGATGCCTACGTGCAGGTCTTCGAAAGCACCCGTGGCCTGAAAGTGGGCAGCGAAGTGGAATTCTCCGGCCACATGCTGGAGGTGCTGCTCGGCCCGGGCCTTCTGTCGCGCAACCTCGACGGTCTGGAAAACGACCTCGACAAGATGGAGGGCGTCTTCCTCCGTCGCGGACAGTACACCTCTCCGCTCGATGAAGAGAAGCTGTGGGATTTCAAGGCCATCGCCAAGGTGGGCGACCGCGTGGATGCCGCCGCCTGGCTGGGCGAAGTGGACGAAAACCAGCAGCCGCACAAGATTATGGTCCCCTTCACTTTCAAGGGCCAGTACACCGTCAAGAGCATCGTCGCCGACGGCCAGTACAGAATAAATGACACCATCGCCGTCCTGAGCGACGAGAACGGTCAGGACGTGAATGTGACCATGGTACAGCGCTGGCCCGTCAAGAAGGCCATCACCGCCTATAAGGAAAAACCGCGTCCCTTCCGTCTGCTCGAAACCGGTGTCCGCATCATCGATATCGCCAACCCCATCGTCGAGGGCGGTACGGGATTCATCCCCGGTCCTTTCGGTACAGGCAAGACGGTGCTTCAGCATGCCATTTCCAAACAGGCCGAAGCCGACATCGTCATCATGGCAGCCTGCGGCGAACGTGCCAATGAGGTGGTCGAAATCTTCACCGAGTTCCCCGAACTGGTCGACCCGCATACCGGTCGCAAACTGATGGAACGCACCATCATCGTGGCCAATACGTCCAATATGCCTGTGGCCGCCCGTGAGGCCTCTGTCTACACGGCCATGACCATTGCCGAATATTACCGTTCGATGGGTCTGAAGGTGTTGCTGATGGCCGACTCCACTTCTCGTTGGGCTCAGGCGCTGCGTGAAATGTCGAACCGTCTGGAGGAACTTCCCGGACAGGACGCTTTCCCGATGGACCTTTCCGCCATCATCTCGGCCTTCTACGGCCGTGCCGGCTACGTGTATCTCAACAACGGACAGACCGGTTCCATCACTTTCATCGGTACGGTTTCGCCTGCCGGCGGCAATCTGAAGGAACCTGTGACCGAAGGCACCAAGAAAGCCGCCCGCTGTTTCTATGCCCTGGAACAGGCCCGTGCCGACCGCAAGCGCTATCCGGCTGTCAACCCCATCGATTCTTATTCCAAATACATCGAATATCCGGAGTTCGAAGAGTACATCTCACAGCTCATTTCCCCCGACTGGATTCCCATGGTCAACGAAATGAAGACTTTGATGCAGCGCGGCAAGGAAGTGCAGGAGCAGATCAACATCCTGGGTGACGACGGTGTGCCTCTCGATTACCATCTCACGTTCTGGAAATCGGAAATCGTCGATTTCGTGGTGCTGCAGCAGGATGCCTTCGACCGCATCGACGCCGTATGTCCCATCGAACGCCAGCAGTATATGCTCCGCAAGGTGATGGGCATTGTCCGTACCGATTTCCGCTTCGACAGTTTCAGCGAGGTGATGGAATATTTCAAACGTATGATCAATGCCTTGCGCCAGATGAACTACAGCGAGTTCCACAGCGCCGACTTCGAGAAGTTCGAGAAGGAGACCGACCAGATCATCAGTGAAAGGGCAATCCGTTAATACACCGCAGTTATGGCAACAAAAGCATTTCAGAAGATTTATACCAAGATAACCCAGATTACCAAGGCAACCTGTACGCTCAAGGCTACCAACGTGGGTTACGACGAACTGGCCACCGTGGACGGGCATCTCGCTCAGGTGGTCAAGATTATGGGCGATGACATCACGCTGCAGGTGTTCGGCGGCACGGAAGGCCTCCGTACCAATGCGGAAGTGGTCTTTCTGGGCAAGGCTCCGACGCTACGCGTGGGCGACCAGCTGGCCGGCCGTTTCTTCAACGCTTTCGGCGATCCTATCGACGGAGGTCCGGTGCCCGAGGGCAAGGAAGTGGAAATCGGCGGTCCTTCGGTCAATCCCGTGCGCCGTATGCAGCCTTCGGAACTGATTGCCACCGGTATCGCCGGCATCGACCTGAACAATACGTTGGTGTCGGGCCAGAAGATTCCTTTCTTCGCCGATCCCGACCAACCCTACAACCAGGTGATGGCCAATGTGGCCCTGCGCGCCCAGACCGACAAGATCATCCTGGGCGGCATGGGTCTGACCAACGATGACTATCTGTATTTCAAGAACGTGTTCAGCAATGCCGGTGTGCTTGACCATATCGTCAGCTTCATCAACACCACCGAGAATCCTCCGGTGGAGCGTCTGCTGATTCCCGACATGGCGCTGACCGCGGCCGAATATTTCGCCGTCGAAAAGAATGAGAAGGTGCTGGTGCTCCTGACCGACATGACGCTGTATGCCGATGCATTGTCCATCGTGTCGAACCGAATGGACCAGATTCCTTCCAAGGACTCCATGCCCGGTTCGCTCTATTCCGATCTGGCGAAGATTTATGAGAAGGCCGTACAGTTCGAGGCCGGAGGTTCCATCACCATCATTGCTGTCACCACTTTGAGCGGCGGCGACATCACGCATGCCATCCCCGACAACACCGGTTACATCACCGAAGGCCAGCTCTATCTGCGCCGAGACTCCGATGTGGGCAAGGTCATCGTCGATCCTTTCCGCAGTCTGTCCCGTCTGAAACAGCTGGTCATCGGCAAGAAGACCCGCGAAGACCATCCGCAGGTGATGAACGCCGCCGTGCGTCTGTTCTCCGATGCCGCCAACGCCAAGACCAAACTGGAAAACGGTTTCGACCTGAGCGACTACGACGAGCGCGCTCTGGCGTTCGCCAAGGAATATTCCTCCCAGATCCTTTCTGTCGATGTCAATATCGATACGGTGGAGATGCTCGACCGGACCTGGCAGATCATGGCCCGCAATTTCAAGGTGGAAGAACTCAACATCAAGCAGCAGCTGGTCGACAAGTATTTCCCAAAAAACTGATGAGCTCTTATGGCTATAGCGTTTCAATACAATAAAATGTCGATGCAGGGGCTTGAGAAGCAGCTCAAGATACGCGAACGCTCTCTTCCGACCATCAAGAACAAGGAGAGTGCGCTGCGGCTTGAAGTCAAGCGGGCCAAGGACGAGGAAAAGGTCCTGGCCCGTCGCCTCGAGGACGAAATCGTCCGCTACGAGGGGATGCATGCTCTCTGGAACGAATTCGACGGGTCGCTCATCGCGGTCAAGGATGTGTGCCTGTCCACCCGTAAGGTGGCCGGCGTGCGCATTCCGCAGCTGGATGATGTCGTATTCGAATTGAAACCGTATAACATGTTCAATGCTCCGAAATGGTATGCCGACGGTATCGACCGTCTGAAGGAACTGGCCCGTATGGGCATCGAGCACGATTTCTGTGTGAACAAGCTTGGTCTGCTCGAATATGCCCGCAAGAAAATCACCCAGAAGGTGAACCTTTTCGAGAAGGTGCAGATTCCCGGCTATCAGGATGCCATCCGGAAAATCAAACGTTATATGGAAGACGAAGAGAATCTGTCGAAATCTTCTCAGAAGATCGTCAAGACCCGCCAGGCGGCTGCAAAGGCTGCTGAAGAGGCTGCTTTGGCAGCCGGAGGAAAGGAGGTCAGCCTATGATCGTCCCGATGAAGAAATACAGTTTTCTGGTGTTCCACGCCGTTTATGGAGATTTTCTTTCCAAGTTGCGTGAGGCCGGTGTGCTCCATGTGAAAGAGCGTGAGGCCGATTTGAGCGCCAATCCCGAACTTCAGCGGCATCTCGATGAGAGCCGCCGTCTGAAAGCTATGCTGAAAGCGCTGAATGCCCTGGTGGTCAAAGACGATGTTCTGTCGGCGGCCGATCCCAAGGCCGACGGCCTGGCCATTCTCTCTTCGCTGGAATCTCTCCAGCAGCAGAAGGCCGACCTGCAGCTTCAGATGCAGGCCTTGCAAAAGGAACTGGACCAGACTTCGGTCTGGGGAGATTTCGACTGGGAACTGATCGCTCGTCTGCAGGAAGCCGGTTGTCGCACCGATTTTTTCTGCTGCAGCCAGACGGCATACCGTGAAGAGTGGGAGAGCCTGTATCACGCCCGAAAGGTGAACGAGGTCTCCGGCTCTGTCTATTTCGTCACTTTCACTTCCGGAGCTGCAGCGCCCGAGCTTTCCGCGGACCGCGTGCGCATGTCGGACCGTTCGCTCTCGCAACTGCGGGATGCCATGGCCGACAGACAGCGGGAGGCGGAACGTCTCGACCGCTCGATGCACGAGGCTGCCCTGCAGCATATCCGTACGCTCGAACTGACCGAAGACCGCGTTCAGGACGAATTTTCACTGACCAAGGTCATCTCCGATACGGAAAAGACCGCCGGCGACAAAGTGATGCTTCTCGAAGGCTTTGTGCCTGAGGACTGCGAAGCCGAACTGCTGGCTTTCCTGGAAGGTTCGGATGTCTACTACCAGTGTGAAAATGCTGTCATGGAAGATGCCGATGTGCCCATCAAACTGAAGAACGGCAAATTCGGACGTCTGTTCGAACCGCTCACCAAGCTTTATTCGCTGCCCAACTACGGCGAGTTGGATCCTACCACGGCATTCGCTCCCTTCTTTACGCTTTTCTTCGGTCTCTGCCTGGGAGAC